>JAGXRX010000035.1 GCA_018335655.1 Erysipelothrix sp.
AATCCAAACTCAATGTATCGTTTTACCCAGTGACTTATTACACCTCGATTTAGTCGATACTCTGCTTCAAGTGATCGATAGCTTCGATGCTTTTCTAAGTGTAGTGTCACAATTTCCAATTTCTCATTGGCTGTCCACTTCCTGCAAAGTCTTCCTATACTTCCTTTTGGTCTCCCCATAGATTTTCTCCTTTCCTTTATCCTAAGAAAAAAGTAGACATGATTCAAGAATTGGTTTTTCTTGAGTGTCTACTTATACTATACTTCTTCACTGTTAAGTGGGTTTTGTTTTACATGTGTAATTTAACTTTATAATGAAAATCAGTTCACTTTAATATACTTTTCATTCAGAATTCTCAATCAGTGAAGAAGAAACTTATAATTGCATCAAACGATTGATAACTTCTTCAATAAAGATGAAGAACACAGTTCGAGATTTCTCATGAGGTTGAAGTCCACTAGGTTGACTGTATTTAGATAGCCAAAACAAATTGTCGCAAGAATTAACTAAAGAAGGATTATACTCCTCAGACACAACAATTACAGTAGAGCCTTTATCTTTAGCGGTTGCATAAACATCCTCAAACGATTTAAAGGCACCAGTTGCTGTAAAGATAATTAACAGACTCTTTTCATCAGCCATATTTTTGACAGCCAAAGGATCTTGTAAGGTAATTGAGAATTTACTTGTAAGTGTATGTAATTTGTATTCAAAATATTGAGTCACGATATATGATGGACCATAACCAAAAAGAATAATGCGTTCATGTTGATGGAGTAGGTCAATAAAGTCATCAACGATTTCAGAATCGAAGTCATCAATAAATTGCTTGATACGATTAAGTTCGTTGGACACAAAACTAATTGAGATATCTTTGCCATACAAAAAATTCATAAATTGCTTATAGTTCTTAAAGCCTAATTTCTTGACTACCTTTGATATTTTTGACACTGAACAAGAACAAAGCTCAGCAGCTTGCATGATTTTAATATCTGGAATAGTTAATACTTTTTGACTAAGCGTGTTGTAAATCGTTTTTTCAAGTGGATTTAAGTGATTGAGGTCGACATTGATCATGGGTTTCCCTACTTTTCTCTGATAAATATTACCATTTTGACACCCTTTAGTAAAGTATTAAGAAGTATAAAACACTATAAAAATGGAAAAGTTTCCAATATATGTAAATGTAAACGCTTATAATGTATAATTTCTCACTTTTTTTGTTGACATTTGAGTTTTCTGCTAATAATATATGTTTATAAGCATATAAGGAGGACACAATGCAACATAAAGAGATATTGGAAAGATTACTTGAGATTGTTAAAGCAGATCAGATTAATACTAATCATGAAGAATTGTATGATGCTTCTGCAGATCGTTATAAAAAGTACGCTAAGGCAAGAAGAGTATTAGATGTTCCACTTCCGCTTGCTATTGTTTATCCAGCTAACACAGAAGAAGTCAGCAAATTACTGGTTTTTTGTAATGAACATTTAATTAATGTCATTGCGAGAGGTGGTAAAACCGCAACTGAAGGCGGATTAGAAAACTGGAAAGAGACAACTTTAGTTATTGACACAGAACGTCTAAACAAGGTCATAAAGATTGATGAGTACAACATGCAATTAACAGTCCAAGCAGGTGTTCGTCTACAAGATGTAGAAGATATGTGTCGTCTAAAAGGATTAACAACCGGGCATTCTCCACAATCAAAACCTGTAGCTAAGTTTGGTGGTCTAGTATCAACGCGCAGTATCGGTCAATTCTCAACTTTATATGGTGGAATTGAAGATATGGTGGTTGGACTTGAATGTGTCTTCCCAAATGGTCATATTTCCCGCATTAAGAATGTATCAAGACGTGCAGGGGGACCAGATATTCGCCATATCGCAATTGGTAATGAAGGCACATTATGCTTCATTACTGAAGTAACAGTTAAATTATTTAAGTTCTTCCCTAAGAATCACCAATTCCATGGATATCTAATTAAAGATGTTGCTAGTGGTATTGAGATCTTACGTGAAGTAATGGTTAATGGCTATCGTCCATCTGTAGCACGTGTTTATTCTGAAGAAGATGCATACCAACACTTCTACCATTTCTATAAAGAAAAATGTGTTTTGATTTTCATGGCCGAAGGTAATGAACATATAGTCAACGCTACATCAGTAGGTATTGATGAAGCGATTGAAAAATTCAAAGATAGCATTATTGAAAAAGTTGACAGTAAACACATTGAAAATTGGTTTAATCATCTAAACTGGTCTCAAAAAGACATTGATGATGAATTTGAAGGCATGATTGAAAATGATTCACATGCAGGATTTACAACTGAGATTTCCGCAGATTGGGAAACTATTCCACTCATCTATGACAACGTAATCAAACGTGTTAGAAGTGAATTTGATCGTGCCCATGACCTAACTATGTTAGGTGGACACTCATCACACAGCTACATCAATGGCACTAACATGTACTTTGTTTACAACTATAAGATCAATTGTGAGCCAGAAGATGAAATGCGCATCTATCATCATCCAATTCAAACGATTATTGTGGAAGAAACATTAAAACTAGGTGGATCAATGTGTCATCACCACGGTATTGGTAAGTTCCGTAATCAATGGACTAAAGATGAGCATGGTTCAGCATACTTTATGTTAGAAAAGCTTAAAGAAACATTTGATCCAAAAGGAATTATGAATTTTGGGACGATATACCCACAAGAAGAGGGAATGAAGTATATCAAGTAAAGGAGTATTATCATTCGCTACTCATGCATGAGCACATCTTGCGATCACTTATAGGGGATAATCAAGAGAATTGGCTCGTGCTATAGCGAGTATATAATAAAAAGGAGGGCCCGTCATGAGCCAGGAAAAGTATAAAAAGTATTTTCAGTTCTTTCTAGTTGTATTAGCTGCTGGATCAATCTATCCATTGATCTATCTAAGAAGTAACTATCAAGAGACAATCTTGCAAGTCTTCAACATGACTAACATACAACTCAACACCATGTATACCCTTTTAGGATGGGTATTCGTATTTGGTTATATTCCAAGTGGAATCCTAAGCGATCGCTTCTCAGCGAAGAAACTACTAGCTATGTCACTGTTCTTCACCGGTTTAGGTGGATTATGGTTTGCACAAGTTCCTAATTATGAGTATGTTATGGTGATCTTCGGAATTTGGGGTATCTTCTCTGTATTCACATTCTGGAGTGCCCATATGAAGATTGTAAAACTACTTGCAAATGAAGATGAGCAAGGTACATTCTTCGGTGTCTTGGACGGTGGACGTGGGGTTGTTGAAGCCTTACTAGCCAGTTTAGCACTATTTATCTTCTCAGGTATCTTAGGTGCAAGTTCAGATATTCTTCTTAAACGTGAAGCTTTAATTGCAGTTATCTACATGTATTCTGCAGTTCTAATTATTACTTCAGCTTTAGTTTGGTTCTTTGTTCAAGATGATAAGAAAGTCTTAGCTCTTGATGCGAATAAGAAAGAAGCTGTTAAATCACCTGCTTTCAAATTCTCTGAACTAGGTAGCTTATTTAAAAACAAAAAAGTATATCTAATGGGTGCTATAATTTTCATGGGATATGCTGTATTCTGGACAGTCTATTACTTATCATGGTTCTTAGAAGTTTATGTTGGTATTGATCCAGTTTCAGTTGCAGGTACTATGGTCGTTGTATTATGGATGCGTCCTGTTGGTGGGTTTATTGGTGGTTACTTAGGTGATAAGATTGGTCGTACAACTGTTCAAATGATTTCATTAGCAGGCGCAGCAGCTGTATTAGTCACTATTTCAGTACTTCCAGTAGCTGGTAATGCTGGTTTATTCCCTATCTTAATCATTCTTCTAGGAGTCTTCCTATATGCCATTCGTGGAACATACTGGTCACTCTTAGGCGATCTTAAACTTGATGCTATAATTCTTGGTACAGCCATTGGAGCAATTTCATTCATTGGTTACATGCCAGACATCATCCTTCCTGAATTCAATTCATTCTTATGGAACACATTCGGTGATATGGGTGGATTTAATGCTTACTTCATCTCCAGTGCTATTCTTGGTTTAACTGGTGTTGTATTAGTATTTATTTTCGGAAGACTCATTAAAAAGGAAAACAAAGCATAAAATGAAAATCATCTGTCTCATTAAATATGTTCCAGACATGGAAGACTTCAAATACGATTACGAGCGCAATGTGTTGATTCGGGAAAAGATGAATCAGATTCTTAATCCTGAAGATGCCTGTGCAGTCGCATTTGCCTTAAGTCTAAAAAAGAGCTATCCACATACTGAAATTGAAGTTGTTAGTATGGGACCTCGTAACATCACCCATAAATTGGAAGATTTATTGAGACTAAATGTTGATTATGCAACGCTGATTTCAGATCTTGCGTTTGTTGGAAGCGATACATATGCTACAAGCAAGGTGTTATCAGAGTATCTTAAGAAACAAAGCTATGATGTGATTTTGAGTGGGACACATACCTTGGATGGCGATACATCGCATGTTCCAGCACAAGTGGCACAGTGGTTGAACTTACCTCATTTATCAAACATCATAAATATTAAAACCCACGAAATTGAATTAGGACGCTTGGAGCTAAGTGTTGATAGCGATCATCATGTGATGACTTATGAGACACAGCTCCCAGCAGTTCTGAGTCTACAAAAGGATGTCCCCTATAAACTACCTTATGTACGTTATGAAGATCTTAATAAAGATGTATCAAATCGTTTAAAGATTATTAGTTGTTTAGATTTAAATTTAAGTAAAGTAGATGTTGGATTTGATGGTTCTAAAACGAAGGTTACTAAAACATTTGTTAAAACTTTAACTCGAAGCGATAAGATTGAAGTAGCAAATGATGATACTGGGATACAAGTGGTGTATGAATTCTTAAAAGAAAAAGGTTTTATATCATGAAAAAGATCCTAGTATATCTTGATGGGAATCATCCCAACGATCTTAGTCTGTTGGGGGCGTGTGAGCTTATGGTTGAAGATCAGGCTTTTGAGATCACAGCCATAGGCACACAAGATAATGTACCTAACACAAATAGTGTTTATGATCATGTATTAATTATTGATAAATGTAATATAAATTCATATGACACATTGAATCTAACAGAACTTTTAAAAGAAGTTCATTTTCAACATCATTATGACATCATTCTTTTTTCTGCAAGTCCAATAGGTCGCATTCTTGCGCCTCGTTTGGCTATTGCTCTTCACACTGGGCTTGTTGCGGATGTCACAGATATAAAATCAAATCAAGGTGTGATTGAAATGATTCGGCCTGCTTACAGTGGCAAACTTATGGCACAGATTGTGTCAATAGGTGAAGGGCCAATTATGATGAGCGTTAGACCTGGGGTATTTCAATCTACTCAGACACAAATTAAACAAACATCAATTACCTATTTAGAAGATTATCAACCCAAGCCATCAAAAATTCGCTTGCTTGAAACTCATGCAAAAGCTAAAACTGAAGACATACGTGATAGTAAAGTCATAATATCAGGTGGGGCTGGAATTATTGACAATTTCAATCGACTTCAAGATTTAGCAACTATACTCAATGCACAAGTAGCAGCAAGTCGTAAAGTAGTAGATGCTGGAATAGTTAAACGAAAAATCCAAGTAGGGCAATCAGGTAAAACAGTTAGCCCAAAACTCTACATTGCTTTAGGTATTTCTGGTTCAGTCCAACACATTGAAGGACTTAAGAATGTAGAAACCATAATTGCGGTAAATACAGATAAACTTGCACCGATATGCAGCCTAGCCCAAATTGTGGTTGAAGGCGATGCACTTGAGTTTATCGAAAAACTCATACATAAGATTGAACAAAACAGTTTGAATTTCTAGGAGGAAACACAATGAACATTCAAGACTTTAACCTAGATTTCTTTTCCCTCAAGGGAAAAAATGCAGTCGTCACCGGTGGTAATAGTGGCTTAGGACAAGCATTTTCTACCGCTTTAGCTAAAGCTGGAGCAAACGTTTTAGCTGCAAGTATTATGGATGATGATGGAGAAACTAAACAACTAGTCGAAGAGACAGGTGTTAAGTACCATCATATCTTCGCTGACATTACAGCTGATGGTGAATGTAAGCGTGTAGTGGATGAGTGTGTAAATACATTTGGTAGCATTGACATCCTTGTCAACTGTGCTGGTATTTGCATCAATATTGAAGATGTTACTCAGTTTACTCGTAAAGAATGGGACAAGATGGTTGCTATTAACTTAACAGCGGCATTTGAAATGACTCATGAAGCATGTAAGTATATGATTAAACAAAAAAGTGGAAAGATTATCAACATAGCATCATTATTTGCTTTCTTAGGTGGACAATGGTCACCTGCTTATGCTGCAACAAAACACGGTATCGTTGGTTTAACAAAATCCATGTGTGATGAGTTAGCACAATTCAACATTCAAGTGAATGCAATTGCACCAGGTTATTTTGCTACAAAATTAACAGTTAAGACACAAAGCGATCCTAAGCGTAATGCAGAAATTCTTGCACACATTCCAGCTAACCGTTGGGGTTATTTAGCAGATTTAATGGGGACTTGTGTATTCTTGTCAAGTTCAGCGGCAAATTATGTCAATGGTGCTACAATAGTTGTTGATGGTGGATATTTATTAAGATAATGATGCTTTAAGCATCATTTTTAACTATGGAGGGTAAATGAAGAAGAAATATATAATTGGAGTCGACAGTGGCTCACAAAGTACAAAGGTCTTTATATATGATCAAGAAGGCAACGTAGTATGTGGTGCAAGTGAACCTCTACAACCTATGATGTCTCGTCAACATGGTTATGTTGAACATCCTGATGATGATCTATGGGACAGTCTAAAAGTTGTCTTAAATAAGTTAATGAAAGAATTCAAAGGTGATCCAAAGGATATTGTTGGATTAGGTATCTGTTCGATTAGATGTTGTAGAGTCTTTATGAAAAAAGATGGTTCTTTAGCTGAACCAATTATGAGTTGGATGGATGTTAGAGCATATGACACTTATATTGATGATGAAAATATTGGATATACTGGCTCAACATCAGGTTATTTAACTTTCAGATTAACTGGTGAGATTAAGGATACTGTAGCCAATGCTTATCAATGGCAATTCCCATCCGATCTCAATACATGGGAATGGTCAAAAGATGAAGAATATTTCTCTCGATTCAATATTCCAAAAGAAAAACTCTTTGAATTACAACTACCAGGAACTATTCTTGGATATGTACACGAGCAAGCGTCACTTGAAACAGGACTACCTGTTGGTTTACCGATTGTTGCAACAGCTAATGATAAAGCTGTAGAAGCATTAGGTTGTGGATTAATCGAAAACAATGTGGGGTTAATCTCATTAGGAACTTACATCACATCGATGGTATTTGGTGAGAAAAACATCGAAACAGCAAACAACTTCTTCACAAATTTGTCCAATCTTCCTTTTAAATATCTCTATGAAAGCGCTGGCATCCGTAGAGGTATGTGGCATGTTACTTGGTATAAGAATATTATTGGTGATGAGTATGCAAAAAAAGCTAGTTCTGAAAACTATGCTGTAGAGGATTATTTAGCAAAAGAAGCGCAAGTGCTTCCACCAGGATCAGATGGGTTAATGACCATTCCTGATTGGCTTTCACCTGCAACTCAACTTTATCGTAAAGGTGTCATTATTGGGTTTGATGAGCGTCATACACGTGGCCATATCTATCGTTCAATTTTAGAAGGTATCGCTTTAACGCTTAAGAATAGTTATGATGCAATGTGTGATGAACTAGGTATCCATCCTACTAAGATCATTGTATCTGGTGGTGGATCTAATAGTGATTTATACATGCAAATGATCGCTGATATCTACGGTGTACGAACAGTTCGCAATGTTGTTAATGGTGCAGCATCCTTAGGGTCTGCAATCTCAGTTGCTGTAGCAACAGGGGTTTATCCTGATTACGAAACTGCTGTTAAACACATGATTAAACAAAGAGATGAATTTACACCTAATCCTGAACATCATAAAGCATATGAGAAGTTTAATGTGGCTTACCGTCAACTTCCAAGTCTTCTAGAGAATACCTTACAAACAGTTTACGAAGCTCTGAAATAAGATGCGTCCTTTGATTCTAATAACTAATGACGATGGTATTCTTTCACCTGGTTTAAAGGCATTGGCTGAAACAGTTGATGATTTAGCCGATATCCTCGTTGTTGGTCCCATCAAACAACAAACAGGCATGGGGCGATCATTTCCAAAGCATCAAGATAATGGAATCATCGAGACTTTTAGTCTTGAAATCAATGATAAAGAGATAACAGCCTATGGTATTCATGGTTCACCAGCTTTTGTAGTGGCTCATGCACTTCTAGAGTTGGTTGATCGAAAACCAGATCTCTGTCTTAGTGGAATAAACTATGGAGAAAATTTGGGATTATCGCTAACTTGTAGTGGTACTGTTGGGGCAGCTTTTGAAGCTAATAGTCATGGTATTCATGCGATTGCTTTCTCAAAAGCTTTCGATTTGGATAAACAACACAGCGAAAACTATGAAGAATTAAACTGGGAAATGGATAAGAAGTTTGTTCGAAGAATTATTCAGCAACTATTGATTCGTTCCTTTCCTAAAGATATTGGGCTTTATAATGTCAACATCCCTAAAAAAGTGGATAATAACACCAAAATACGGATGACACGTCAAAGTAGAATGAATTACTCTGAGTTTGATTCAGTCACTCCGCGTGATTTATCTAAACCATACCGATTGAAAACTAGTATCTCAAAAGACTTCAGTCATCTAGAACACAATACAGACATCTACACCGTAATTGTGGATCAATGTATTTCTGTCACACCAATAAGGTGGGATATATCAATTGACGATAAAATAGAGTTTAAATAATTTTCTATTTGAAAGGAGAATAATGAATAAGCATTTGAAGCAATTACGCCCGTTTGTATTTTTTCCAGCATTCATTCTTTTAGTCCTAACAATTGTACTCAACTTTACAAATTATGATGCCTTTCTAGAATACACAACGCTCGCGAAAGACTTCATGACCATTGAAATGGGTTGGATTTTCAGTTTAGTTGGTGCAGCAAGTTTAATCATGATTATTGCAGTATACTTTTCTCCTTTGGGTGACATAAGAATTGGTGGACCTAATGCAAAACCTATTCTTAACAAATTCTCATGGTTCACCATTACATTATGTACAACAATTGCGGCAGGAATCATGTTTTGGGGAACTGCTGAACCAATCTGGCATTTAGCTTATCCACCATCATCACTAGGTATTGATCCAATGTCTGGAGCTGCTGCCAAGTTTGCGATGGAAACCATGTATTTACACTGGACTTTCGTTCCTTATGCAATCTATGCTGTTCCGACGATTGTATTTGCATTTGCTTACTACAATATGCGCCGTTCTTTTAGTGTAGGTTCAGAAATTGCACCTCTAATAAAAAATCATAATCCAAAGAAACTTGATAACATCATTGATGCAGTTGTGATATTTGCGGTTGCGGCGGGGATATCTGCTTCATTTGGTACATCCATTCTTAATATGGGTGGTGGTATGAATGCTCTGTTTGGTGTAGCCAATGATAAAACATTATGGGTTATCTTAACGATTGTCGGTACAATTGCCTTCGTGGTTTCGTCATCAACAGGTTTATTAAAAGGTATCAAAATCTTATCAGACTTTAATGTGTTCCTTTATGTCATCATAATAGGCGCATTATTACTATTTGGACCAACAGCTTACATGTTTGGTTTAGGTACTGAAGCTTTGGGAGGGTTCTTTACTAATCTGTTTGATAAAGCTCTCTTTACAGGAGTTGCGAGTGGCGATACTTGGGCATCAGGTTGGACTGTTTTCTATTGGTCAAACTGGTTAGCTTGGGCACCTGTTTCAGCAGTATTCTTAGCCCGTATTACGTATGGATATAAGATAAGAGAAGCAGTAACTATGAACTTCATTATTCCTTCAATCTTTAGTGCTGTATGGATGACTATTCTAAGTGGAACAGCAATTAATTTCCAAATGACTGGTGTTGTGGATTTGCTTGCGATAATGACAGAGCAAGGCTCAGCAGCAGCAGGATATGCTGTACTTAAACAATTACCACTATCTACAATCTTAATTGGTATTTATCTGTTTGCGGTACTTATTTCGTTTGTAACTGCAACTGACTCAACTACGAATGCAATGGCTAGTATATCTTCTTCTGGTATTAAAGATGGCAAACAAGAAGCTCCATTATTTATTAAAATTATTTGGGGATCTACAGTTGGGTTGGTCTCACTTATTTTCATCACAACCTTAGGTATCGATGGCATTAAGATGCTATCAAATCTTGGAGGATTTCCAGCATTATTCTTAGGTGTTTTAAGCATTGTTTCTTTAGGTTTGATTATGGTCAATCCTAAGAAGTATGATATTGCAGGAAAAGATGATTTAATTGTAGAATTGGAAAATGAGTAGACTTTAAAAAAAATGTCTGTGGTCTATTAACCTTCAGACAGGATTAAGAGTATAAAGTATTCAAGGAGAATTCTATTATTAGAGTTCTCTTTTTTTAATGAGTTGTGACTTAGGAATCATTATCGAAATCACTGTAAGATTAACTGTAAAAGCATACTTAATGAAATATGATTTTTTTATTAAATCAAGCATTATTGATTATTTTATACACACATCATATTGTAAGTAAGTTCGATGTTATTGCAACAGTATCCAATATTTAAGTGGTAATTCTCTAAACAAAATACAAATTGCAAGAATGCTAATGAATAATGTACAATATGTGTAATCGCTTACATATAAAAAGTAAAACAAATAATAAAATATGATTGGAGATAAAATTTCTCGTGACTAGTAAGAAGAAAAATATAGCGGTTTTGATTCCGCATTTGAATCAATATTATCAGCATAATCTATGGTATGCAATTCAAAAGGAAGCCAACAATTTGGGATATAACACTCATTTTTTTGTGGGGGGAGCATTAGAATCACCTCAAAAGGATGAAAGAGAAAGTAATATCATATACAATCTATGCAACATTGAACAAGTAGATGGCATAATTTCAGTCTCAGGAACGTTATCCAATTATGCAGGTGTTGAACATTTCCAACAGTTCATTAATCGGTTTAGTCAAAAGCCATTGATTAATATATCTCTTGAGCTAGAAGATTCTAATTGTGTAACTATAGATAATTATAAAAGTATGGAATCCATAGTACTCCATGTTTTAAGTCATCACGAATATAAAAAATTTGCCTATATAACAGGACCAAAGACTAATACTGAGTCTTTAAGAAGAACTAAGGCTTTTACTGATGTTATGAGAGAGTATAATATTTTATCAGAAGATATTTGCTACTTTGAAGGTGATTTCTCAGTAAATTCAGCGAGAGATGCTGTGAATTATTTCCTTGATAATCAAAAATTCATACCAGATATTATAATATGTGCTAATGATGAGATGGCTATCGGGGTACATGAATCGCTTGCTGACCGTGGAATTAGCATGCCTGATCAAATAGCATTCACAGGATTTGATGATATTGATAATGCGACAACATTTGAACCTGCCTTCACAACGATTAGACAACCCATTTATGAGTTAGGTAAAGAATCGGTACAAGGATTACATCAATTAATTACAGGTCAAATTAAGAACTTTAATAAATCATTACCTGGAACGTTAGTAGTGAGAGAGTCATGTGGTTGCTTTAGTTGTTTAGATAATACGAATCCAAAACAAGAAGAAATACCATTCGAGGATACATCTGATAAATTGAATATCGGGAATATCAATATTGTAGATACGATTCAAGCAATTGATATTTCCTACCAGGGTAAATACGCTAAAGAAGTCCATGAATTATTGGAAACTTTAAGACTTGAGTTCAAGAATGAAATACCTAACAGTAGTTTTTTGAAAAAACTATCAAAAGTTTGCTATCAAGAAATAGCGTTTGATAATTCATTGTTCGATGGAAGATGGTTTATTACGTGGCTACGTGAATCTCTCATTGCACACAATTCCTTGCATTCATCCAAAAAAATGACTGAAATACTTTATGAGTGTGCTTTAATCGTAGGAGATGCAATGATTCGTACAGAGCGAAGAAGCAATTATGATTTTCTTGAACAATATCATTATTCTTCAGAACTCACACTAGATCTGACTCAGGTAACTGATGTTGAGCAATTATTCCAAACGATAACTCCTTACTTGAAAGCATTTCATTTTGATGATTTTCATGTATGCTTGTTTGATGAACCTATTAAATTCGATATAAGAGATTCATTTGCATATTCTGATGAAATGAATATGAAGCTACGATTTACTAAAGGTGAGGTTTTACCACCTTGTCGTTATGATACTAAAGCAATAATGCAAAAAGATATATTTGATACTGATAGTGTACAACAATTTACTTATCATCCCTTGTTTTTTAGAAATAGACATTTTGGCTATATTATGTGTAGTATTGATGTGGCAAGTAGAGCAATTTTTAGAACAATTAAAGAACAGATTGCAAATACACTCGAAAGACTTAGGGTTACAAAAATATTAGCGGATATTGCTATTAAAGATGCAATGACAGGTCTTTTGAATCGAAGAGGGATTTTTGAATATCTCGATGTAGTTACAGAAGAAGCAAAAATTTCAGGCGAATGTGTTGGGGTAGTTTACAGTGATATAAATGGATTGAAGTCAATCAATGATGTATATGGACATCAATCGGGAGATGATGCTATTAAAATAGTTAGTGGTATAATATCAAAAGTTTTCACTCCTTATGGAAAAGCTGCTCGTATAGGGGGAGATGAATTTCTATGTATTTTAAAGAGTCATGAGGAAGACGGGGATATCGAGACATTATTTCAAGAAGTCACTTCAACTCTTCAAGAATATAATGATAAGAATCTAAATTCATATAAGATTAGTGTTAGTATGGGGTTTGCTAAATGGAATCCATCAGGAGATCAAACCATCGATCAAGTATTAAATAAATCAGATAAAGAACTCTACTGCAACAAAAGAAAATTTAGAGAATGAGAAGTAAACATTATAAAAAAGGATGTATTGACATTATAGTCAACACATCTTTTTTGTGAATACACGACTTACTTCTATGCTTTGAAGTCATTTCAATAATTGCGATATTTATCTGAACAGTTGTAAACCAAAACCAATCAGCTGCAAATAAGAATTCAACACCTAAAGATTAATCCCATCTTCCAACCAAACAGAAATACTTCCTGCTTCAGCAATAAACTCTCCATAGTTATCATCATCAATTTGTACCTTATCTAAGCAATTTCCTGTGAAATCTGCATAGACTTTGCTAGCCTGATCTTCTCCTAAAAACATTCGAATTGATCTTTTTTCTTTAGTAGATACAACAACCACAACCTTATGAGTATGCTCCTCATCCCCATGCCTAACCCAACCAATTAAATTAGGTTCATTAAAATAATCATCTTGTGAACCATAGGCATGATTTTTTCTTATCATCGAAAGAACATCAAGTTTGTCTTTAAATCCTTGAGTAGCATATTCACCACCCGTACCATAGTAATCACCATAGAATATACATGGATAACCATCTTGGCGTAAAAGAATTAAACCATAGGCAATTTCTTTAAACCATGGTTCAACAAACGATGCTAAAGACTGACCTGGTTGAGAGTCGTGATTATCCACAAAAGTAACACTCTTAGAAGGATTAAGCTTCACAACACTATTATCAAATATTGTACGCAAATCAAACGATTCACCATTGTGTGAAGCTGAAAAGAAATTGTAATGTAAACCCACATCTAAAAGTGCAATATCATATTCAGTGTCTGATAGATATTTCTCATTGGCATTTACATTAGAATCCCAAAACTCACCGAGAATATAGAAATTGTCTCCATGTTGTGACTTAAGGTGATTGGTAAACTCATTCATAAATGTACTATCTATATGTTTGACTGCATCCATTCTAAAACCATCAAGATGAAGTTCTTCTATAAACCAATCTGCCCACTTCTTTAGTTCTTCTCTAACTTGTGGATGTGCATGGTCAATGTTAGTAAACATAAGGTAATCAAAATTCCCAAACTCCTTAGAGACACTCAAGTTCCAACCTTTGTTTTCTCCGAGTATTCGAAATATTCCTTTATCTCCTGATAATTGATCAAAATCTACACCAGTAAAGTGATTAAAATTCCATTTGAAATCTGAGTATTTATTCTGACGTGCTTGAAAGTTAAAACCAGTCCAACCTTCTATTTCGCGAGGTTCTTCAATTTGCTTAGTTCGATCATTTGAATCAACTTTGACAGCCATAAATTTTTCAGAGCTATCAGCACCAGCTTTATGGTTTAACACCACATCTGCATACACTTGAATTCCACGCTCATGAATTGCATTGATTAGATTAACAAGTTCATCCTTAGTTCCATACTTAGTTCTTACAGTTCCTTTTTGATCAAACTCTCCAAGATCATATAGATCATAAGGACCGTAACCAGTGTCATTAGACCATGTTCCTTTACTGACAGGTGGAAGCCAAATGGCTGTGATTCCCATACTTTCTAATTCATCCAATTTTAAATGCATGTCTTTATAATAGTTTCCGTTATCTGGAAGAAACCACTCAAAGCCTTGAAATAGTATCCCATTATTCATATACTACCTCACATTTTCTTTTGATCTTCTATCACCTCATTATACACACATTTGTAATAAGAAGTATAAATGTCACTGTATGAATCAATTTGGGGTAGTATTTCTAGATCTCGACTAGAAGCATTTAATAGGACAACAACATATATGATTAAAAGAATTGAGCCAAGAATGATACTAGATTAGTCGCGATATCTCATTATAAACTGAAAGCTTTAAGTTTGATAAATAATACTTCATTGACACATTGAATACATAGTTTTAGAATATGAATAAAGTACGTTAAACTCATGATAAAATTGTTATTCACTGATAATTTAGAGATTTGAGAGTAATATATATAAAAAAAGAAATGAGGATTAGCCATGTTGGAGAAAAGAGGCATAAATCTTATTGCATTTGGAATAGTTTTGTTGCCTTTCTTTATTTACTTGTTTCTGACAACATATGTTACTGAGATTAACAATCATGTCGATTTTCA
>JAGXRX010000036.1 GCA_018335655.1 Erysipelothrix sp.
GGTCCCTCTGTTAGAGTATCTATGAATACATGAGATTCCACATTAAACAAGTGAGCAAATGTACTTCGACCAACGACCCCACCAAAGGAGTTATACTGTGTACCACTAGATTCGATAGTTCCAAAAACACGAACTCCACTAATAAAAGTTGCTTCAGCTTCAGAGGCTAACATACCAACAACCGTATCATTGTCTGATGTAGAGTGAAGCTTTCCTTCAAGATCGAAATTATACAAAGTAGCACCATACGTCGATCCAAACAATCCCATCACCATTGATTCTGAATCTGATGTTTTCTTGATAGCTAATCCTGAAATCTTGTAACCACGCCCATCAAAGACACCTTCAAAAGATGCTTGTCTTGTTCCGATTGGCATCCAACCCTCCCCATTATTATATAGAGGATCTAAATCATCGAAACTACCCGTTAAATCTGATAAATCAATATCACTAATCAAAGCATAAAATGCGTCAAGATTAGCACGAATCGCAGAGAATTGTTCAGCGGTTTCAATAAGGTAAGGATTATTCTCTGTTCCATCCCCACCAGCAAAAAGTGTTAAAGCGAAAGTTGACGTGGATGGCCTCACAAAAAGTGAAGCCAACAAAACACATGAAAACACAATTTTGAGTAAGTTTTTCATTGCCTTATGTGTCACATAAGTGACATTCTCCTTTTAATATATTATAAACTTACATCAGTATAAATGTGAATATGCTAACAAGAAAAAAACATAGTTTGAACTATGTTTCAAGATCAATAACATCACTTATGAACTCTAAGACGACTTCTCCCATGATTGCAAATCCAATTCCTTCCACAATCTCAGATGCAATCTTTGAGGAGTTAACCCCAATGACTTGACCTTTCATGTTGAAGAGTGGACCACCACTATTACCTGGATTAATGGCTGCATCGGTTTGTACCAGCGGAACACCATTACCTAGATTTCTATTTAATCCCGATATAATACCTTTTGTGATAGAAAGAGATAAATCAAACCCTAAAGGATAACCAATCGCAAAGACATCTTGTCCTAAGAGCATGTCACCTGTTGATCCAAACTCAAGGGGTGATACGCTAGCACCAATTTTTAGTAAAGCCAAATCAATATTACGATCATATTTTGCAATGACTGCTTCATGGGATGCTCCATCAAACATGACTACTGTAATAAGTGAGCGATTATTTTGAAATGCATTTTCAACTACGTGAGCATTAGTAATTAGATATCCATCACTTCGAATAAAGAAACCTGAACCTGAACCTGATGTTTGCACATCACGCTCTCCAAACCATGTTTGTTGGCGAACTGTTGCGTCTACACGAATTCCAACGACACCTTCAAGTACATTTGGTAGTATGGTAGAAACACCATCTTGTTCATCCACAATTGTAATCATTGAAGGCATTGAAGGGAGTTGTGCGAGTGTTGATTGAAGTTGAGTTAAAGTACTTTCTAACGTATTAATACGCTCTTCTTGAAGAAATACCGTCCACGCTAGTGAAAAGAATAGTAATACTACTAGTATTTTTTTCATTTTATGCCTCCTATGGGCTCATTATAAAACAAACCAATTCAAATTGCATGTGATATACTGACGCAACTTTGCATGAATTATCATGATGTTTTTTATGTATAATAAAACTATGAAACCTTTAATCTATGTTTGTGAAGATGAATCAGTCATCTTAGATACGATATTATCCTTTCTTGTGGCTAATGACTATGATGTCAGAGGGTTTACAAGTGCTTTAGATTGTCTGCAAGCTTTCAAGGAAAGAACCTGTGATTGTTTAATCACCGATGTAAATATGCCAACCATGAATGGCTTTGAACTTGTTCAACAAGTCAGAGCATTTTCTAATGTTCCTGTCATTATGTTAACAGCTAGAGATGCTGACATGGATTATGCATTAGGCATTCATCTTGGTGCAGATGACTATATTACTAAACCTTTCTCAACCTTAAACTTAGTCATGCGTGTTAAAGCATTACTTCGTCGTGTTCAATTAGATCTTAACCAACAAAACCAAGAGCGAGTCACATTCCATACTTTATATATGGATCCTAAAACACGTGTTGCGACTGCACATGGAAAATCATTAGAATTAACACCAATGGAATATGGAGTACTTCTTTATCTTGCACGTCATTATGATCAAGCTATTTCAAGAGAAGTTTTACTTCAAAAGGTTTGGGGATATGAAAGCATGGTTGAAACACGAGCGTGTGATGATACCATTCGTCGTTTACGTAAGAAACTCATTGGTTCTGGGATTAGTATCGATACTGTCTGGGGATATGGTTTTAGAATCATGGAGACAGAAGTATGAAACCGATGACGTTTAAAGGAAAACTCACGTTTGTCTTAAGTTTTGTCTTAGCAAGTACCTTCTTTATTATTGGGATATCATTCAATAGTATTATGAATAATTCCATTTTAAATAACGCTCGTGATGCGATTGTTGATTCTCGTAATATCATCACATCATCACATCGCATGAATCAAAGACTTTTTGTGTCTACACAAAACTTCTTAATGACTCCAGATTATGAAAGTATTGATGTAGGGATGATGCATAGTCCTCACATGTTAGTGTTGCATCGTGTTATGGCGGATGTTCTTGAAGAGAATGAATTAGCTCCTTCAAATCTAATTCATGAACTGCGTATTAATAATGAACTCTTTTATGTGAACCTTATTGAGAATCCTAGTAATGAATCTCAATGGATTGTATTGTATATATCAATGTCAACTTTAGCAAATTTAAGAGATAATCTAAATCTTATCCTTTTTGTTATTATGGCCATTATGCTTGTGATAGGGATTGTTCTTATATGGTTTGTGTCATCATCAATGACACTACCACTTACTCAACTATCAGCATTTGCCACATCAGTTGGAAAAGGTAATCGAAAGTCAGATCTCAATAAGTATCATGAGAAAGAACTCATTGTCCTTCATGACTCCATGAACACCATGGTCTCCAACTTAGTTGAACAAGAACAAGCAAGTCGCCATTTCTTTCAAAATGTTTCCCATGAGTTAAGAACACCTCTTCAAATCATACTTGCTCAGTTAGAAGCCTACCAATATGATTTTGTGACTAAAGAAAATACTTTAAATATTATTACAAATCAAGGAGAGCGTCTCAAACTTCTTATTGATGATCTTCTTGTTTTGTCTCGCTTAGAAGCGCATAATGTCGATGTAATCGTAGAGTCACTTGATATACGTGATGTTATTGAAGAGATTAGTTCTACGATGCATGTGCTTATTGAAGAAAAAGGATTGGACTTGAAATATCAATTTCCAAATCATCCTGTTATTTTAAAGATGGATAGTTCAAGCTTAACGAAGGTGTTCTCAAACCTATTAACCAATGCAATACGATATTCTAAATCAAAGATTGTATGGGAAGTGTTTGATAATGCTAAGACTATTGAAGTTAAGATATCAAATGATGGTGAAATGATTCCAGAAGACTTCAAAGATAAAATCTTTGATCGCTTTCAAAAAGGAGAACGCGGTCATATTGGTATTGGATTAGCGATAGTGAAGGCTGTCATGGAACACTATGGTGGAAGTATCCAAGTAGACTCAAATCCTGAAGTGACGTCATTCAAATTAATCTTTAAGAAGTAGAGGTGCACTGCACCTTTTTTATTTCTTTTGAACTTCAAACTCACTTCACATTCGAGGAATATAGTATGAATGTAAATAGGAGAAATATCATGTTAACACTAAAAGATATTGTTAAATCATACAAAATAGGCTCAACAAGTGTGCAAGCACTTAAAGGTATTAATCTAAGTTTTAGAAGAAATGAATTTGTATCTATTCTAGGTCCTTCAGGATGTGGTAAGACAACCTTACTTAACTTAATTGGTGGATTAGATCATATGGATAGTGGAGATCTTATCATTGGAGGTATCTCCACAAAAAACTATAAAGATGGACAATGGGATCGCTATCGTAATGATGCAATCGGTTTTGTCTTTCAATCATATAATTTAATTTCTCATTTAAGTGTACTAGATAATGTTTCTATGGCACTTGCATTAAGTGGTATTAAGAAGAAAGAAAGACTTGAGCGTGCTCGTAAAGTTCTAACACAAGTAGGACTTGACGATCAAATGCATAAGAAACCAAATCAACTATCTGGTGGACAAATGCAACGTGTGGCGATTGCTCGTGCCCTCGTGAATAACCCAACGATATTACTTGCAGATGAACCAACAGGTGCACTTGATACAGTAACCTCTGAATCTATCATGACACTCATTCAATCACTGTCAGCAGAAAGACTTGTGATTATGGTAACGCATAATCCAGAGATTGCTCAAACGTATTCCTCACGTATTATTCAACTAAGAGATGGAGAAGTACTTTCTGATTCAAATCCATTTGTTTATGAGAATGAAGTAAAACGTAGTGATTTTAAACATGTGGCAATGTCATATTTTAGTGCACTGAATTCATCTTTTCAGAATCTTCTTACCAAAAAAGGAAGAACGCTCATTACATCGTTTGCAGGTTCAATTGGGATTATTGGGATTGCCTTAGTATTAGCTTTATCCAATGGAATGGAAACCTATGTTTCAGCCATAGAAAGTGAAACCTTAGCAGGATTTCCTTTACAACTTAATGAAAACGTAGTGACTAATGATTTATCACAACGACCAATAGATGTGTTTAGACCTGATGAAACGATTGCTCTTGACCAAGGAATCATCGTTGATTCTGAAAGTGAACAAGTCGATCATACTAATCTATTTAATGAGTCTTCTTTAGCATTCATAGAGTCTCTTAATCCACAATGGATTAACTCTGTAACGATTCAACGCTCAATGACACTTAATGTGGCAACCAATGTAAATGATAATCCAACCTTTGTGACGACTTCACTTAGAAGTGGAATGGGGCCTTTAGCTTCAAATGCATCACTATTCTTTGAACTTCCTCAAGATGAACAGTTTGTATTGTCCATTTATGACTTAGTGGCAGGACGATATCCAAGTAAAGACAATGAAGCCATCTTTGTGTTAGAAGATGATTCTTCCATTGATCAAAGTGTTGTCAATGCTTTGTTTCTAAACTTATCTAATCCATTCAATTTCACTGAGCTACTTGAGCATTCCTTTACTTTTATTGCCCATGAAGCATTGTATGTAGTAGAAAATGATCAAGTAGAGATACAATCTCTTGATTCAAATTTAATGTCACATTCTTCTAATTCTACCGTTGATATTGTTGGGGTAATACGGATTAAAGAGGGCTCAGGCTCATCATTTCTTAATGTTGGGGTAGGAACATTACCTAGTTTTAATCAAGCATGGCTTAATCAAGCTTCTTCTTCAGATGTTGCTGCCTTACAGAAACAACAAACTCAAATTAATGTACTTAATGGAGTTCCATTTAGTACGTTTAATACCTATGAAGCAACCTTACGTGCCATTGGTTCTGACTTAACACCACAATCTATTCTTATCTTCCCAAAAGACTTTGAAAGTAAAACATTGATTAAAGAAGCATTTGATACGTATAATGAAACCGTAACATCCACTGAGCAATTGATTGTCAGTGATTTAGCTCAAACACTATCTTCAACCATTTCATCACTTATTAGTACAATTACTCTCATTCTTTCAGCCTTTGCGGCTATTTCACTGTTTGTGTCTTCAATTATGATTGGAATTATTACCTATGTCAGTGTTATTGAAAGAACCAAAGAAATTGGAATTATGCGATCTTTAGGGGCTCGTAAAAAAGATATTAGTCGTATCTTCAATGCGGAAGCATTAATTATTGGACTATTCGCAGGGATACTAGGGATTGGATTAAGTTATGGACTACTTGTTGGTGTGGATGCATTCATTGAATCATTCTTAGGGATTGAGAAATTCTCATCACTTCCTTCATCCTATGCATTAATCTTAGTTGGTTTAAGTGCTGGATTAACACTCATTGCGGGATTATTTCCTAGTCGTATGGCTGCTCATCAAGACCCTGTTGTTGCACTACGCAGCGAATAAAAAAGGAGAGACTTATGATTCTGATTGTTGAAGATGATGTTTTACTTGCTCAAACCTTAAAAACTTTTCTTGAGTCACAACACATGTCATGTGTTGTGGCTGTTGATGGAGAAGAAGCTTTAAGTAAGATTGCAGAGTATACGATAACTGGGATGATTGTGGACATGATGATGCCAAAGATGGATGGGGTATCCCTTCTTTCAGCAATCACTCATCTTCATCCTAAACCTTTTATTATCATGAGTACTGCCCTTGGCTCACTTGAAGATAAAGCTAAAGCATTTGAACTGGGTGCAGATGATTATCTTGTAAAACCATATCATTTTAAAGAACTTGGATTTCGTATCCAAGCACTCCTTAAAAGAACAAACAAAGATCAACGTCATCAGTTAATCTTTGATCATAGTTTCTTAGATGAACAACAACTTCTATGTAAAGTGCATGATCAAAGCATTGTCTTAAGTAAGAAGGAATTTCAAGTCTTATTTCATTTATTGAAACATCCTCAAACCATCTTCACTCGTAATCAACTTCTTGATTTGATATGGGGAGAATCATCATTATCGTATGATCGCACAGTGGATACCCATATTAAATCTATTCGTGAAAAAGTTAAAAGTCCTGATTTTGAGATTGTGACGATAAGAGGATTAGGCTACAAAGGGGTACTTTTATGAAAAGACTTAATCTTAAACTTACCTTAGCAATACTGTTTAGTTTCTTTGTGGCAACACTTATACCAAGACTTTTAATGCGTTGGTTTAATGTTAGTGTGCCAACTGAGTTTGTTGACTCTCCAATCTTTCTAATTGGTGGTCTTGTGAGTGCATTTATAGCACTTAGTTTATTTGCCTTTTTATCAACACGCATTCTTATGCGTCGTATTCATGCACTTCAAGCAGCAACCCGTCGTGTTCAAAGTGGTGTGTATGATGTCTTTATTCAAGATCAAGGCAATGATGAACTGTCATCTTTAATTAGTACATTCAATGACATGCAACAAACCCTAGAATCCAATCAGTACTTAAACCAAGAATTTGTTCGTAATGTTTCACATCAGTTTAAGACGCCTTTAAGTGTTATCTCAAGTTTAGTTCAAACACTTGATTTGCCAGAATCACAAGAACCATATCGTGAGCGTTTACTTGAAGAGATTGATCAGTTAGCTTCACTCACAGGAACACTACTTACATTGTCTAAAGTAGAATCCTTTGAGTATCTTTCGGTTCAATCCTTTGATTTGAGTGAAATGATTAGAAGACTCATTATTTCTAAACAACCACTTTGGGAAGTTAAAGAGTGTGAGTGGGAAGTGAGTGATGCTTCAGTGACTTGTCATTCTTATGCACCATATGTTCAAGAAATGGTTTCTAATATTCTTGATAATATGATTCAATATGCACCTAATAAATCAACATTAACAGTTAGTATAATTGAGCAAGCACAAAGTATTATTCTAGAGTTTACTAATCAAGGTCCTGCAATTAGTGAAGAGGATCAAGAACACATGTTTGATTTGTTTTATAAAGGATCTCATTCTTCTGGTTCAGGGGTAGGACTTCATTTAGTGAAGAGCATCCTAACACGACTAAAAGGGGAGATTAGTGTTACCTCTAACCCCACTTCAACAACCTTTAAAGTAGTTCTTCCACATCATTCATCGTTGACGTGAGTTTTGCATCAGTTTTGCATATAAACTACGTAGGAATTAAGAAAGAAGAGTTGGTATAGTATGAGTGTGAAGAGATTCACCTTACATCACTAACTAGACAAGCTTCATTGTCCCTTCTTGAACAACAAAACAGCCGAGAGGCTGTTTTTTGTGTGGGAACTTTTTTGGACAGTAATTAATCATTTGTAAATAATCGTTCATTAAATCATTAAAATTTACTTCTTTATCCTTGATATTATTGAGATTTTGGAAGATTTTTTATAGCATGGATTTATACGGTGGAGGAGAAAATGAAAAAATTACTCGTTACAATGCTTACAATATTAGCTTTATTTGGGTGTGCACAAAATCTGGTTACAGAAGAGCAACCTAAACCTGTTGAAAAACCATCAGAATATAGCCTTGGTCAGAAGGTTAGTTTTGAAAGTGGATTAACAGTCACAGTAGTATCAACTCGCAGTGATATGGGAGGTGAATACTTTAAGCCAGATGAAGGTAATGAATTTTTAGTAATTAAGGTAAGATTAGAAAACAATACTAAAGAGACTTATAATATGAGTTCATTTTTATCTTTTGAACTAAAGTCAAAAGAAGGAGTTGTAATGTCTAGATCATTTTATCCAGATATGATAGGGAGCTTAGATTCATCAATTCTTTCAGGAGATCTTCTAGTTGGGGAAATTGCATTTGAGGTGCCACTTAGTATTACAGAAGGTTTGTTTCTATATTTCAAAGTTGATTTGCTTTCGGATCCAATTAAAATAAAAATCAAATAAAGGAGAAAGCGTATGAAGAAAAGCAAACTATTATTAGTATCTTGGGTTTTGAGTGCGATCTACGTCGTCTATTTAGTTTCCTATTTTAGTTCAGTGTTTTCAGGCTCGACCGGATCAGAACAAGTTGGTGTTGGACTAGCAGGTATCATTATTTTTCCACATGCACTAGCAACATTTATTGGATTGATTTTCAACTTTTTTGGATGGTCAATGCATAAAAGAGGTTTTGCATTAACAGGAGCAATCTTATATTCAGTTGCAATGTTTCTATTTCCAATTTATTTCTTTTTCATCATTATCCAAACTGTTATCTCATACGTAGCGTTTGCGAAAATGAAACCGACAACAAGTTCTTCAACTAGTGTAGTCACAGGATAGACATTCTAAAATAATGGACTTGAAAAGCAAATACAATCTTGTATTTGCTTTTCTATATCAATAACTATATACCAAATATGTTAACCTAATGAAAAGTAGAAGTTGAAGTGATCAATTTTCAAGTATTAATTGGGTAAGACTAATCAATTTTCGAAAATGGTTGCCATATTGAGAAACCTTGATTCTTAGCTATTGTATGTAAGGAGGTTAGTTGGCCCATCATAATCTGTGTAAAATCATCTTTATGAATTTCAAAATTCTTATGATTAAGTAAAGGATTAAGATATTCATAATCTTCAAGTGGATGTCTTTCTCTAGGATTTAGAGGATAGAAGACTTGAATAGTTTTGAAAAATTCATAATTTTGATTTGCTACCTCATAAATAAAATTCAAACTAGGTAAGTGATTGCTTTTTGCACTATTAATATTTCGATGAATTGGAGTCAAGTTCCATAATTCATTATGCATAACGAAGTCAAAAGGAATTACATGATCTAAACTTAACATTCCATACTTTGAAATACTATCATTAGAAAATTCTTCCTTAATATAGATATCAAAATTTAGACTTGGATTCGCCTTTATAGCGAAGTTCCAGTATTTTTGCTGAAGATTAAGGCTTCGAGAAATCATTGAACTATCAACTTTGAAAGGAATGTTAGGTGTAGAAGGATTTCTTGATTGTAGAAATGTTATTAAGTGGTACTTAAACCATGCATCAATTAAACTTTGATTAGACAAAATATAGTTAATCCATAATGGATTAACAATAATTGAATCTACACTTAAATCAATTTTGTAGAAACTGAAGTGATCACTATTTGAAGCCTGAAGTATCAATTGATTTTTTTTATTGTCATCTTTTATTCCACTTATAATATCTCTATAGAATGGAGAAAGCAGTCGATAGGGGACATAGTTTTTGATTTGATTGCGAAATTTAACCTCTTGAATATTAGGTATTGCATTGCATATAGACTTTGCATCAGTTCTTCCACTGTAATTATCTGGGATTGTTTTAAGTGTCACTTTGAGTTGATCCGCTCCTCCAAAATTTAACTTGTAGGTGTGAATAAGTGGGAAAGCATATTCTATTATTTTACTTGTTAGATCAGATATTTGAATATTGGCTTCACCGCTGATGACACGATCAAATATTGCTTTAAACCAAAACAACTTATAGGAATTAGTTAAGTGTGTAAACATGCTTGTGAAAGCTAGAGTATCTAATTCATTTGAGTTTGGTAACTGTATCATTATAGAATATCCCCCTTTTACTACATCAATTCTACTTATTAATTATTTTAGCATAAACGGTATTCTTCATAACATTTGATTTATATATCAAATACAAAACCTATCAAATATAATGAAGTTATCAAAGCCTAATCGATGCTAATCAGCGCTATATTACCCAGTCAGAAGTAGAAAAAGTTATCATTGAACTGTTAGAGAAATATGTAAAATAGGAGGTTTCAATGAAAGAGAATACTAATGTTAAGCATTTAGTTATGTATAGTGGTGGAGCATCCAGCGCTTTTGTAGCTAAGTGGGTTGTAGATAAATTTGGTAGAGATGACGTAATTCTATTCTTTACCGACACTCAGTGGGAAGATGAAGACAATTATCGATTTATGGAAGAAGCAGCATCATATATTGGTTTAGAAATCACACGTGTAGTTGATGGAAGAACACCTGAAGACGTTTTCTTTGAAAATAGATTCTTA
Organism: Erysipelothrix sp.; assembly: GCA_018335655.1. Classification (GTDB taxonomy): domain Bacteria; phylum Bacillota_I; class Bacilli_A; order Erysipelotrichales; family Erysipelotrichaceae; genus UBA6182. The sequence continues at coordinate 10,596 of JAGXRX010000036.1, forward strand.
GGTAATGCGCGACATGCTCAGTGCTCTGAAGAACTCAAGGTAAAACAAACGTTAATGTTTATTGAAAACATGCGTCTAAAAGGTGAAGAACCAATCATTTACTTTGGAATTGGTCCTAATGAAACTCATCGTGCTGATAGTCTAAGATTTCACTATACACATTTGCCATTAGATCCAGTAGAAGTTAGATTTCCAATGATTGATTCAATGAGTACAGACATTAAAGCTCGTTTTATTATTGAAAATGAATGGGGAATTAAACTGCCTCGCATGTATCATTTAGGATTTCATCATGCTAACTGTGGTGGTCGATGTGTAAGAGCGGGAATGCATCACTTTGCAAACTTATATTTAGTATGGCCAGATCGCTATGCTGAGTTTGAGGATATGGAAGAAAGATTTAGAAATAAATTTGAATTGGATGTTGCAATGATGAAGCGAGAAGGGACTCCGTATACCTTAAAACAATTCAGACTAGAAGTTATTGAGAAAATGTCTCCAGAAGAATTACATACCTACGCTAAAGAAAAAGACGTCGAAGCAATCCCTTGTTTCTGCTCATTCTCATAACATTAACCCCAAGAAATACTTCTTGGGGTTTTATGTGAAATACAATCAGAAACATCACACAATTAGTCTCTTCACCACTTTAGTGGTAATATAGTAGTATGAACAACTCTAAAACAGATCACCTAAACAACAACACTGAACCAAAATTACCTACAGAATTATCTTTTATATACGAAAAATTTGAAAAATACTTACACCCTCATGCTTCACTCCTCGACATTGAATCAGGCTTTGGTCGTGACAGTCAGTATTTCCTCAACAGTGGATACCACGTAACATCCTTTGATTCCAATGCAGATCATGTCGATTACTCACAAGCTTTCTTACCAGAAATTCAATTAGAATCCTTAAAATCATTTAAAACCTTTGAAACCTACGACGGTATATGGGCAAGTTCTTCACTTATCCATCTCAATAGAAATGATATAAGACCAATGATTCAAAAATATATAGACCTTATGCGACATGATGGTATTTTCTATATGTCCTTTAAGTGTAGTGACTATGATTATATTAAAGAAGGACGTCAGTTCACATGCTTTACAAAAGAAACTTTAGAAACCTTTATGAATAAGTTTAAAGGTATTAAGATTGTTGAACTCTTTGAAACTGAAGATTTAAGAGCACATCGTAGTGGAAAATGGGTTAATGTCATTATTATGAAAGTATAGGTAAAGCCAGAATCACCATTGATTCTGGCTTGTTTCTTCTGCATATTTAATTGTATAAAACTAAGATTAGTTACTATTCAACAATGATAAACACTTAGGAAAAGGCTTAAATATCACTCTTGCATGTTAGTTATCATGTGTTTCATGCATTTTGTCATTATTTCACAACCAAGTTATTTTTCTTAGTTATAATATTCTTAAATTAGGAGGACAATCCCATGACTCATTCATTACGCTTTTCTTTAAATCATTCACAAGTGAAAACACTTGGTATATTACTATTTTCATTTCTATTTATGTTTATGTTTACTTCACGTGCCGAGGCAATCTTAAGAGTACCCGATGAAGCAGGTATGATTAAGATTGAAGAGTCTTTAATTGAAAGAGTACATCCTACGGTTGTTATTAATTCAGCTTGGTTTATTGATTTCCCATCAGAAGTCAAGTTAAGTTTCATTCAAGTCATTGCACTTGTTGGAGAAGATAAAGTAGAAAAAACTTTCTTCCTTGATGTAAACACCTATGAACTTGTGGATGAAGCACTCATTGATTCCTATCGTGAACAAGAAGCTAAGTCTGAAAATCCTGTCTTCACTATAACTTCCAACAATAAAGATTTAGAACTTCAAAAAGACAATTCAATGTTTTGGATTGCATCTTTAGGGGCATCAGTAGTTGGCCTTATTGCAATTATTGTTTTAAAACTTAAACAAAAATCTTTAAACTAAATAGTCTAAAGCTTATCAATAGTGTTTAATAATGTAGTTATCATGAAAGTATTAAGAAAACCAGAATCGCTTGATTCTGGTTTTATACTTTTACTTTAATACCAACAGTTGGAATCACTATACAATGGTGTACTGCTCTTGAGAATGCAACATAACACATATCATTAAAATGTTTCTCATCATTCATGGCTTTCTCATCATCCATTTCCACCACAATGACAACATTCGCTTCTAATCCTTTAAAACGTCTTACTGTATCAACCTTAATTGCATCTTCAGAAGTTCTATCCTCAAATAGTATCAACTTAATCGAAGTCTTAAGATTTCCTAAGGCAGATTTATTCTTGCCTTTAAAACTAAGTACCGCAATATCCTTAGGTTCAAGTCCTTCACGATAAATAAGATCATGAATCTTATTCTCTACCATCTTCAACATTCTCTCATCATCACCAACAGGATAAGGCTCACACACTTCAAAATCACGACCTATTGGACCATCACCACTCAATTCAATCACTTTATCCACATGCTTCTTAATGGATTTAAATATCTTTTGAGTGTTTCTAAAGTTACGAGTCAACATCAGTTGAGTTTCACATGTTGGAATGGCTGTCTGATTTAAGTTAATGTTTTGATGATCATCCCAGAAGTAATACGTAAAGGCATTCTCTTTAAGAAAACTATGAATCATAAGCATGCGCTCTTCACTAAAGTCTTGTGCTTCATCCATAATTAATCCATCATACATAGGATGTGATTGATTCATGACTATATCCATTAAAGCTTCATCATCAAATAAGACCCCTTCATCATGAATGTTGTAGTGTTTTTGAACAATCGTATGAAAACAGTGAGCTTCCACATTTGGATCATCAATAAATGCTTTCTCAAGTTGTTGACCAAGTAAGGTATTAAAACATACAAAGAGAACCTTCTTACCTTTAAGACTTTCAAGACGAGCTTTCTCTATGGCTAATAAAGTCTTACCACTACCAGCACAACCATAAATAGAAGCTTTAGATATCATTTGTATAATGTTTAATAGGGTGAATTGTTGTTGAGTGAGTGTCACAATAGACTGACCTTCATCCACAATCCAATTCTTTAAAGAGCGACGTATTTCGCATACCGGAGCAAGTTTCTCATGTAAAGCACTACATCCTAATGCATTAAGATCACACGGTTCATCAGTATTAAATTGCTTCATCAGTTTAATAAGATGTTTTGATATATCTTCATTAAGATGGTGTGAGAATAAGACAAGTTCTTTTCTTGCTTCCACAGGAAGTGTTCCTGTAATCATTGAAGAATCAGGAAAGATAACACCATATGAAAGTCGCAAACGATTATTAACTTCATGATCTGAGAACTGTTTAAGTTTAGTACTCTTTAAGACATTGAGTAGGGCATATTTATTTTTACGAACTTGTTCAAATGGATTCTTAATCATAAACGATTGCATATCTAGATTCGTACTATGCCATGTTTGTGTATTCGGTTCAAAGCGAATATTAATGCCACCTTTAACTTCTAATACAAGGATGCCATGAATTGGATGGGTCACAATAAAATCAGTTTCAATATCAGATAGTCCATGAATTGAAGGTTGATGAAATCTTACGTTTGCATAGACACTCCATTCATCATTAAGGTGTTTTTGAAACGCAAGAAATACCTTGGCTTCACCAAGGTGAGTCGACATAATTGGAAATGATTCAGGATATGTTTTTGCCATAGCTTGATTTTATCACAACTTTATCTTAAGAAAACACCCCTAATATTATGATACTAACATCACAATATACATATATTTCAATTTATTTGTGAAAGATTTCATAAATGAGTTGAATTAATTGTGAAAAATTGTACAATTAAAATAACAAGGAGGAATAGATGAAAATTTTAATGAGATTCTTAGTGGCAATGTTAGTGTTTGCAGCATTAAGCGGATGCTCACCAACAGAACCTACAGACAAAGATCCAAAATCAGACGAATTGACTTTAGAAATGATTAATGAGTGGCTTAACACATCAGCAGATTTAGGCCCAGGAACAATCGGAAACGCAGTTGCCGTTGTACCTATTAATCACGTTGACGGACCACGTCGCGAATCAGCTTTTTATGCTTTTGTAAACTTTAAGTATAAAGCACGAGACTATATCAAGTACCAAATTACTTACTTGTCATGTACTTGTCGTGCAGCCAATCTAAACTATTGGCAAACCATGTATGTTGAACTAACACTTCCAGAATCAGGAAATGTTGAAGACATAGCCGTCAGATATCTATCTTTTGATAGAGATCCAAGTGGTGAATACATTGGTGGTTTCTGGGGTGATAGTATCAATATTCCAGAAGGTGTATTTTATAGAGTGATTCTTGATCAGTATGTACCATTCTTTGTAAATAAGACTGCTTCTTACATCAATGGACTTGATACAATGGATGACATTACTCCAGCCGATTATTCAGCAGGAGAAGGTCGTGAAAGCTTAACTACAGATATTTTCTCTGGGTCATCAGTTTCCACGAATAACATTGTCCGTGCATTACATGCTGTGATTAAATATCACGAAACAGACGAATTCTTTAAATAAAAGGGGAGAAAACCATGAAAAAATTAATTATCATTATCGCGTCCTTACTTGCACTTGCTGCATGTGCTCCATCTGATGCTCAGCTTATTGAAAAAGGGTGGGTATTCCAACCTACTGAAAATGGATTTGTAGAGTATGCAGAATTACCAGCTCCAGTAGACACTGAAAAAACTTACAAACCAAGTGCAGATGCTGAACCTGTAGCTTGTAAAGAAGGTGTTTATAGCAGTGATTGTTCAAGTATCAATAAAGACAATCTTATCGATTTCATGGGACGCAATGATGTATTCTATATCGATGTCCGCGATTTCAACAACTATGCTGAAAAACATATTCGTGGATTTGAAGTATTACCTTATTTTGGTTTAATCTTTAATGCTGATGCTCCAACAGATCCTACAAAAGTACAACTATTTGGTGGAACTCCTGCAGCTCCAGTTGCAACTTATAAAGAATCAGCTGCTCTTCTAAAAGTTATGTTTCCACAAGACAGACCACTATTTATTATGTGTCAATCAGGTGCACGTGTTAACTGGTTAATGCAAATTCTTGCTGCAAACGGATATGACATGTCAAAAGTTTATAACGTAGGTGGTATGGCACAGTACACTGATAGCAAATATGCTCCATTTATTGCAGACACTGCTGAATTCAAAATCCAAGTTACTTACGGTATCGAAGGCTTAACTCGTAATAACTAATTTTATCCTCACTATAGGATTAGGTAAAAGTGCATCTTAAATTAAGATGCACTTTTCATTATTGAATAGATTGATTATTCTACTTCACATCACTCACTAAAGGTTCTATTTTGATAAGCACATACCATGCCCAAACAATTAATAGTATATGTAAGACATCA
>JAGXRX010000037.1 GCA_018335655.1 Erysipelothrix sp.
CAACTGGCATGTCGAAATATTCAACTACTTTGATAAAAGGCTCACTAATGCTTATACGGAGTCAATTAACAGCATTATTAGGCAGGTAGAGCGAATGGGCAGAGGTTACTCGTTTGATGCCTTACGAGCCAAAATCCTTTTCAATGAGAAGCTCCATAAAAAGCGTAAGCCAGGATTTAATTCAAGTGCTTTCAATAAAGCTATGTTATACGATACTTTCAATTGGTATGAAGTGAATGATCACGACATTACAGACAACTTTGGTGTCGATTTTTCCACACTTATTAAGAATTTGGAGAAGGGTGATTTATAAGCCCTTTTCCACCATAAAATCCGAATACCCTAATTTTATTGGGAAATGCTTGTATAAGTTCATAGGCAAAATCAGGTTGTATATGAACTCCTTCGATTAAATAATTTTTCTTGAGTCCTGACAATGACTTAATCATGCCATACAAATATGGTTTTAGTGCATGACTAACAGTGATATCGCTCTTATTGATATCAATAGATAATTGATCATTACCATAATGTAACATCATCATAATCAGGTCTGTTGAAATGACTCTCATATAATGTGTTTTGATGATGTCATCAGCGATAAGGGATTTTCCTGATTTAGCTATACCCGAAAGAATATATATCATGTGCTTCTCCATTCAATATTTTGAAATAGTTAATATAGAATTCATGTTTTACTAAACAAGTAATGACTGAACTTGATAAATTTTTGCATTTAATAATGTTATTTTAGCATATTGAGAAGATTTGACTTAATATTCTCTAATTTTCTTATTCATATGTTAGTTCTAGTTTTAGTTTTAACCCTTGTTTCTTCTTTCCAATCCTAATTTTCTTGAACTTATTTTGCGTTGAATTAATTTATGATAAAATTACATAGTCGGGGGGCAACCATATGCAATCAAAAACATTAATCATAATCATTGGATTGATATTAGTTATATTTTCGATTTCTCAACATAAGAATCAATGGTATGTGACTACACAATCACCTCAAGGTGCACCAATTGTTGACAATGTTTTTTCGAGTGGAGCATCTGCTAATATGGTATTAGACCATTTATTCCAACGTCATGGTCAATTTCCTAATCTTCATATTCTTCATATGCAGGAAATAAAACTGGGGGCAACCACAGTATACATCACTCATTTTCAGCTCAATGGTGATTATGTTTATGATTCTTTTAACGATACCACAACTTTAACAACTCGAACTGCAATGCTCATTGATGGAAGTCTACCAAAAAATAGCTTTGGTATCATTGGAATGAATGTGGATGCTTCACGTTTTTCGTGTAACTACCGGTTGAAAGACTATGGACTAACTGCAAGTTATGAATCTTCAAATCAAGAATCATTTTCAAAACCTTTTAATCAATCTTTCAAGGGAGAAGGAAATTTGATTAGTATGACTTTTCTTACTGATATTCTCATTCAACAAGGTTTTGACGATTTTGAGAGTGTCGGTGTTAAAGAAGTTTATGCTTATCAAACTGTGACTTGTGAGGGTATGAATAATATCAGTTCTTTAACTACTTTCTATGATCACGTCCCTTATAGTTTATTTATGCTAACTAAAAAGCGAGTTATGACCCATATATCTACTATTCAAACTTATCATTGAATTCCTAGAAGATAGTTTATATTTAAAGCAAACAACAACCGCCTTACAGCGGTTGTTTTGCATTTTGGTGGAGGTGTATCTTACTTAATCTTACCTTGTAACAAAAATATTACCGATATTTATAAGAAAAATATAAGAGACGTCCATTCTCATATACTTTAAAGAGCATTAATAAAGTGGATTCATATTACTACGTTTGCTACATTCAATTTAATAATTAACATTGAAACAAATAGCTTAAGTGATTTTCATGTTATTATATTATATGGTTTGAATCAGAATTTCATCGATTATTATTCCAGAATTTCATTGACTATAATTGCCGAATTTCATTGACTATTCTATAATGGGAGCTATAATTAATATGAGGACAATATGATGAGCAAAACCTATCTTAAAAGAGTTATTGATCAAAAACTTTCTCTTTATCTGCAAACATTTGGAGCAGTATTAATTGAAGGTCCAAAATGGTGTGGCAAAACAACTACAGCCAGTATCTATGCTAAAAGTACTCTAAAAATGCAAGACCCCTCACAATTGAGGAATAATTTACAGATTGCTGATGCAGCACCTCAGCTGTTACTAAAAGGTGCCACTCCACGTTTAATCGATGAATGGCAAATCGCACCTGTTTTATGGAATACGATTCGTTCTTATATCGATGAGTCACAGGCTTCCGGCCAATTCATATTAACAGGATCTACAACTCCCCCAAATGATTCCAATAGACATACAGGAACCGGAAGATTTGGACGTTTATTAATGCGACCAATGAGTCTTTTTGAATCACTTGAGTCGACAGGTGAAGTTTCACTTAAGAGTCTATTCGAGAAAGCACCGTTTAATCCATGTAAATCAAACTTAAACATAGAAATGATTGCTCAGCTCATATGCCGCGGTGGATGGCCACAATCTATAGATAAACCAGAAGATTCCGCATTATTAATGGCAAGAGAATATGTCAAGGCTATTACAAATGAAGAAATAAACACGCCTAATGGAGTTGTCAGAGATTCAATCAGAGTTCGATCTTTTCTTAGGGCATATGCTAGAAGCATCCAGACTCTGACAAAAAATACAACTTTACTTGAAGATATGAAAGCAAACGATATTTCAATTGACGCCGCAACCCTGTATGCATACTTAAGTGCTTTACAGAAAATATTCGTAATTGAGGAAACCCCCGCATGGTCACCGAATATTAGATCAAGAACAGCCATTAGAACATCTAATAAAAAAGGGGTTGTAGATCCTTCAATAGCTGCTGCTGTTTTAGGACAGACAAAATCATCTTTATTGAAAGATTTTGAATTGTTCGGTCTTTTATTTGAGTCATTATGTATTCGCGACTTAAGAATATACAGTGATGATATTGATGGAATGGTAAGTCACTATCGTGATGATTATGGTCTTGAATGTGATGCAGTGATTCATTTAAATGACGGAAGATATGCACTTATAGAAATAAAACTAGGTGGAAAAGAGGAGGATTCTGCAGCTAAACACCTCCTTCAGTTGGAGTCACTACTATTATCTAAGGGTTATCCATTGCCCCAATTCAAAATGATATTAACCGGAGGAGAACTTGGTTATCTTCGTAATGATGGTGTAATGGTTGTTCCAATTGGATGTTTAAAACCATAGCTTTCATGATAATCAGTGGCAATATTTTTCTATACCTAAATCAAAACTAGATCAAAAAGTTGAATAAAATGAAGATTGGAGCAATAATTATGATTCTATACGCAACTAAGCAAACAATCGATAGATACAAAATAAAAATGCCTCATCAAATGCACCATGTTTCTGAACTCGCTTCTAACCAAATTCTAAAAGAACAACAAGGAGATGCCCTTCTGGAGTGGGGTCTGAAATTGTTCTATTTTGATCGTCGAAAATGTATACAAGCCATGAATTTTGCGAGCAAACTTACTATTTTCCTTTTTGACGTGAAAATTGATGACATGGAGTATGTTGCAAATAGCATAGCTCTCTATTTGATGGACTTGTACAAAACCGACAAAAGAATAGTATTTTTACTCGAGAAATACTTTTCACAATATTCACTCTGTACTTATTCGAAGCTTACTAATCGAAGCATTATTTCGTCATTAAATCGAAATCAATTGGATTTTGCTAATGATGGATATGCATTCTTCAATTACATAGAAAATGGCATTCTGCAAACTAGAAAAATAAATTATGATGTCAATTTTCATTGGTTAGTAACTCAATCAATTAACGGGAAGACAGATTATCATTATTCTGGTGAACTTTTTAGAGCGTTGTTGCTTGATCGATACAAAAACGCATTACAGAGTGATAAAACGTGATAAAGCAAACAAAAACCGCCTTACAGCAGTTGTTTTGTATTTTGGTGGAGGTGAGGCGTGTCGGTCTTATCACTTCCTCATTAAGTTCAACCAATTGCACAAATATTCAGTAATTTCTCAATTTATTAACTCTATTGATTATTCTCTAAAAATATAAGGTCTACCAATTTCATTATTTTTAACTGTTTTTTGCTGGTCTTAACCTATCTTTTTCAGAAATCTCTAAGACTTGGTATAATAATTATGTTGGATTTATATACATATCAGAAATGGGGCTCTATATGCTATCGATCATATATGATGAAATTTCAACACGTTTACATCAAATTGAGTTTAAAACAATTTGGAATAATTTCAACCTCTATAAATTTGCCGTTTATAATGATTCAGAATGTTTCTTTGATGGCAGATATATATCAAAAACAGATGAGTTTTTAGCTAATACATCGATTCTCTATCAAGGAGAGTTCATTGCTATCTGGAAAATTAACGAACCATTTGAGTCAATAGATTTTGACGAACTAACCTCAAAAATTGTGCATGAAATGTTCCATGCCTTTCAACAACAATCACATGAAAACCGTTATCCCAATGAAATGGAAGCATTAATGCAATACACTTATGATAGAACCAATCTATCCATAAAGCTGCAAGAAGCGCAATATTTGAATTCCTTTTTTATAAGTGGAAATAGGAGATCATTTGATGATTTTTTGAAATGCCGCAAACATCGACTTCAAACATTCCCATATGAAACGACTTACGAGTCACAAGTTGAACAGATAGAGGGAACTGCACAATATGTTGAACTATTAGCACTCGAACAATTGAATGAATCTAAAGGTCAGAGTGCTTGGAAACGTTTGTTTGAAAATACTCTAAATCCAAAGCTTACTTCCCTATCCGAGTAATATCATATGCGATAGGTGCAACTGTTTTACGTTGTCTTTCGATGGGCGAGCTTTCTAGAATAACAAAGCCTTCATCTATCCCATTTTCTTTAACACTTTTAGAAGAAGTTGAGACAGAAGACATTAAACTTTCAGTTAACTCTCTTATAGACCATTACCTTGATACTTATAACACACGAACAAACCAAATCATTCAAGCAGCAATAATAAAAGATGACTGTTTACTTGAAGGTGAATATCCGCTTCTGGGGATAAATATTTATGATGCGCGGTGTCAAGGCCAATATCTAACCTCAACGTATTTCGTTATGGTGGAAGATCAAGGGGTTTCACGTGTCTTCAATGGGGATTTTGTTATAGAACTTAATGAAAACAACAAGGTAATACGATTGCTTAATCAAGCATAAAAGAGACTTTACACATCGAAAATTAAAAGACGATTACAAATGACTCAATAAAAGAGTATTTCATGATACTGTTTCATATTTTTTCATTTTTCAGATTTGTCATTGAAGGAGAATAACCTAATTAACAATATGGGACTAGTTTTGATATTCACGTATATCACCATTCCATAAATCTATAAATCTAAACTTTTTTCATTCAGTAAAAAATCTAGTAAACCAATTCTTAAATAACCATTTTCATCTTTAGTCGCAAGTTCTTTATTTCTAAGTACAATAATCTTTTTAAATGAATCATTTAAGCTATTAAGTGATTTTAGTTCTTGTTTTTCTTTCTCTTCAGAATCCATTCTAAAAGCAGATTGAATATAATACTTTTGATCGCCTTTGTTACATACGAAATCAATCTCTAGTTGTTTCCTAATACTTTTCCCTTCATTGTTTTTCGTGTTTAGTGTGACAACACCGATGTCCACAGAATATCCTCTTATTCTAAGCTCATTATAGATAATATTCTCCATTATGTGATTCTCCTCCATCTGTCGAAAATTTAATCTAGCATTCCTTAATCCAATGTCAACGAAATAGTACTTCGAAGGTGTATTGATGTACTTTTTTCCTTTTATATCATACCTGAGAGAATTATGAACTAAAAATGAATCTACAAAATAGTCCAAATAATTCTTAATTGTATGATTCGATATTTCAGTTTTCTTAACACTTTTAAAAGTATCAGATAATTTACTTGGATTGGTCAATGAGCCTATTGAGGAAGCAAGAAAATTGATTAATTCACCTAGCTCTGCATCATTTCTAATTTCATATCTGTTGATAATGTCATTCAAATAAGTCTCACTAAACAAATTGATTAAAAAATCTTTCTTTTGCTCGGAACTTTTCATAAACACAATATTTGGCAGTCCCCCATACAACATATACTCTTTCCACGCATCCTCTTTACTACCATTAAAAACAGATAAAAACTCAGAGAAGCTAAGCGGATAAACATGGATTTGGTCTCCTCTCCCCCTAAATTCGGTAATAATGTCGCTTGAAAGAAACTTTGCATTGCTTCCAGTGACATAAATGTCGCAATTTTTAATATGCATTAACCCATTCAAAACATCTTCAAAATTTCCGACTAATTGGACTTCGTCCAGAAGGACATAGTACATATCTTCATCTTTTACTGTATCTTTAACAAAACCATACAAGTAATCCGGTTTTCTAAACTCTTTATTCCCCCAATCATCTAAGGCTATTCTAATAATGTGATCATCCTTTATCCCCTCTTGAATAAGGTAATTATAGAATATATTAAATAATAAATAGGATTTCCCACATCTACGGATACCTGTTATGACTTTCACGAGATGATTGTGTTTGCGTTGAATGATTTTATTTAGATATATTTCTCGATTAATATTCATATCTATTTCCTTTTTTTGCGTATTTACGCATTTTTTTGTAATTAAATTATACCATGTTTTTTAGATGTTTTGATTTTATATTTCAATATTATGCGTATTTACGCATTTTTTTGCAATAGATTTCAATTAATTTCAATTACCCGATAATGACCCTTCATAAAACATTTAAATAGCAAACAAAAACCGCCTTACAGCGGTTGTTTTGCATTTTGGTGGAGGTGAGGAGAGTCGAACTCCTGTCCAAGAAGTGTCTCACATTCAAAGTTCTACAGTTTAGTCATATCGCTCTAATCACCTCTTAAGGACATGACAAGCAAGAGATGATGAACTCACTGGGATTGTCGGGAACACGCGCTGAGCCAACTAGTGAACCTTATTCTTTGTTTTTGATACACGTTCATAAGCCAAAGACCAACCTATGAGGTGCACGCTGATAGCAGTATTTAGCTAATTAAGCAGCGAAAGAAAGTCTGTTTCCAGATATTTTTTGTTGGCCTTTAGGTAGCCACACCACTGCCCTTTGAATCAAACAACGACCTGTCGAAACCATGACACCCCCGTTTGCATGCACATTATAACATAATTTATGTAAGTTTCACGTCTCTTTAACATACTTGCATAAAAACAGTGATATAATACACTCAAAAGAGAGGTATTACCTATGGAATTTCTCGTTATTTTAGGCTTATTCGTCGTCGTGGGACTATTTTTGGTCTCTATTTACAATAAATTTGTACTGCTACGTAACCGTGTAGAAGAAGGTTTCTCTACTATGGACGTATTCATGATGAAGCGTTATGACTTGATTCCTAACCTTGTGGAAACAGTCAAAGGGTATGCTAAACATGAATCTGAAACACTTGAGCGTGTAATTCAAGCTCGTAACATGGCAGTTAATGCTTCATCACCTGAAGATAAGATGAAAGCTGAAGGTGAGTTTAGTGGTGTGTTATCTCGTCTATTTGCTTTGTCTGAAGCATATCCAGATCTTAAGGCAAATCAACAATTCCTTGATCTACAAAACCAGTTAAAACTTATTGAAGATGATATCGCTCAATCACGTAAGTTCTATAATGGAACTACTCGTCAATATAATACAGAGATTGAAACATTCCCTAATAATGTAGTTGCTGGATTATTCAAATTTACTCGTAAGCCACTCTTCGAAGTTGAAGATGCTAGTCAACGTCAAAACGTTAAAGTGCAATTCTAGAAAGGGGACACCCTTTCTTTGTGCAATAGGAGAAATATATGACACAATTATTTTATAAGAAAAACGCCTTGCCCGTTGCAACGTTATCATTTTTTCTTTCACTAGTTGTATTTGCTGTTGCTAATTATGTTTTGCTAGGCTATGAAAGAGAATTTGCTGTTGTATTCGAGCTCACCCCGTTTGCTTTATATGCATCCATTGTAATTTATGGATTAATCATGACTCAACGTCGAATTGGATTCTCATTATTTCTAGTTGCGTTTCTAGTTGCGTGTGCACTGATGTTATTCTTCTTTTCTCAAAGAAATAATGCTTTCGCATCACTAACTGGTTCTCTCATGTATATATACACTATTCTAATTGGATCAATTGTAAGTGTACTTATTGATCTACTTGTAACATGGACTAAGAAGAATAAGGTTACAAAAGAATAATGTTTAGAAAAATATTCGTCTTATCATTGTTTTGGCTTGTATTGTGGATTAATCCTTTACATGCCAATCAAGACATCGTCGTCAATAATCATCATATTGATGTTCTCGTAAAAGAGAACGGACAGTATGATTTTAAGCATACTCTGAATGTTACTTTCTCTTCTCCATATTATGGAATATTCGTTAATATCCCTCAAGCATATCAAATGAACTGGGATATTGATGGGGAATCATTTGTTAGAGAGTATCTCTTCCCTCTTACAAATATCTCAATTGAAGCTACTCCTGGAATTATCGAGCGTTATCGTCAAGGTGTTAGATTATTGCTTGGTGAAGAAGGTGTCTATGTAAATGGACCTCAAACTTATGTTTACTCCTATACCATGAATACCCGAGATCTTAGACTTGATGGAAGACAACGTTTCTATTTAAACTTTATTGGAAGTGAATGGGAAATCCCAACTGAAAAGGTTTCCTTCAATGTTCAGTTTGAACAAAGCATTATTGGCTTAACTCCTAGTTTCTATGCTGGGGCCTTTAATACAAATACTGCCGTTTTCCCGCAACTTACCATTACATCGAATTCAATCTCAGGAACATTTGATCAATATCTCAATCCATTTGAAGCATTTACGATTGATATGAATGTTCCAACTACATTCTTTAAGTTTACACCTCGTGTGGACTACACTTTTATTTCAATTCTATTCTCGTTAGCTTTGTTCATCTTGTTAGTTCTTGTATACCAAAAACATGGTAAAGATGATCCAGTCACTGAAGTTGTTGGTTGGAATCCTCCTAAAGGTTTATCCTCAGCCATGGTCGGTTATGTCTTTGATGGGTTTGTAGATAATAAAGATGTCTTATCTTTAATTATCTATTGGGCAAGTCAAGGGTATATGACGATTGAAGAGATTGATAAGAACACTGTTAAGTTTACGAAATTAAAAGAACTTGATGAAGGCATTAAAGCTGAGAAAATCATGTTTGATGAGATGTTTAGAAATCGAGATAATGTGACAACAGCACAATTGAAGTACAAATTCTATGATTCAATTGTTGCTGCACGATCAAATATTCTATCTCACTTCAAACATAATCCAGACATGAAGATTTATTCTTCAAAATCAATTTTCTATCAATATCTATTTGCTGCATTATTATCATTCCCATTAGCGATCAATGTGTTTATAAGTGTATTTCAAACAACGTTATCCTTTGAAGCAGTTATCTTTAGTATAATGCTGTTCATAGGTTCATTCATCTTACATATTATTAATGTTGTTATGGCTCGTCGTTCACCAAGTTATAAAACTGCGAGTAAGATTGGTAGAAACCTATTATTTATTATTGGTTCATTCATTATTACGATGTTCAGCTTACTCATTGTCTCAATGCATGAAGGCTTAACTATTTATGTCATCATGAATGGTGTCTTATTCTTCCTAGGACTATGGCTCAACAACAAAATGGATAAACGAACACCACAAGGTAATGCTTGGTTAGGAGAAATCTTAGGTTTCAAGCACTTTATTGAAGTGGCTGAGAAAGCACGTTTGGAAATGCTTGTTCGTGAGAACCCAAGTTACTTCTATCATATTCTTCCTTATGCTTATGTCTTAAATGTTTCTGATGTTTGGTCTAAGCAATTTGAATCCATTGCGATTGATGCACCTTCTTGGTACATTGGTCCATCCTATACTAATTCCTACGTCATGATGCGGTCATTGAATCGTACCCTTGGCACCATGAATCAAACCATGACTGTTCCTGCTCCTTCCAAAGGAAAAGGCGGTGGTGGATTTGGTGGCGGAGGCTTCTCCGGTGGTGGATTTGGTGGTGGCGGTGGTGGTGGTTGGAAGTAACCCCATTACTAAATACTGATTTAAAAAATCTCTACAATTAAGTGGAGATTTTTTAATATAACTAAGGTAATGATTTAATCCCTTCTCTTTAACAACCACTTCCATGAAGGAATAACTTGTATTGTAATGTCGTCTACTGTTATGGTGTCTTCTTGATCATAAGTAATGATTATATTATTCTTAATTTTCATGAATTTTGAAATCTTAACAAGTGCATTAACTTCTCTTTCCTTTGTTAATAAATCATTTAATGAGTAACAAGCTTGAATCGCAGTGGATTTAGATGGAATCACAAAGTCCACTTCAACATTATCCTGATAATAGTAAACATTTTCTTGACCCTCGTTGCGAATAAGTTCAAGTGCAATGCAATTCTCAAGTAGTGCTGGATTAGCATCAATTAGAAATAGATTCAAAAGTCCAGTATCCATGAAGTAATATTTTGGAGTAGAGTTTTTATCAACAAATTTTGCCCCAAGATTACTTAGTGAGAATAGTAGATAAGACTCTTTACAGTATTCTATGTATTGAATAATTGTGGACTTTCCTACTTTATAACCAACAGATTGAACAATATGTAGTAACCTAGAATACGAAATCGGTTGTCTTACAGATTCAGCAACTTTCTTCAACAGCACCTCTAAACCGCTTTTATTTGATATTGAATATCTTGAAATAATGTCTCCAAGAAAAATCTTATTATATAGATTGCTTAAATAGTCTCTTTTATTGATTAACTCTGTAATCTCAGGAAATCCTCCAAAGTGTAAATACTCATCAAGTAATCCGAGTAGTATTGCTCGTGATTCAATTGAGTAAAATGTGCTATTTGTAATACGTACTTGTTTTGCACTTAAAAATTCATCATAACTATATGGATAGACCAGAATAGCTAGATATCTACCTCCTAGAGTTCTTTCCATCTCATGACTAAGCATTTTTGAATTGCTTCCAGTAATGTAAATAGTTCTTTTTTCATCCGCCATGCGACGAGCAAATTTCTCCCAACCACTAATGTTTTGAATTTCGTCAAGGAAGAAAATAGGTTCTTTTTGAAATAAGGTGTGATGGGCCTCAATAAGTAAATCGAAGTCATTAATATCAAAACCAATCAATCTTTCATCTTCAAAGTTTATATAAAGAAACTCATCCCACTCATGCCCCTTTTTAACCAGTTCATTCATGACTTGATATAATAAGAAAGATTTACCACTTCTTCTTATACCTGTGTAGATAACTGATAAATGATCAATTGCTTTTGTTTCTCTTGTTTTTATACTTAATTTTTTAATATTTCGAATACGATCAACAATTATTCTCATTATTATTTGTTTATCAATAGCCATTTGTGTTACTCCTATTGTGAGTGCAGAACCGTTTCAGGGTTGTTCTGTCCTGCGTGTAAGACAATAATAACATTATTTTGTCCTGTGCACAAGACAAAATGTGCATATTTTCGTCTTATACATAAGACGACAATCTAAACAAAGGAAAAGCACGATTTATCGTGCCTTTTGTTTTGTCGCTTTCGCAATCATTCGTTTAGCATCTCGCTCTTTTTCAACTTGACGTTTGTCATGAGCTGCTTTACCCATTGCCAAGCCAATTTCAACTTTAGCCAAACCATCTCTTAAATACATTTGTAAAGGTACAATCGTATATCCTTTAAGTTTAACCTTCTTCCCCCACTTATTAATTTCTGAGCGATGAAGTAAAAGTTTACGATCTCTTTCCTCTTCATGATTAAATTGGTTTCCATATTCATACAAGGCGATATTCATATTCTTTAGTACTGCTTGACCATCTTTAATTTGAATAAATGCATCTTTGAACTGAACTTTACCTAGTCGAACAGATTTGATTTCTGTCCCAGTTAAGGCAAGCCCTGCTTCAAGTTTGTCTTCTATGAAATAGTCATGATAAGCACGTTTATTGTTTGCTACGATTTTGTTACTCATGGTTTCACCTTGACGTGTTTTAAGTATTTAAAATCAATCGTTCTTGTGTCTTTATTTGCTCCAGTAACACTTACCACAACCTCATCTCCAAGAGAAAATGATTTGCGACGACGCTCTCCAATGAGTCTCATGTTGACATGATCAAAGACATAGTAATCATCATGTAAAGTACTCATATGAATAAGTCCTTCCACACTATTAGGAATCATAACAAAGAATCCAAAGGTTGTGACACTACTGATGATGCCTTCAAAGACATCTCCCACATGTTTAATCATGTATTCAGCTTTCTTCATATCTTCTACAGCACGTTGTGCTTCTACAGCTCTACGCTCTGTAAGTGAGCACTGTGTAGCAATCTTAGGCATAGCACGAAGATCATCTTGAAACATCTTCTCATCAAGTTTATTGGAGAAAACATATTTTCTTAGCATACGATGAACCACAAGATCTGGATATCGACGAATTGGTGAAGTGAAATGGGTGTAATCTGCAAGTGCTAGTCCATAATGGCCTAGTGGTTGTTCACTGTAGATTGCTTTTTTCATGCTTCGAAGCATGAGTGTGGAAATGGATGAAAATAATGGTGAGTCTTCAAAGGCATTAAGAACCTTTTGAAGTGCAGTTTGATGTACACCAGATTTGTTTATTTTTAGTGTCACACCATGAGTTGCTGCAAGCTTAGCAATGGTTTCTATTCGCTCTGGATCTGGATCATCATGGACACGATATAGAGCTGGTAGTTGCATCGTTTTTAAGGTAAATGCTACTGCTTCATTAGCCGCAACCATGAAATCTTCAATGATACGCTCAGATCTTCCACCTTGGCGTGCAACAATATCCACAACTTCGCCATCATTCATAATGAATTTAGATTCTACAGTATTAAAATCAAGTTGTCCCATACGACGTTTGCGCTGATTAAGAGAATCTGAACATTTAAGTGCCAATGCTAAGAAATTTTTATAGTCTTCACTCTCTTCGCTAAGAAGTGTTTCATCACTTATACATGCATTAACGTATGTGTAAGATAAACGACGTTTTGAGTGAATCATTGAAGGATGGATTTGAATATCTTCAATCTGTCCTTGAGATGTTATGAGAAGTGAAGCTGTTAATGTATAGCGATCAACATCCGGATGAAGTGAACATACTCCATTGGATAATACTTCAGGAAGCATAGGTACTACCGTATTGGCTGCATACACTGAAGTTCCTCGTGTATAAGCATCTTTATCAAGTGCTGTATTTTCGACCACATAATACGAAACATCTGCAATATGAACTTGAAGTCGAATACCTTTTGGATCATCTTGTAGACTAATCGCATCATCGAGATCTTTCGCATCTTCACCATCAATGGTGACAACGAAGTGGCTGCGATAATCTTCACGTCCTGCTTCAAAAGGAACATTTTCTTTCACATGTTCAATATCTTTAAGCGTTTGCGCTGAAAAATCAATCGGCACTTTATGTTCAATGAGTAAACCTAAGATGTCCATTCCAACATTTTTGGATGAACCTAATACGGTTTCTAGAGTAAATTTTAGCGGTTGATATGAATTAATACGAGCGATAATCATATCAAGAGATTTAACTTTTATGTTTTTAGGAATAATGATTGGATATCGTTTTTGCAGTTTTACGTCTAGAGGAAAAAATTCCCATCCTCGTTTTGTTAGGGTGATTGTTCCAACCATGGTTGTGGTATGACGCTCAATGACACGAACTACTGAAGTAAACTTCTCTCCATGATCCACTTTAACTTGGATTTGAACGATATCTCTATGCATAGCATCTTTAATATAGCTTGCAGAAATAAACGTATCATCGTCTTGACCTTCAATACTGACATAACCATGTCCTTTTGTATTGATAAAAATTGAGCCTTTATATAGTCCTATGTCTTGAGGATTGATAATCTTTCCTTTGCGACTTAGGGCTAGATCACCTTGATCAATTAACTCATTAACAGTTTGCGACATTTCTTTTTCACTTACACCAAAAACAAGTGCCCATTCTTGAATAGTTTTCTTAGCACTTTGTGGGTCAATAATGTTGTCGAATATCTGTTGAGTTTCTATCATATTTCTCCTTAAAGAAAAAAGGCCTATGGCCTTAAATTACACGAATCAAAATCACGAGCGCAAAGAAAACGAGTCCTAGAACCATCGTGATATTAGATATCACTTTTTCCGGTCCTCTTTCTTTCGCGTTAGCAAACAAGTTCAATCCACCACTTCCTGTAAAGGCACTGGATATTCCTTCTGATTTTCCACTTTGAAGTAAGGCGAGTACGATCAGTAATCCTGATACGAGCATTAATAATACGTCGAGAATGAGCATAACGTTCTCCTTTAATTGCCATAACATTGTATCACTATGGTGATTTAAAATCAAATACTCTAATAAAGAAATCACGTCATCGTATGATGACGTGATTGTTAAGAATTATTGTTTGAGATTAGTGAATGTTGCTAAGCCTGGGAAAATTCCAACTTCTTCAAGTTCATCTTCAATACGAAGTAGTTGATTGTATTTCGCTAAGCGATCAGTACGGCTCATTGAACCAGTTTTGATTTGTCCAGCATTGAATGCAACTGCAATGTCTGCAATGATTGTATCTTCTGATTCACCAGAACGGTGTGATACTACGGATGTATATCCAGCTTTACGAGCCATTTCCATTGCGTCAAATGTTTCGGTTAAAGTACCAATTTGGTTAACTTTAATGAGGATTGAGTTACCGATATTACGATCGATTCCTTCTTTTAAGATTGCAGGGTTAGTTACAAATAAGTCGTCTCCAACGATTTGGATTTTATTACCTAAACGAGCAGTAAGTTTTTCCCATCCTGCCCAGTCGCGTTCTCCTAAACCATCTTCAAGAGATACGATTGGATAACGATCAACAAGGTCTGCATACATTTCGATCATTTCATCAGTAGTCTTGATAGCACCACCAGATTTCTTGAAGATGTATACTCCTTTTTCAGCATTATAGAATTCACTAGCAGCAACGTCCATTGCGAGTGCAATGTCCTTACCTGGAACATATCCAGCAGCTTTGATTGCTTCCATAATAACTTTTAATGGTTCTTCATTTGAAGATAAGTTTGGCGCAAAGCCTCCTTCATCTCCAACTGCAGTCACATGTCCTGCTTTTTTAAGAACAACTTTTAATGCATGGAATACTTCAGCACCCATACGAATTGCTTCTTTAATGGATTTAGCTCCAACTGGCATAATCATGAATTCTTGGAAATCAACTGATGAGTCTGCATGAGCTCCACCATTAATTACGTTCATCATTGGAACTGGTAATGCTTTAGCATTGAATCCACCAAGATATTTATAAAGTGGCATACCATAGTAGTCAGCTGCTGCACGAGCTGCTGCCATTGAAACACCTAAGATTGCGTTAGCACCAAGACGTGATTTGTCTTTAGTACCATCAAGTTCAATCATAGTCTTGTCAATGAGGTTTTGATCTCGAACATCGAATCCTACTAATGTTTCAAATAATTCTGAGTTGACATTCTCAACAGCTTTTAAGACACCTTTTCCTAGGAAACGTGATTTATCACCATCACGTAGTTCTAAAGCTTCACGCTCTCCTGTTGACGCTCCTGATGGAACGATAGCACGGCCAAATGCACCAGATTCTGTAGTAACTTCTACCTCAATAGTTGGATTGCCACGGGAGTCCATGACTTCACGAGCATAAATATCAGTAATAATTGGCATAATGTGTAATTCCTTTCTTACGCTTTTACTGCGTTAACAATGTCTAAGAATGATTCAATTTTAAGTGAAGCTCCTCCAATAAGTGCGCCATCAATATCAGGTTCACTCATGTAGGCTTTAATATTATCAGGTTTCACTGATCCACCGTATTGAATACGAACTGCATCAGCTGCCGCTTGTCCAAAACGAACACGCACTTCATCACGTACTATTGCACATGTGTTTTGTGCGATTTCTTGAGTTGCATTTTTACCTGTTCCAATAGCCCAAACTGGTTCATACGCAATCACAAGAGATGCTACTTGCTCAGGTGTTAAGTCTTTTAAGCTTTCCGCAACTGAATTTCTAACGACTTCTTCAGTACGTCCTGCTTCAAATTCTTGAAGAGTTTCACCAACACAAACAATTGGTGTCATTGAAGCATTAAGTAATGCTTTAACTTTCTTGTTGACGGTTGCATCTGTTTCATTGAAGAAAGTACGACGCTCACTGTGACCAACAATAACCCATTCCACACCAAGTTCTTGAAGCATTTCAACACTCACTTCACCAGTAAATGCACCACTAGGTTCAAAGTGAACATTTTGAGCTGCCACAAATAAGCCTTCGGCATGTTTAACCCCTGCAGCTAAAGCAGTAAAAGGTGCTCCAACTCCAAATGTAACATCATCATGAAGATGCTCGCTCACACCATTAAGAAACTCAATGGTTTGTGAAACGGTTTTATTCATCTTCCAATTTCCTACAATTATTTTTTTTCTCATGCTTTTTCCTTAATGACCGCAATACCCGGTAAGGTCTTGCCTTCCATGAATTCTAAGCTTGCACCACCACCGGTGGAGATATGTGAGAATTCATCTTTAAATCCTAATTGGATTGCTGCAGCTGCACTATCACCACCACCAATGACGGTCATAGCACCTTTTTGAGCAGCAATAGCTTTACATACTTCAAGAGTTCCATTTGCAAATGGAGCTAATTCAAAGACTCCCATAGGACCATTCCATACAACAGTTTGTGCACCTTCTAAAGCTTGTGCAAACAGTTTTACAGTTTCAGGTCCAATATCAAGTCCCATCCAACCATCTTCAATTTGATCATTGTTGACGACTTTGATGTTAGCATCAACACTGAATGCATCTGCCACAACATGGTCTACTGGAAGAATAATTTTTCCATTTGATTTTTCTAAGAATTCTTTCGCAAGATCAACTTTGTCAGCTTCAAGGAGTGAAGATCCAATGTTTAATCCTAATGCTTTTAAGAACGTATACGCCATACCACCACCAATAAGAACCTTATCAGCAATGTTTAATAGATTTTCAATCACTGCAATTTTATCAGATACTTTAGCACCACCGACAATTGCCACAAATGGCTTAGCAGGTTTTAAGATTGCTTTTTCTAAAGCATCGACTTCTTTTTCAACTAGGAATCCTAACCCACTCGGTAAAATCTCTGCAATACCATAGGTTGTTGCGTGAGCACGATGAGATGATCCAAAAGCATCAAACACAAACACTTCTCCAAGACTTGCCCAATACGCCGCAAGTTCAGGATCGTTTTTAGATTCTCCTTTTTCATAACGTGTATTTTGAACAACAACGATATCACCACCGACGAGTGCATTTACTGCAGCTTCTAGAGCAGGTCCACGAGTTTCACTTACAAACGTTACAGGAGCATCTACAAGTTCACCTAAGCGAGCCGCTACAGGAGCCATATTGTTTTTAGCTTTATCTGACGCGGTTTTCTCAGGATCTTTATGATCCACTTTTCCTAAATGAGACATGATGATCAATTTTGCTTTCTTTTCCAGCAAGTAATTAATCGTTGGTAAGGCTTGTACAATACGGTTATCGTCCGTAATGACGCCGTTCTTGATTGGTACGTTAAAGTCAACGCGAACAATCACTTTCTTGTTCGACACATCCAAATCTCTGAGTGTCAATTTTGACATAGTGTTTTCCTCCTAAGCGTGTCAATTATATCATTTTAGCCGTTTTCATACAATGAAAGTGGTGTGAATCTTTTCACATTGTCGCTTATAGTCGTTAATGAAAGCGCTTAAAAAGAGCCTGAACTGGCTCTTTAAAATTATTCGTCAATCTTAGAGAAATACTTTAGCTCACTTTTCAAAACATGCGGTGTGAGAGGTGTCAACAACTCATATCCATTCTTAGTGATTAATACCATATCTTCAATATTGAAGCCATTGTATCCTGTAATGTACATTGGATTTTCAACACTCAAAATCATCCCCTCTTCTAGTACACCCTCTTGATTGTTTGAAATGAATGGTGCTTCAGCAGTCTGTGGTCCCATAGAAATACTATGTCCTAAATGACCACGTTGATAGAATGGAAATTCTTTTAAGGTATGCTGATAACCAATATTAAAGAGATCTTTAAAGGACAATCCAGGTCTTAAAGCATTAAGCATTAATGTGTGAGCTTCAAGTAGATTTTTTTTCACCTTAACTAGCCATGGATCGACGTCAGACATTAACCAACTGCGTGAGAAATCAGTGGTGTAAAACTTAGTTCCACCGTGAACTCCCCCATCAAATTTCACCACGTCCTTAGATGTGATGATTTTTGGTGAAGAATATCCAAGTTTTCCAGCATTAAATCCTGATCCAAAAGAAGACCATGTGGATGGATAAGCCTTCAGTGATTTTGCAACTTCAAGTGAGTAGATATCATAAAGATCTTGCTCACTCATCCCTTCTTCTATCATGTTCGCAACCTTATTTAAGGCTTGATCACTAATTGAAATGAGTGTCTTAAACCACTGTATTTCATCACTTTGTTTAATAATACGTGCTTTTAAAAACATAGACGATATATTAATGAATGTTGCCTTTGGTAGTCGCTCACTCATCTGAGAAAAGAATGAAACGGGTAAGGTGTCAAGTTCAACCCCAATACGAGATTCACTCAACCCCTGCGTTTCAAGCGTCGTCACGAGGTGATCTAATAGACTCATCCATGGTTTTGAAACGTGTTCATTATCAATCTCATCTTGAGTTCTATTACCAACCCAAGTACTAAAACTTAAGACATTAAACTCATCATGATTAAATGAAGGTGTCTCAAAATCCATTCCTATGAGTGTGGGTTTATCTTTTTTAGTTATGATTGCACAAGCAAACATAGGATTTCTAGAAACAGTATGTTGGTGTGAAGAGAAGCCACTTACATAGGCAAAGTTTTCTGGAGACTGTGCTAATGCGACATCCACACCAAAGTCTTTCATCATTGATTGAATTCTTTGATATTTGGGGTTCATAGTTGGTCTCCTTGATTAGTAAAGTAATCCTGCTCCTGGTCCTAATGGTAACCCAAGTAAGAACCACACTACGAAGAGTAGTGTCCAACCTACTAAGAAGGCAATTGAATATGGAGCCATTGTTGTAATAAGTGATCCTACTCCAAACTTCATGTCATACTTTTGTGAGAAGGCCACAGCAAGTGGGAAGAAAGGCATGAGTGGTGAAATGATGTTTGTGGAGGAATCTCCAATACGATAGACGACTTGAGCAAGTTCTGGAGATAATCCTAAGCGCATAAACATTGGCACAAAGATTGGAGCCATAATAATCCATTTTGCAGAGTCTACCGCAATAAAGATATTAATGAATGCAGTAAGGATAATAAAGGCAATAATGAGTGGTAACCCAATGAAACCGATATTTTGAAGGAAGTTTGCTCCACTCACAGATAAGATAATACCTAAGTTTGAATAATTAAATGCACTAACAAATTGAGCTGCAAAGAAGACTAAGACTAAGAATGAGGCAATGCCACTAATTCCCTTTACCATAACTTCAACAAGTTCTTTATCTGAAGTAATCGTCTTAGCACCAATTCCATAAAGTAATCCAGGTACAAAGAAGATTAAACTCATCACAGCAATAATTGATGACATAAATGGAGAAACTAGAATATTGCCTGTAGGATTTAAGATTGCATTGCTAGGAAGGACAAGCATTAAGATAAGCCCTACAATCCCAACTAATCCAACAAGTGCAAAACGTAGTCCGCGTTTTTCAAGTGATGCGATATCTTCTACTTTATCTTCATCATTAAAGGTATATTCACCTAAGCGTGGGATTACAATTTTTTCTGTAATGATGGTCCCAATAATTGTGATTAAGAAGGTAGAGACTACCATGAAATACCAGTTAGCAGTAGGTAGTACGGTGTAGTTGATATCAATGAAACGTGCTGCTTGTGTGCTTATACCCGCAAACATTGGATCATTGGATCCTATAAGTAAGTTAGCACTCCAACCCCCAGATACCCCAGCAAAAGCTGCCGCAAGTCCTGCAATGGGATGTTTCTTAAAGCTTTTGAAGATAATAGCACCTAGTGGCACTAAGACGACATAACCTGTTGAAGAAGCAACGTTAGACATGACTCCTAAGAAAACCACCGTAGCACTCACCATTGATTTTGGGGTGATAGCAACGACTTTACGCATTAATGCGCTGATTAAACCAGATCCTTCTGCCACACTCACTGCTACGATAATGGTGAATACAGTTCCTAATGCGAAGAATCCTGTAAAGTTGGAAATGACTGTTGTAAATAAATGACGAATACCATCCGCATCAAGAAGACTACGTGCTAATACTGTATTAACAACGACTTCTTGAGTTTGGGTATTAATGGTTTCATAAGTAACGCTAATCCCAAGTTGGGCTAAAAGCGCAGAAATGAGGACGATAAAGCCTGCTAGAATGACAAACATGGTTACTGGATGGGGTAAACGATTACCTGCTTGTTCGATTCTATCTAATAGGGATTTTTTTCCTTGTTTGTTTGACATATTTTTTCTCCTTATGATCAATGATTGATCTGTATGTTGTGTTGATTGATTAGTTTATAGGCACAGGTAAAGTGCTTCATTCTAGCAACAACATCGTTTCCTTAAGGTGATATATATGGGTCTTCTATTAAGGTGTGAATGCATGGTATGTTTCCTCCTTTAATGGCTGTGAAGAAATAAAAAAGACTATCCCTCTAAAAAGAGGCGATAGTCTCGCGGTTCCACTCTTTGTTTAACTAATCTAGTTGATTAGTCCTTAACTCGGATACTTTCATATCCTAACGCTATAACAGGCGTTCCTGAATCCCTCTACATTATCGAAGGATTAGCTCAAAGATGCATTCGCAATGCTTTCACTTAAGATTCTTTCACCCGATGAATCTCTCTCTAAAAGTTTCGACACTGTTACTATTTCTTATCACAGCATTTATTCACGTTCCTATAATAACTATTTAAAAGAAAGTTGTCAAACATTATGTTCACATGTTCTTTATTTATCCTTAAAGGTAATAGTACGTAAGTGAATTAAATACTCATGGCTTATCAAAACTTATATCATAACTTGGCATACTATTTCTTAATTCTGTAATTTATGCTTAATTATATCTTCTTAAAATCAAACTAGACTTTGTATTCTCTTATCATAGGTTATTATGTATTTAAACAGAATGAAGCTTATAAAGGTATTTCTATGATTGTGTTTCACTTAGGATTATTCAAATCATTTGATATAATCAAAATATATGAAAGAAGGAACCATTATGCTAGAAACGTATACCATAATATCGAAGCACTCCTTTGAAGACACAATTGCAAAACTTAAAGAATCATTAATGTTAAATGGTTTTGGTACACTCTGTGCTATTTCTCTCAATGAACGTTTTGCCGCAAAGCAACTCTCCTATGATGATCAACTCATGATATTAGAAATTTGCAATCCACTTGAAGCTTACAATGCTCTCCTAGTTGACCCTAATATTATTTACTTTCTGCCATGCAAAATTGTGGTGAAAGCTAACAAGGAAAGCGTAACTGCTTCTATGATTAGTCCTACTGCTTTAATTGAACTCATTGGACATACTCATCTCAATGCTTTTGCTGTAAACATTCAAACATCGTTAGAAAAAGCGATGAACAGCTTATCATCGTAATTGAATAGACAGCACTTACGTCATGTTAAATAGAATCATTGAGATTCTTTTCACTCTGACATCAAACTAATGCGATGTTTTATATTTTAAGTGATCATGAGATATCATTTAATTGAAGTTCTAAGTAAAAGGTTTTCATGATACATAAAACAAATCAAAATGAGATGAGTTAGATAAACTCTACTATACCTGTTTATAAATATTACATTTCACAACAACTTAGTGTGATGCATATTCCTTTTGGTTTTCCTTTTAAGTTCTGAATCATAATGCACTCTTATATTTATTCTTCTTAATAATAGTTGTATAGATTGTTGATAAGACTCTGAGAATATGGGGCCTTATAACTGACATAATATTTAAACTCAAAAAAAGGGATTAGTTCTTCAAATGAATAACTAACCCCTTTTTTTAATTCCTAACTTTCTTCACTTACACTTCATATACATCCCTACAATGATTCGTATACTTTAGCATACTGCTCACTTGATAGTGCCCAGCTAAAGTCTTCATTCATGGCATTACGTTGGGTTTGTTCAAACTCTGAAGGATAATGATAATACAAGTAAACAGACATTCTTAAGACGTGATATAGGTCTGTCACTGAGAACTCTCTAAAGCTAAATCCTGTTCCGGTATTGGCTGCACTATTATATGGGGATACACTATCTTTTAAGCCACCCACTTCACGAACGAGTGGTAAAGTGCCATAGCGCATCGCAATCATTTGAGATAGTCCACAAGGTTCAAAAAGACTAGGCATGAGCAAGATATCACATCCTGCATAAATCTCATGAGCGAAAGGTTCATTGTATCCTGCCACATAGGCAACACGTCCATAGTACTTCTCAACCATGTTTCTGAATCCATGTTCAAGATGGCCTTCACCTGATCCTAACACAACAAGCTGGACATCAAGTCCCATAATGTCACTCATCTGATCAAGGATAAGATGAATGCCTTTTTGCCATGTGAGGCGTGATACAACACCAAGAAGTAGTGTGTTTTCACTTACCTTAAGACCACATTTCTTTTGTAGAACAAGTTTATTTTTTACTTTGTTTTCTAGACTTTCACTATCATAGTGATAAGGAATAAATGGGTCTTTACTAGGATCCCAAAAGTCGGTGTCTATTCCATTAAGTATTCCGAATAAATCATATTGTCTTAATCTTAAGACTTCATGAAGTCGCTCACCAAAGGCTAAGCCTAATATTTCTTGTGCATAACTTGGTGAGACGGTTGTAATCTTGTGAGCGTAAACTAATGCTGATTTTAGAAAGTTAACCCCATCATCAAATCGTATCGATCCATCATTAAGGATTTGATCTCCAAGTCCTAAACATTCTTTACCGACTGATAAAGGAAATTGTCCTTGATATGCTAGGTTGTGAATGGTAAAGACATGTTTGAGATTCTTATGGTTTGGGTGATGTTTATAGACGACACGAGATAATAACGGTATCATCCCTGCGTGCCAATCATGGGAGTGGACAATATCAATGTGTAGATTCATCTTTTCAATGAATGTAACACATGCTAAATTGAAGAATGAAAAGCGTTCACCATCATCTGGAAAGCCATATAATCCTTCTCTTTCAAAGTATCCTTGGTGTTGAAGGAAATAGAAATCAATACCTTCATGGGTTTGTTTGAGAATGGTGGCTTGTTGTTGAATGCATGGGGTGCTCACCATAAAAGTAACGACTGGTTTAGCATCCACTAGCTTTGGTATGACGTTTAAATAAAGTGGAATAAAGACGCTGACACGATACTTGGATGTTAGTGCCTGTGGTAAAGATCCTACCACATCCGCTAATCCTCCTGTCTTCACAAATGGTAAACTTTCAGATGCCACAAACAAGATGTGTTTCATGGGCTCCTCCTTATTTAAATGGAATCTCGCTTCGTCACATACAGTGGTTGAGTTTTTGATCCCTTTAATTCCTTAACATGTTTAATGGTTGCATACTTGTCTAAAACGACATGTTCAACATGGATTCCTGCACCAACGGTTGTTTGGTGAAGCAGGATTGAATTGATAACCACTGCACCTTCTTCTACAACAACTCCACGTCCTAAGACACTGTTAATGACAGTTCCTTTAATGACACATCCATTGGCAATAATACTACTTGAGACAATCGCCTTCTCACAATATGTCGTTGGTTCTGAGTCATTGGTTCTTGTGAGGATTGGCCAGTTAGAATTGAATAAACTGCGTAGTAATACTGGATTTAAGAATTCCATATGTGCTTGGTGGTAAGCTTGCAGTGAGTTAATTGCAAAGACATGTCCACGATGTGGAATTGCTTTCACAACTAAGCGATCAAGCTCATCACGAATCACGTTGTTGAACCAATACAGCGATGATGTTTGATATCCTTTTTTAATGAGTTTAATAAGTAATGATTTCTTAAGAATATATGTATCTAGAGATATCGTACGGTTTTTAATTTTTCCAAGGTTTAATCCAAGGCTTGATACACGTTTGTCTTTATCCAGTGTGAGTGTATCACAATGAAGGAATTTGTCTTTTGCTTGATCGGTTGCAAAGGATAAGATACTGACTTCTGCTTTGCTTCCAATATGCGTATTAAGTACTTCATCAAAATTTGTTGTGTAAATCATGTATGAAGAACTAACAATGACATATTCGTTCTTGTCTTCTTCTAAGAAAGAAATGTTAGACAGCATTGAGAATAAGTCGGTATTGTAGACTTTATTCAGAGTTTCTTGTTCCCCATAGAGTACTCTAATTTTCCCTTTTTTAGAGTTAATATTGTAATGACGTCCAGTTCCTAAATGTTCGTATACTGGGCGTGGTTTCTCTTTGACATGAACATGAATATGATTAAGACCTGAATTTGAGAAGTTTGAAATCATAAAGTCAACGAGACGATAACGGCCTAAAAATGAAATGGCTGGAATCGGACGATGAGCTGTTAGTCCTGCCACATCAACACTTGGATTTTCAAATAGAATGATTCCTAATGCACTAGCCATGTTGTTCACCTCCATTAGCAATGAGTTGAATTGGTTGATCTGCTTTGACCACCATGCTCATTTCAGGGGTCACTTCACTATGTGGTCCAACAATGACACGCTCAAGTTTTGTGCCTGATCGAATGATTGC
This sequence comes from Erysipelothrix sp., assembly GCA_018335655.1. Classification (GTDB taxonomy): domain Bacteria; phylum Bacillota_I; class Bacilli_A; order Erysipelotrichales; family Erysipelotrichaceae; genus UBA6182. Next base: position 25,061 of record JAGXRX010000037.1, read on the forward strand.
ATCTGGCATGATGACACAGTCTTTAACAACCGCACCTTCTTCAATCGTGACATTGGTGAAGAGCACACTATTATGAACTGTTCCTAAGACCACAGATCCTTGATTAACATAACAGTTCTTAACATCAGCACTTTCACCAATGATTTGTGGGAAAGCATTAACGTCTTGGGTGTAGATCTTCCAACTAGGATCGGATAAGTCGAGTTCATTACGAGTTGAGAGTAAGTCCATGTTAGCTTCCCATAAACTATCAATGGTTCCTACATCTTTCCAATATCCTTTGAATCGATAGGCAAACAAACGTTTATTATCATTAATGAGTGTAGGAATAATATCCTTACCAAAGTCATGATTTGAGTTCACAACACTTAAGTCTTCAAGAAGAACTTTACGAAGTAATTTCCAATTAAAGATATAAACACCCATGGATGCTAGGTTTGATTTAGGATGTTTTGGCTTTTCTTCAAATTCTACGATTTGATCATTGGAATCCGTATTCATAATTCCAAAACGACTTGCTTCTTTAAGAGTTACTTCAAGAACCGCAATTGTCACGTCAGCGCGGTTTTCTTTGTGAAAGTTATACATTGCTTCATAATCCATTTTGTAGATATGATCACCTGATAAGATAAGCACTGTCTCAGGATCAAAACTATCAATGAAATCGATGTTTTGAGTAATCGCATCTGCAGTTCCCCGATATAGACCAAATCCGTCAGACTTTTCACGCGGTGGCAATACATAGACTCCAGATTCTTTGGTGTCTAGTCCCCAAATATGATCTTGGGCCACATACGAATTAAGTAAGACGGATTCATACTGGGTGAGAACACCCACAATTTTTATGTCTGAGTTAGCGCAATTGGACAGCGGAAAATCAATGATTCGATACTTTCCACCATAATGCACGGCTGGCTTGGCAATTTTGCCCGTCAAATCTTCTAGACGAGTACCACGTCCCCCAGCAAGTATCATAGCTACCATGTTATTTTTTTTCATAGCACTCTCCTGTTGACCATATTGTACCATGAAGACCAAATATTTAGGACAGCGAGTTATCAATATTTGGCAATAGTCTTAAGACAAAACACGCAATAAATGCACTAAAATGTGGGGTTCTTGGAAATTGAGTGTGTTTTGCACCATCTTTGAGTCCTGATTCACACACACTATTACCCTAAGCATGATTTAATGAGTTTAGGAGATACCATGAAAAAAATAATAAGCCTTATCACGCTCAGTTTTTTACTTATTGCTTGTTCACCACAAGTTAGTGAAACAATTGATCCAACACCTGAAATTATTGATGCGTTTAGTGTTGAACCTTTTGCATCCATGGATTTACCCTCCCAGTCTGTCTTTTATGATCTTGACTCACTCACAACAAGTGACATGATCATTCTCGCAATGAGAGATGAATATTTAGCATGTCATGAATATGCCACAATACTTGAGGTTTATCCAGGATTAAATCCCTTTGCGTCCATTATTCAAAGCGAAGTTAAACACATCAATGCATTAAAACCTTTATTTGAAAACTATGATATTGAACTAGTTAAGGATGAATCACTCAATTATGTGGTATTACCAACTGACCTTAAAGATGCTTTCTATATTTGTGTCGAAGCTGAGGTTAATAACATTGCTATGTATGCTCTGTTTCTAGAGCGTGAAGACTTACCTGAAGATGTTCGCTCAGTGTTTGAAAATCTTATGAGTGCTTCCTATAATCATTTAAAAGCATTTTATAGAGCTTATGTGAATGCACAATAAAAAACCTTATTTCCAAGGAAATAAGATTGAGTCAAAGATGGTACGATGTAGGACTTTTTGAGTTGAGTGTATAAGTCCTTCCAGAAGTAATGCACTAATTGGAATCATAAAGGCTGCTTTAATCACACGAACAATGAAAGACAAGAATACAGGAATGTTATACATTGTGACAAGCCAGATTGGTGTTAATAATAATGAGACAATGAGTTCAACAAAGATTACACTTAATAAGGCAAAGACACGAACTTTTGTGACACTTTTATTAACAAGTAATCCATGAAGTGAAATCATGAGTGCAAGCAAGATAGCCACCACAATAAGTTTTGTTTGATACGTAAGCATCATGACTTGTCCTGATATGGTCAGTGATGGTGTTATCCATAAGTAAATGATTGATGCCGCATTAATACTTAATAACGTTAAGTGAGCTAAGCGTACCCCATTCTTTAATGAAAGTCTTCGAATCACTAAAACCATGATGGCTGGTATAAACCCCATAAGGACTTTATTAAGCATAAAGCCAAAGAAAGGATATTCAGTTGGAGTAATAATAAGTCCTACTATATCCGCCACGACTCCCGCTAAAACACCAAAGAATGGACCAAAGAGTGCTCCTACCATGATGAGTGGGATATGCAAGAAATCGATTCTAAAACTTGGAAACCCAAATAATGGGATCATAATTCCAAAGCGTTGTAAGACAACCGATAAGACGACAAGTAAGCTTACTGTGACTAAAACTCTTGTATTCCAATTTGGTTTCGCAACAACATAGGCAATAATCCCAAGCACAACGATACTTATAACTGCTGTGGCTTGAACAATATTTGAAAAAAGTAACTCAAAGAGTGTCATGATTATTCCACCTTTCTAATTCCTAACACATTCACTAACATATACGACAAGAAATACAGCGATCCACATACAATACCACTACCTTGTGAAGCACGCTCACACAAGTCATTATACGCCAATTGTGGGTCTTTTATAATATGAATAGAATCATCAATGGCTAAGATATTAGCGTCTTGTTTGCGATAGAAATCAAACTCAGTGACAGTAATAGAGTCTACATGAGGTTTTAATACTTTCAGCATACCTTCATGATCTTTACCAACAATCGCTGAGAATAAGACATGTATAGGCCTTGGTAGTAAGGATAAAGAATCAACTAAAGCTTGCATCCCATTGATGTTATGAGCACCATCGATAATGATGAGAGGTTTCTCACTCACTCTTTGAAACCTTCCAAACCAGACTGTGTTTTTGAGTCCTAATGAAATCGTTTCATGAGTGATGTTTGGATAATCCTTCTTTAAACAATCCACTGCTTCGATTGCCAATGATGCATTGATACATTGGTATTTTGCATTCATTGATAAGGTGTATGTCATCCCATCTTTTTCAATGACTTGAGAGAAAAGATCTGCACTCACTTGTTTTGCTAGGCTTGTTTGAATAAAAGGAGCATTTCGCTCATGTGCTACACGTCTAAAAATATCATCAATGATTGCTTCTTGAGAATAAGAAATAATAGGTGTGTTCTCTTTAATAATCCCTGCCTTCTCAAAGGCAATAAGATCTAAGGTATCCCCTAAGAAATCCATATGATCATAGCCTATGGTAGTGATTACTGACACCAAAGGCATAATAACATTGGTTGCATCCAAACGACCACCAAGGCCTACTTCAAAGATTGCGATATCAACTTTTTGATCAATGAAATACCAAATCGCAATCAACGTATCAATCTCAAACATCGTCAAAGCATAAGTTTCCCACAAATGGGTTGTCATATTAATGTAGCGAAGTAAATCTTCATCACTCATGTCGATGCCATTGATTCGGAAGCGATCATTATGGTGCATTAAGAACGGTGATGTGTAAAGACCTACTTTATATCCACTTTCTTTCATGATCTGGGCTATAAAACTTGAAGTACTTCCTTTACCATTTGTCCCTGCCACATGAACACATTTTAGCTTACGTTGAGGACTTCCTAAATCTAGCATGCATTGGTTAAATTTCTTTAATCCAAAAGTAGAACTAGAAGTTCTTTGATTTATGGTATTTAAAGCATCTTCTAAGGTATGAAAGTAGATCATTGATTATCGCTCCAATCAATCAAAGGGTAATGATGAGTAACACAAAATGCATTGATGTGTGAGAAAGGCTTTGAATTAAAGAATCCTCGATGGGAAGAAAGTGGTGAAGGATGAGCACTCATAAAAATTTCATGGTGCTTTGTATTAATTAGTGACCTAAATCGTTGTGCATGATTTCCCCACAAGACATAAAGAATAGGTCTTGGATAATCATTAAGACTTTGAATTAAAAGCTCAACCCATTTTTCCCATCCTAAATCTTTATGAGAATGAGCCTGATGTGCTCTTACACTAAGTGTTGTGTTAAGAAGTAAAACACCTTGTCTTGCCCAATCACTTAAATCACTATTAAGTCGCACTATTCCTAAATCATCATAAAGTTCTTTAAAGATATTTCGTAGTGAGGGTGGAAGTGATACTCCCTGTGGTACAGAAAAGGCTAAACCATGGGCACATCCTGGGGTATGATAAGGATCTTGTCCAAGGATGACAACCTTAAGATTATCGTAGTGACATGATTTAAACGCATTAAAAAGGTCATCATGTGCAGGATAAACAAGTTGTTTTAGGCGTTCTTGGTGGACTGATTCAAGAATTGATTCACACAAAGAAACGGCTTGAGGATTTGAGAATATCGGCCATGAGTTCATGACACTATTATAGCGCAGTCGCCGTCGTTTGTCTTAAAACAGACGATGCCACTAGTGTTAAGCCAAGTGGAAAGATAGATAAAACAGTCACCGCAATCATAATAAAGTTTTGTGGAAAGACAAGTGACAATAACACTACAAATATCATTCCAGAGACACGTCCACTCGTTAAGCTAATCTCACGTGCAATAACCAAACTAAACATATTCTTAGTTCCCATATGTTCTCCAATGATACGCATGGAGATTTGTTGGAGGGGAACTACATAAAATGGACCTGCAAAGGATGCTAGTAAACCATAGATAATCGCACCATTGAGTGTTGGTACATACACAATAAGAAGCAAGCTAAATGACATGATTGCTCCACCGAAGATAAAGAATTTAATCATGGTTTTGTGATTATTAAAGCGACGAACTACTTCAAAGGCAATAATATTTATAAGTGCAAACAAAGCAAGCAAGCGTGAAAACACACTACCTGAACCCCCTGTCGCATTATAGATAAGTAATCCAGTAATAACTAAAACTAAAGAATCACGAAGACCAAACATGAAGTGTGTTAAATGAACTAAGTTTAGATCCTTGTGTTTTGTAAAGATGGATATTTCTCTTACTTTAAACTGTGTAGGAAGTGGTGGTGAATCCACCTTTAACCCAAAATAGATAATGATAAACATGAACACAATAACAAGCTGAAAGATAAAGGTATACCCCATCTGATCACTTGTAGTGAGTGTCAATATAAGGGTTGCAAGAAGCGGTGCAATAATCTGTGCAAAAGCATTCACCATTCCCATGACACTTAAGTAGGTATTTCGGGTTGCTTCACTGCTAATTAGTTGGTTAAGAGCATTCATCGAGAACCAAAACAAACCTTCTCCTAATCCAAACACAAAGGCTAAGACATAAAACATAAACCATACACTACGTATTAATTCCTCTGCAAAAAGAACCCCTAGATACCCAAGGGTTAATAAACTTAGTCCTAAGACAAGTGCATAGACAATCTTATATTTATTACTGAGTTTTGCCCCTAACATAAACGCAAATGGAAACAATCCAAAGCGAATAATGGTATACAAGGTCATGGTCACTAGTGATCCACTAATGACATACAATACAACATTCACAAACACGCTGGCCAAAGACATGACAAAGATAAAGGTGCCATTAATGACCATCATGGCTATTTCATTATGGGTTAGACTTAGTTTCATAGTACGTTCTTTCAATGACCCAACGATCATACACTTTCATGAGTTGTATTTGAGCTTGGGCAGGAGTTAAGGTTTGATCTTTAAGTTGGTTGAGTGTTGGAAGCATATCTCCTGAAGTATAGAAATCAAATCCTAATACTGAAGGATAGTGAGGAAGTGCAAATAAAGGTGGAGACAACGTAAACTGAGCAGCCAATATCTTTTGTCGTTGAAGATCACTCATTTCAAATTCATCTATACGAGATGGATCAATCATGACTGCTTCTTTATCTTCAGTAATCAAAAGTTGTGTGAACGCATTACTTGTTAGTTTCTCCATCACAAGCTGTTTTAAAGCAGGTGAAGCACTCTCTTTAAATACCCATCCTTTGACTTGCGCTAAGGTATAAGGTTGATTACCATTGATAGTAGGCATGGGTGTTACCACATATGTTTGTTTTGTGACTGAGGCAATTGACTCTAAGTTAAGCCATGGAACCTTAACCGCAAACGGAGCAGTTCCTCCTATGAGTTCATTCTCATAGCGCCATGTTTGAATGTTTTGACCACTTAAATCCCATTGATGAGAAAAGATTGGTTGAGCTAAAGTTAAGGATTCTAGAAATAAAGAGGTGTCAAGTCCAGGTTGTGAAGCATCATCACTTGGATAAAGCTGCCAACCATTGCCTGTAAAGAATGAATAAAGTGACCAAGGTTCGACTAAGGTCAAAGGAAACATGGATGTTAAGCGCTTTTTACCAATCAGTGGTCGATTACCACGATACGATTCATTCGCTTCCATGATTTTTTCAAATGAAGATAAAGCATTAAGTCGTCCATGCTCATCAACATCATTCACATCATATCCAAGTTGTGACAATAGTGTTGTGTTCATCACAAAGAGAGGACCATCGATGGTTGTAGGGATAAAGGCAATGCCTTCATGATTGATTTCATCAAGGTGTTTAGAAGCATAATTAATTAGGTTAGGATTTACTTCTTCATAGTCAAAGAGAGTAAGATAGGGATACAGTGATCCTGCAGCTTGTTTATCCATCATTGCCACATCAATCGTTGAGTTTAGGAAAGTGAAAGCTAATGTTTCTTCGCGAACAATAACTGTGATTGTTGCTGTGGAGTTAAGTAAGTAAGGTTCAAATTCTTGATCTAACCAGTCTTTTTGCGTTTGAGTCTCAACCGCAATAACAATGGACTGATCATTGATATTCAAACTGCCATCTTCAAGAAAGCAAATGTTCTTTTTTGTTGAACAAAGTTGTCCTTTTGGAGAGAACAGCGAAAAGATCACAAAAGCTCCTGTGATCACTAAACCTAGAGATAGTAGTAGAAGTGTAAGTCTTTTCATCACTCACTATAATATAGGTTTATGGTTCGATTATCAAATCATTTCGGTGTGAAGTGATGTGAAAGCTAGAAGACGTATTTTTTTATAAATGAACAATGTTAGAATTGTTTACTCAATTGTTACTAATTACGTAATTATTTGTCTTAAAACATTAAAAAGTTTCTACATCTGATATAATAAATCTAGCGAGATAGTTTAATAGTTAGGACTCATTATGAAAAAATATCTAAGTGCATTATATCGTGAGGAGAATAACACACGACAGCAAAAAGTCGTTGGTTTACTTATCGGATTATTCTTCTTAAGTATCTTTACAGATATAACCTTTAATTCAATATTGATACCGTTTAGATTCATTCGTATTGGGCTTGGATTCTTTGTCTTTACCACTCTCGCGATTCATATCTATAAGCATCTCATGACTCTTGAAAACATATCAACATCAGCACGATGGATTGCGTTAATCATCGCATTTGTGGTGGTTCAATGGGTTGGCGGTTTCGGGATGATGTCATTTAATATTCTCTATACTGGATTATTTGAGATATTTGCCTTAGTTTATGGTGCACTACTTGTTAACCAGGTAATCACAGAAGAAACGGAGAAGACGACTATGAAAGATCAACGCTACGCCCCACCGGTATATAGAACTACTAATCAAGTTAATACCGATATGACTCCAAAGGTTCATACAACTTCTAAAGTGGAAGCTTCCACAACAGGAGCAACATCATGGTATTGTCCTTCATGTGGAGAAAAGATACTGCAAAAGACAAAAAAATGTCCACATTGTAAAGAAAAAGTTGAGTTTTTTGATTAATCCCACTTCATTGTATGAAGTGGTTTTTTTATGTTTATTTCTGACTCTTTAGTTCTTAATTAATGAGTTGAACTAGAGTAAATAAGTATTAGAGATCCTAGTCTTGTGTCTTGGCTTCTGAAATTTGCTTAAGCTTGAATGAAATAGACTCAAAAAACAATCAGTAGTGATTGTTTTAAGAGTGGATATTTAGGATGACTGTTAAAGTATTTCTAAGTACTTTATGGTAAATAGTATTCAGTAGGTTTAAAGAGAATCGCAAAGAAATCAAAGAATAAACCAAAGCCAAATAGTCCTAAGGTTAAGGCATAAATAATACCCATAAATACTTTACCTTCATAGAATTTATGTGCTCCTAAAAATCCTAGAAACAACCACAATAAAAATGTAACCCATTTATTAAAAGGACCACGTCCTACATGAACATGAATGTGTGTAGGTGAAGGTTGTGTATTGGACTCTAATGGTTTCCCACAACTTGGACATAAGCGTAATTCATGGGAGGTGTGTGATAGATTTGCTCCACAATTTGGACAATATTGAATAGCCATAGGATTCTCCTTTGAAGTATATTAACATATTCATCACTAAATTTAAAAGCAAGCCTAAAAGGCTTGCGTTTGTCTTATGCTTCAACAACTTCAAGTTCTTCAAATTCCTCAGGAAGAGCTTTAAGTCTATTAACCGCAATAACTCCATTAATCAAGTAGTATAGAACCCAAACATGAAATAGTATGTCTAAAATCATAGAACCATTAAAGACAAAAATCATGGTGAATAAGTAAATCATGACTACGGTATCAAAGACATACATAATTAGCATGAATGTAAGCCAACCTGGTTTCTTATTGGATAGGAAGTATCCAAGAAAATAAACTAGAATAATAAATGAAGCTAATGCAATTCCAATAGTAAATAAAGCAGGATCATTAAGTTCCATAGAGAAGTAATAACCAAAATCAAAGATAGTAAATGGTAAGAATGCTGAGAATGGTAACATAAATCTAAATTCAAACCAGTATGCAAGAATGTTTACGATTGTGAATACTGCCATTAAAATTAAGTTCCCACGTGAAATCTGAATGCGGCGTTGCAAAGTTTGTCTTGTGCTCATAATTCCCCTTTTTGACATGATATTTTTGTCTAGCACAAGTATCATATCATAAGTGATTATTGAATTTAATCACTTTTTAATTATGATTACTTAATTAATTATTTTTCTAACAAGTTATTTTTTAGAAGTAATTAAAGCATTGAAAGATGATTGACTTAAGTCCTAAAATTTTTGGTTTTTCTATTGTTACTCTAAATGATTTAAGTTGAATTGGTAAACGAAATTTTAAGAAATGATTATAAAGACAAAAGACCTTTAAATTTCTATTCAAAGGTCTTTAATATCTTGATTATTATAATGTTTACTTCTTAAAGAAATTCCCAAGGGTCTTTCCTAAATCATCCATAATGTCGCCATCTCCATCTGAATCAAGGAATTTTGTGGCAAGTCCCATGAGATCTTTTGAATTGGTTTGTCCTAGAAGACTTCCAAGTCCTGCTACTAAATTACCTTCTTTAACATCAACTTGCTTCTTTTGTTTTCCAAGTTGAGCAAGTAATAGAGGTGCAAATTGAGTGAGTAGTGTATCGACTTGAATCTTATTTAAGCCTGAACTTGCAGCTAGTTTATTCTCAACATTGGCTGTTTTATCCCCTAAGATATGATTTAGGATTTTGCCACCTTCTTTAAGGTCAACCCCTTTTAAAAACCCTAATACATCATCTGTATTATCATCTTGGTGTTGGTTTAGTGCTTTGTTCAGTGATGCAGCTCCTTTTTCAGTGCTTGCATTCTTAGACATGGCAGCAAGTAGTGTTGGTAAACCATCTTCTGCAAGTTTTTTAACTTGCTCAGGTTTTGCTCCTACAGTTTTTGAGAGTTGTTTTAAGGCGTCTTGATTCTCGACTTGATCTAAAAGTAGTTTTAAGATATCCATGATTTCTCCTACTATGGTGTTTGTTTAGATAAGATTAGTATTCTACGCCTCGTGGTAGTTCTTTTGCTTGTGCAATCCATCCTTCTACCATTTTGAGTGTAGGAAGTACGCGAACTAGTTTCTTTTGAGAATTTACTTCTATCATTTTCATCGTTAAGTTATCTGCTCTTCTTCCAGCAAGCTCTACAACTGTATCAACTCCTGCAGCTTCAAGTAGATCAGCATACTCTGCCCCTACTCCTTTGATTCTAAATAGATCAATCATGTTAGTCCATTCAAGAATTAGTTTTTCACTAATGCCTGATTTTTCAGCTAATTCTCTACGGCCTTTTTTGGTGGCTGCGACTTCAAAGAACTTCTCAGTAGACTTTATTCCAATACTATTCAGCTTCTCTTCGTAAACTGGTCCAATTCCTTCAACAAAACTTAGTTTTGGCATAATCTTAGCCTCCTTTAAGTTAAATATACTCCTGTTTAGAGGATTTTTAAATAATTTTACTTAAAGATTTTGTGAAAGAAAAACTTGGTTGTGCTTGGAAATTTTGGTTAAAAAGTTGGTTAAACAGTAGATAGTGTTAATAAGCATCCTTTTACCAAGAATAGTGACATATTCTTGGACTACTAGTTAACTTGCATGAACCTCATATCTTTTACTATAAAAATCAATGGTTTCAAGTATTAGTTTTTCAAGGGCTTCTTGATTGATGTCTGAGAGCTTGTTGATATAGAGACATGCTTTACCACGTTTAAATTTACCAAGACCCTCTAGCAAATATTCATGTTCTGGGCTACCAGAAAACACATAAAGTGATATTGCAGCTTTACGAGGTGAAAACCCTACTAACAACCAATCTCCTTCTTGAGTACTTCGATCTGATTTATAGTGATAACTACCAAAACCAATCATTGAAGTTCCCCACATTTTAGGTGGATGTCCAGAAAGTTTTTCCATGATTTCAATAAGTTTTAAACTGTCTTCTTGTTTTTGATCTGTATTTGCAAAGCTTTTTATAAACGATAATACATCCCCATCGTGTTGTTTTGTTTTGAGTTCTGCCATAATTACTTTCTCCTTTTTGAGGTTGATTTAATAAGTATGATAGATTCTTTGATTATTACTATTTTGATTGCTCATAGGCTTCTTTAATCCATAAAATAAGTTGACTATCTACATCACTTATATCTTTAACTTTCACGATATACTGACACATACTTCCTTTAGGTTGTTCTTCTAGTCTTTCATGGTTAACTAAGTCTTTAGCATTGATTCCAACTTCCATTCTTGAGTTTGACTTAGGTCCAATCATTGCGAACTGCTTCTTTCTCTTTAAACTCACATATCCCTTTTTAGGTAATACTTCAAATTCACCAAAGCTTTCAATCACATTAATGAGCTGTTCATGAATCATTCTAAATTTAGCTTTTTCTCCACTATAAATTTCATCAAGTAATTGATCTTGTGTTTTACCATCAGCGATACTTGATCCATCTGACTTCATGACATAGTGTGTTAGTGTGTTAGCAAATCCATAACTTAATCCAAGTTGATCAATAAAAAGTTTTCTAACATCACTGTGTTTTTGTAGTTTACTTTCTAAATAGAGTTTATTGATTTCTGCTTCTGTTTTTCCTGTCAATTCTTTCATCTTCTCGAAAAAACTTGTTTTCTCATCCATTACACTTTCCTCCTAGTGAGATTTAGAAATGAACTGAATATTATGGTATGGTCTTTTCTTATTAAGGTTATTGTAACTTAAGAGAGATGCAAAGACAAAGCATAAGACTGGTCTATTGCTAACGAGTTATCAAATATTTATTGTGAGGACTATTCTTCATTTGTGATTATACGAGATATGAAGTTACACCCTACTGAGTGAGAGGTGACACATTATTAATTTCTTATTCAATCATACTTATTAGTGTGTAATTGACCGGTTACACTGTAAAGATAAATCTGCGAGTTAGGAACCAATAACAGAAGAGTTCAATTATGATTTTAAAAAACGATGAAGTTTACAGATGAGTTAAGAACAATTCGTTAAACTATAACATACATGAAAGAAATACAATTGACTGATCACGGGACTATGAGCCCAATGAACATAGATTATTATTGGATTAGAGAATATGGAAATTTTGGATCATTTAAAGCAGTTGATAATCGAATCGATGAAGAGAATGAGCCAATTTCAGAATTCTAATTGAACTTAAAGAACAACTCTCATCATGCAACTACTGATTCAATCACCATCGAATCCATTCGACATTAAGATACTTAAGTCCACTCTAATACTAGGAAAAAACAACTAAGCAATTTTTCTAGAAAGTGACATCTTTCCACAAGATCATCTTTACATTTTTATTGGTTTAATTGATACTATAAATAATGAAATTAATCCTTGGAACTTTTTATGCAATTTATATTTTGCTAAATACTATAAGTATTGGTTTTCTGCATCCCGGAAGAACAGATAGCGGAGGAGGACATCATTGTTATACAAATTGTTCAAAATGGGGTTATACACAAGGTGAATATCACTATCATGATTCAAATACTAGCAATCCTAAAAATCCCACGTCAAATATCCAAATTGATAATAATGATAATTCTGCTACAGATTGGTTATTATGGTTCATACCTTTGTCAGGATACTTAGCTTGGGTAATATTCTACAAAAAAAAGTAACAAGATAATTATCTCGATACTTTTCTTAAATCATTATTGACAAAGCAATTTCAAATCTATCAAGGCAATTAAGCAAACCCTCATAGCATAGTATTATCTACATGCGCTATAATAACGAATCTTCGAATCAAATCTAGCTAATTAATTACCTGAACTGTTAATTGAACATCTCTTAATCCAGTTTATCCATTTTCTTACAGTTGATGATCTGCGTTTATATATTTCTTCACTATCAAAAACAATCTCGAATTTTTTCATTAGAGAAATAATTTCGTCTTTTTCAAGTTCACTCCCTAAATATTTCTCAAAGAAGTATATGTATCTAAACACTGGTTTCTCCGTTATAATATGGCAAAATAGAACTTCTTGATTTACAATATTTTCACTTCTCAACTCTTTACCAAGTTCAGTGAAATTTTTATCGTCATCAATCAATCCTAAATATACACACGCAGACATATAATACATCACTTGTCTTTCGGTAATATTACCTAGCAAAATACTTAAATACATTTTGTCTTTTAGTTTTTCGACTTTATTAATATTCACTATTCTCACAATCTTCTCAAAATCATCAGCTTGCGGAAAAGGTGTTCTAGTATCTTCGGTAATCTTTTCCATAAATAATTACCTCTTTTTCCTTTCTTCTTGATTTATTGCTTGAACCAATCAATCTTTGAACCTCAATTTTTTTAATAGTATATCTTTGATCATTAAACAAAGTATTTACAAATTCTGTATCATTATTACTTATAATCACTTTACACCCAATATCAACTAAGCTATCACAGCATTTTCTTAGTCTTTTAAGATCATCTCTCGTGAAACCATTCGAAACATATGATGTAAAACCTTCTTTTTCGTAATCATATGGAGGATCAAAGTAAATTACATCTCCAGTTTCGGCTGTTAAAACTGCAGACTCAAAGTCACCTAATGTTATTTCAATTTCATTTGAATTAAGATACTCACTAATTCTTAGAATTCTATCTTGTGCTACAATATCTGGATTCTCATATTTCCCCATCGGAACATTAAAAAAACCTTTTGAGTTGACTCTATATAGCCCGTTATAACATGTTTTATTTAAGTAAATAAACCTTGCAGCTTTTTTAATGTCATCATAGTTTGAATAATCCACTCTTCTGTCAAGTGCTCTAATTGAGGTGTAGTATTCAAGTGAATGATTTTTCTTATGTTCTTCTAGTAAATTAATCAATTTTAATGGATTATCTCTGATCTGTATATATGTATTAATTAATTCTGGATTATAATCATTAATTGAACATCTTGAAAGTTCAAGATTTAAAAACAATGATCCTCCACCAACAAAAGGCTCATATAGTTTGTTTCCTGTTTTTGCTAGTTCATCTTTATTGATATACTCGAAAATTAAGGGCAATAGTTTTCTTTTGCCGCCTGCCCATTTAAGTAATGGATTCATATCTAACTCCTATTTCTGAAGAATCTCCAATACAGCCAAAATATTGTCAAAATCAGATTTTGACATTTTTAGCTTCCTTTCAACTTTATTCTCTAGTTTTTGTAGTGAACCTAGAAATGTAATAAATTTAATCTTTGTTATTTTATCTTCTTCACTATTAGTGTTTATCACATTTGACAATTTAGTTGACCAATTGTTTGCGTAATCTATTAGCTGAATATAGTCTTTAAATGACATCAAATCCCAAAATGATATGTCATCAGACTTTACATCTTTCTTAAAGGCTTTAACAACCCTTCTTTGCATAAGATCAATCTGCAGATTTTCAGGGAAAAAGTTTTCAAACCATTTGCTTTCAGAGAAGACAGTACTTAACTTAACTGTTAGCAACTCTCTAGCTTCGTGTAAATGTGATATCACATCTTGTGAATAATCAACACAATTCTCTTCAATATAATTCATCAAATCTGAATTAACAAATGTATCGTCTGTTTGATTAACTGCAACTTGTAATTCTCTCCAAGAAACTGTTTTTGCAGATCCTCCTTTAGATGTTTTAATTTTTTGCTTAACACTGTCGTCCATGTTATTTAGGGTACTACACAATGAATCAATATGGCTTGAGCATAAAATGAAAACTTCTTGCCAATTAGTTGTACTCGTTTTTTTACTTCTTTCTAAAGCCAAATTAAATATATCATCAAAGATACGAATTAGTGCGAAAATCATATTGTTGATTGTTAAACATCCGTCACTACCTTTATCCCATTCTTCTTTACATTGTGATTGGATAATTGAAAAATATTCTAATAACATCGGGTATATATTTTTCAGAGTATCGTCATTATTGCCAAGTGCGATGGTTCCATGCCTAACAACAGTATTATTCTTATATTCATTGAAAAATTTGGTTTTACTTAGTGCATCTCTAATATATTCTAAGGTGATACATCTATCTCTTGTAACACTATTTTCCCCTGTAACAATTCTCCCAAATAAAGCAGATTTCCTTTCTTCTCCTAATCTCTGGCCGATATCTAGCATTATTGCCATATTTCTTTCAGCAAGCTTTTCAGAGTTCCATTTCAAATCAATATTTAATGTATTTCTCAAGCTTTTTGGCACTGCTTTTTGATTTTCGTTTATATCCATGAACATTTTCAACTGACTATCTTTGTCCAAATCTAAAAATGCAACAACTGGTACAGTATTGTTATCTGCATACTTACTTTCGGAATAACCATAAAGCCTATGCTGTCCATCAATAACATAAGCAGATTGATATGTTTGAGGCAAATACAGGACACCGATTTTTGATATTGAATTTTCTACTTGTAAATCAGATCTCTCGAATTTCAAACTTCTATCCCCCGTGTCTAATGAAACAATCAAAGAGTTAGGGAAATAGTTGCCTTCATCTATATATTTTCTTACTGCCTTTAATCGTTCCTTTTTAATCAATCTTTGATATGTTGGCATCATTTGATGATTTGCTTTATTTCTATGTAAAACATATGCTAGTTTCAGTAGTTTTGATGGCTCAATCGAAAATGAATAATAGGTTAATCCCCCCATTTTCCCTTCTATTGCAGGAACTCTATTATCCATTTCTTTGATTTTCTCTTTTGTGAAAAGAGTTGATAAGAGTTGATACTTAGCTGCTTTACCCAGATGATTAACTAATTGATTAAAGTAAAGGATAGCATCGTGATCAAAATTCGCGATTCTGAAATCTTTCATTCTAGTTCTATCTTGGTCACCAATAATAAAGTTCTTTGTAGCAAGTATATATTTATACTTCTTATCTCCAAATTTTTGTTTTAATTCGTTAAATAGATTGCCTTTATATCCATTTATACTCTCGAGTTCATTTTTCCAAGTTGCTACTTTACTTATATTTACTGAGGATTTACACTCAATAAGTAAGCAGACTTCGTCATCAACTGCAATTACATCGATCTGTTTAGTTAATCCAGGTTGATCCTTAGAGTAGGAAACTTTGAAATTGCGAGTAGAGTTTAAAGTTGTGAACCCCATTTTATAAAACAACATCCAGACCTCATCTTCAAACGAATCTCCTGTTTTTTTATTCCTCTTCATTATGGCAGTGCCATTCTTATTTAATTTCTGAATAGCCCAACCACTTTTTTCTTTTGAAGAAATATCATCGTTAAGAACAAATGTAGTCTCAAAATCCTTTTGTCTATCCTTCGCAATATTGTGTAAATCTTCTCCACTTACTAAGTCATTCCAATTTGTCATATTTCTCCCCAGAACTTTCAATTACTTTGAACTATATTTTTTTCTTATTATCAATTAATCTAGTCACATTTCATACTTTATAGTAAAAAACCGAAACCGTTATTCAATATTCGAATCGACCAAAATATTACCCTATTTTGAGTTTGACTAGTCAGATGTGAAGTCACATTATAATATTAACATTAATTTCCACGTCAACCTCATTTATTTCGACTTTTATATACTTCATTCGAATAATCAAACTTCTTTATGATCTTCTAGTATAATAATCAACACGAAATTTCTAAGATTTGCAAAGATAGATCTAATCAATATAATTGCGTGTTACTCAACTCTATATTTTTTTCCTCAAACTACTGTTAACTGTTTTATAGAAACATCCATACAGCAAAAAGTTTTGAAGTTTAGTTTTTATATATTTATTGTTCATTTAGCTTGACTGAGTATATTTTAGGATTCTACAGAATATTCTCTTTTTCTTTTTCATTTATAGTTTTAAACAATTTCAAACCTTTCCAAAATTCATAGCCGTTTTCCGAATATCCACTACAAATGCTAGCCGCTGCAGATGGAGATTTAAATGCAACATCAGTTATAAGTCTTGCTTCTCTTTCACTTATTAAAAGTGACTTACCATCATTTAGAATACTATCAAAAATTGAATTATATCTCTGATAGAATCTTCCTTGATCAGCCCAGTCTTTTGATGATTCTATTGGTCGACAAATAATTGAGCCTGATGCAAGCATAAAAACACTTTCGAGTATAAATAACTCAGCATCTTTTTTCTTACCAGCCTTAAATTTTTTGATTTTTGCAACACTTGATCTCTTATCCAAGAATTTTATCCCATTTGCTTCTAGTAGGAATTTAATCTGATGAGCATAGTTGTTGTAGGTGACTTTAGCAAAGTTATTTATAACAGGATCTGATTTACTTTGAACATTGTCAAGTGAAAAATATGTTTTCTTGAATTCTTCAATAAAGAAGTATTCAAGAAAATTGATAATTGAATGATCAAATCTATTATAGTCTGAAACGATAAGAATGCAATAAGACCAAAAGTCTTTTTTCTTAATATGATTCTTAATTCGATCAACACCTGTAGTGGATTGAACTATATATACAGTTTGATCATCATTATCATTGAATAAAAAATAGATAGCATAATTCTTAGAGTTTTCAAGTTGAAGTACTCGGTTAATATTATCTTTAGTAAAGCAAAAGCCTGGTACTATGTCAAGAAATCGGACAGTTTAAACATAGAGTAGGAGCTGCTTTGACTTATAGTACATCTCTTCAAACTGCTTTGGTGATAAGTAGTTGATCGATCCATGAATTCTTTGATTGTTATAAAAGATTTCAATATACTCAAACACCGCTCTTCGCACTTCATTAATATTTCTAAACTTGATTCTACTTAACCACTCTCGTTTAATCAACGCATGAAATGATTCAATCGGTGCATTATCCCAAGGATTAC
>JAGXRX010000038.1 GCA_018335655.1 Erysipelothrix sp.
AAAACATGTCACCATGTCTTGTGCCTATTGTCATTGAAGATCAAAAAGCATTACTCATGAAAGAAGAACTCACTGAAGCATTAGCTCTTATAAATATTGAAGTTGAACAACTTCATGAACATGCGCTTGTGATACGTGAACTACCTTCATGGATGACTCATATTGATGAACAATCATTGATTATGGATATCGTAGGACAACTTAGTGAAAAATCAAAAACCAAAGATGAAATACTTCATAATCTACTAGCCTCTTTAGCATGTCACTCAAGCATTAAGTTCAATGATTATCTATCATTGCCTGAAATGCAAAAGATAGTCGATGATGTTATGGCATGTGAGCAACCATATCACTGCCCTCATGGTCGTCCAACAATGATGAAAATAACATTAGATACATTGTTCAAGGAGTTTGGACGATGACTAAGGTGTGTGTTATCACAGGGTTAACTGCGACAGGCAAAAGCCAATTAGCCATTGATATCGCAAAAGCAACTCAATCAATTATTTTAAGTGTTGATAGTGTTGCGGTATATCATGAACTTCAAATTGCCTCAGCAGCACCAACACTTCAGCAGCAACAAAACATCCCTCACTTTGGAATCAACATCGTTAGTATTAAAGAAGGGATGGATGTAGCACGTTTTCAAACGTATGCACTAAATATTATCAAAGAAGCTTTTAGTAATCATAAAAATGTTGTCTTGGTTGGAGGAAGTGGGTTGTATCTAAATGCGATTCTTTATGACTATGAATTTAAAGAAACGCTGACTCAATCAACACAATACAATGACTTAGATAATGAAACACTCTATAACTTAATATGCGAAAAAGATCCTCAACAAGCCTTAAAAATTCATATTAATAATCGCAAACGACTTATACGTGCCTTAACACTCATGGATGAAATATCCATGAGTAAAACAGATCATTTATCCCTTCAATCAAAACAACTTCGCTTTCCTGTGAAGATTGTGACATGCGATGTGAAAGATAGAGACTATCATCGAGCATTAATGAACCAAAGAGTTGATCAAATGATAAAAGACGGCTTACAAGAAGAGGTATTTAAGGCATCTCAACTTGTAGATTTCAATCATCCTGCTATGAGTGCTATCGGTGTCAAACAATGGGAACATGTTTTTAATCAAGCCATGAGTGTTGAACAATGCATTGAGCAAATTAAAACAAAAACACACCAATTTGCGAAAAGACAACGCACTTGGTTCAAACATCAACTTCAAAGTGAATGGCTTTATGTGGATGATCCACAAAGTACCCTATTAAAGAAAGAAGAGTGTATCGCATGGATGAACAATTCTCACGATTAGTTTTACTTTATGGTGAAGAAGCCTTTAAACGACTTCAAACCATGAAAGTTATTGTATTTGGATGTGGCGGTGTTGGTGCATCGGCATGTGAAGCACTAATTCGCAGTGGAGTCACACACATTGCATTGGTTGATTTTGATGTGATTGCACCTTCAAATCTCAATAGACAACTTCATACCACAACACTTAATATAAATCAAAAGAAAATTGAAGCTTTAAAAGAGCGATGCTTAACTATTAATCCAAATGCCAACATTCAAACCTATGATGTTTTTGTCGATGAAGTGTTTTGTGAAGAAGTTATTCAACACTATGACGCAGTCATTGATGCTTTAGATACAGTGAGTGCTAAAGAAGCCATTATTGTCCATGCAGTTAAATATAAAAAAATCATAGTGTCCAGTATGGGAATGGGGAATCGCTTTGATCCTACACAAGTAACCTTAACAACCCTAAACAAAACCACTTATGATCCATTAGCTAAAGTATTGCGCTATCGTTTAAGAAGACGAGAGGTGTATGATAAGATACAAGTAGTATTCTCGCGTGAAACACCAATTAAACAGGACCATCAAGTGAGTGAGTCTACTGTTAGAAAACAAGCTTTCCCTCCTGCAAGTGCAATCTTTGTGCCTGTCAGTGCAGGATTAGCTGCCGCATATAGTTGTATAGATCAATGGTTGAAAGGAGCCACTTTATGAAAGAAATCGTTGTAGCTGGAGGATGTTTTTGGGGAGTTGAAGAATTTTATCGTCGTGCTAAAGGTATAGTGTCTACCCAAGTTGGGTATGCTCAAGGTCATAAAGATAATGCTACATATCAAGAAGTATGTGCATCAACAACAGGACATACAGAAGTTGTTAAACTAACTTATGATGAAAATATCATTAGTTTAGAAAAAGTATTAGAACTACTCTTTAGAATCATTGATCCAACAACACTTAATCGTCAAGGAAATGATATAGGACCTCAATATCGTTCAGGAGTATATTATTTTTCTTCTGAAGATAAAGATATCATTACAGAATACATCGCTGCTCAACAACCTCGCTACGAAAAGAAAATACGTGTGGAAGTTGAACCAGTTGGGTTGTTTGTAAAAGCTGAAGATTATCATCAGTTATATCTTATTAAGAACCCAGGTGGCTATTGCCATGTGAATATGGGGTTATTAAAGCCTGAAGAAAAGAAATAATTCAATAAGATCAAATCTTTAGTCATTTATGAGTCAAACCTTGAAAGGTTAAACAGGGTTATACTATGAATTCCAAGCCATTTAAAGAAGAACTAATCCACACGCAAAAAGTTTCGGTGATTATCCCAGCCTATAATAGTGCTAGTACCCTCAAAGAAGCCATTGATAGTGTATTAGATCAAGGCGTAGAAGTTGAAATCATTGTTATGGATGATGCATCAAAAGATAATACTCTTGAAGTACTTAAACCATACAATGATAAGATAAAAATCTTTACGGCATTAAAAAACCAAGGGGTTGCCTACTCACGCTATCATGGTATTCGCCATGCAAGTCATGAATGGATTGCTTTTCTAGATTCAGATGATGCTTGGAATCCTGGTAAACTTAAACATCAACTTCAAATGTGTCTTGAAAAGGATGCATTAATCTGTGCTACCGCAAGAGAACTTGCAAATGAGCATGGTGAATCATTGAATCGTATTTTAGAAGTAAAAGATAAAATAACATATCAAGACATTCTAAAGACAAATTCTATTACCAATTCTTCAATATTAATGAGAAAAGAAGTAGCTTTAGAAGTTCCACTCTTTGATTCTTCACTTCATGAAGACTATCTTATGTGGTTGACACTACTTAAAAAATACGGTTATGCAATTGGAATCAATGAACCTTATGTACGATATCGAATAAGCAGTACATCAAAGTCAGGGAATAAACTTAAATCAGCAAAAATGCATTTTAATACTCAACGAGCCTTTAACATCCCTCTCATTCAAGTGATGTTTAATATGATACCGTATGCTTATAACGGTTTAAAGAAACATGGTCGACTAAAAAGGAAGTGAAATTACTCACTTCCTTTTACTTTATGAAGAATCTCAACTAAATCTTGATGTGTTAAAAAACGTGGAACAGGATAAGTTGGATGAACCTCGTTAAGTGCTTTGTGTACAATTGCATCAAAATCTTCTTCTTTTAATTGCGTAAAGTATGTTGGAATATGCATTGAAGCATTCATGGTTTCTATGTGTTCAATCATAGCCTTAGCCCCCTGAGAGGCACTTAGTGATGAGGAAGGATTAATGAAGTGTAGATACCATGTGTTAAGTTTTTGTTCAATGATAGGTCCGTATGTACGTAATACATGAGGGAGTATTACAGCATTAGCTTCACCATGAGGAATATGATAGAACGCTCCTAACTGATGTGCTAATCCATGAACATATCCTACGTAAGCTCTTGTGAATGATCTTCCAGCTAGAAATGAAGCCCATAACATTTTTTCTCTATGTTCAAGATGGTTAGTAGTATAAGCGAGCGGAAGATGCTCAAAGATTATTTCTAATGCTTGTTGTGCATCTGAAATGGTTTGCTGTGTGTGATTTTGATTGAGTAAAGATTCAATGGCATGGGTTAATGCATCCATACCAGTCGAAGCAAGAATTGGAAGAGGTAAAGAAGATAAAAGTGTAGGGTCAAGAATAGCTGTATGAGGGAACAATGCAGGATCTGAGATTGCAAATTTTTCTTGAGTTACAGGATCACTTAAGACACTTGCTACAGTGGTTTCTGAACCAGTACCTGCTGTGGTTGGTATACAAATGCAAGGTGGAATAGGCTTAAGTACTTTTAGAATGCCTTTTAGTTTCTTTAAAGGTGTTTTTCGTACCATCTTTACACCAATGGCTTTTGCACAGTCAATCACTGAACCACCACCAATAGCAACAAGCCACTCAACAGGAAATTGTTTAGTGAGTAAATAACCTTCTTCAACATTTTCAAGTGTTGGGTTAGGAACAACACGATCATAAATCACAACATTAATGTGATTTTCTTCAAGCCGCTTTGTATATGGATCAATCATTCTCAATTGTCTTAGTGATTGATCGGTAACAAGCAAGACAGATTTGACATTGTTTTCAAGAAGACAGTTAACTAGAACCGTAGGACTGTCATGAGTTTGTATAACGTGTGGAAACTTCCATGGAACGATAAAAGAGAGACCATAGAGTGCTTTTTGAATAAGACGATATCGTAGTGTTTGAAACATATTAGGAATTTCCTTAATTTATGTGAATTTTAACATGGAGGGTAGGTATGTTAAAAGTAAAACAACTAACAAAGAAATTCAAAAACCAAAAAGGTATCCATCAAATCTCTTTTGAATGTTATCCATCTGAGGTTATGGGAATCATTGGAGACAATGGGAGTGGGAAAAGTACACTACTTAAATCATTAGCACTAATCAATGGGATAGATCAAGGAGTAATTGAATTATTCAATGAAGAACTAAATATAAATGATGTAGGATTCTTACCAGAACATAAAGCAATCATTGAAGATTTGAGTGGACGAGAATTTATTGAATTATTTGCAAGAATGCGATTGGTTGAAGATATATTTATCGAAAAGACATTAAAAGACTTTGCGAACGCACTCAATGCTCATGAATGTCTTGAAGTAAAGATCAAAACATTATCAAAAGGGAATAAACAGAAGATACAAATCATGGCAGCATGTATAAGTAAGCCTGTACTTATCATTTTAGATGAACCATTTTCGGGATTGGATGAACAAAACAGTATTCACATGAAAAATTTCATTCTCGAACTAAAGAAGAATAATCACATCATCCTTGTATCTTCTCATAGGGTTGAAGACATTGAACAGGTTTGCGATACATTATGTTGGATAAAAGAGGGAAAACTAAGTGAAAAACAATCGGTTCATCATTTAAAAGAACAGAGTTCAACAATTCACGTTAAAGTCTCTTTAGATCCATTTCAACAGTTCAAAGATGAAAAAGGAATTGTCGATGTATTTCATGAAGGTCATGTTTCCATCTATACATTTGAACATGTTAGTTTTGCACATCAATTTATGAGACATGTATTAAAGCATCGAAGTGTTCAAACGGTGAGTATTCATAATCAGGTATGTATGCCATGATTCATTATTTACTTTTCTCATTAAAGAGACGATGGCTTTCATTAGGGTCACTTATTATCTTTAGTTTAGGTTTTTTTGTTACACTCGCACTTGTCTTCATGGATATGTGGTTCTTACAAAACCAAACAATCACTATACAATGGCCTAGTCATTTAAATACTCATCTTGAGTCCTATGAATATTTTGAATTCATAGATTCTGAGGCTATGATCAATATTACTTTTACACAACCTTCACTTTACACAATCCATCCACATTCAACCAATGTAAGTACAGAGACACTTACATCATTGATTACTTATGCACACCAACGATATGCATTAGAGCAATTTGACATTGAAACTCAAAACGAAATCGTAGTTATGTTGGAACCAATGATTGAATCAACACAAGCACCATCTTCACTACTTCCAATTATGATTATTAGTTTCTTATACTTTACACTACTTGGATTTAGTTCAAATTTGTCTTCAGACATATTATCAGAAAAACATAGTCAAGCATTACTTATGATTTTAAGTGCAATAAAAAGAAAAGACTATTTCCTCATGAAGGTATATCAAAGTTGGATTAGTATCTTCGTTCAAAGTGTATTAGTGTCATCTTCAATCCTTTTTGCTATCTTTCTAAGAGCGAATGTAGATCAAGGGAAAGGTCTTCTTTCATTCTTGTATGAACAACAATGGATTCCATTAAGATTTGAATCATTTTCTCAAATCATTAAAATCATTACGGAAAATTCTCAGTTTTCACTATCTGTGATATTTGCGGGATTATCTTTTATAATCGGTCTTATGACATGCATGTTGTTTCTGCTTTGGTTGAGTCTAAAAGCACAACGAAGTGAGGAGATTGCTAGCATTCAAACTCCTTACTATATCTTAATTGTTCTAATGTACTACGTTTCATTATGGATAAATGATCTTCCAGGGTTTAGTCAAAGTATCGCTTCATGGATTATCCATGTGCCAATTCTTTCAATGATATTCCATCCTCTGCAACTAGTAACCAATCAGATACCTATTGAAGTGTCAATTTTTTCGATAATAATCGCACTAAGCTTGCTCATATTTGCCTTTAAAGGTTCATTTAAGGCATTTAAGACCCAAACAGTATAAAAAAAATGTGAGAATGTGAGAAAACTAACAAAGTGTGTTGACATTGTGAATTATTGTACATATAATATCAATGAACAAGGAGGAATTTTCATGAAGAAGATTTTAATTTTAATTGCATTGACTCTTGTAACTCTTGCTACACTTTCAGGATGCGCACCAAAACCTGTCGTAACTAAAGTCGGTACTGCTAGTGTTACTTCAATTCAGCCTACTGCTGCTACAGCTGAAGCTGCTGGACGTATTCGTGTAAACGTTACTACTGCTACTGTTATGTTAGATGCAGATGGCAAATTTGTTTCCGTCAACTTCGACGTTGCACAAAATGATTCTAATTTCGATGTTACAGGTGTAGTTACTAAAGCTGAACCTGCACCTACGAAAAAAGAAAAAGGTGCTGCTTACAACATGAAGGCTGTTTCACAAATCGGCAAAGAATGGAATGAGCAAATCGCTT
Organism: Erysipelothrix sp.; assembly: GCA_018335655.1. Classification (GTDB taxonomy): domain Bacteria; phylum Bacillota_I; class Bacilli_A; order Erysipelotrichales; family Erysipelotrichaceae; genus UBA6182. The sequence goes on from JAGXRX010000038.1 coordinate 7,050, forward strand.
CTTTAGAAGCTTGGATGATTGGAAAAACTTTAGCTGAAGTTAAAGCATTACCATTAGTTGAAGGTAAAGTTGCTGAAAGCGAAGATTTAAGATCACAAGTTTCAGTACGTGTTGGAGATTACATGGCTGCATTAGACAAAGCTGTTGCTGCTGCTGTTGAATTACAAGACGTTGCTAAAGTTGGAGCTGAATCATATACAACTATTCAACCTACTAACGCTACTGCAGAAGCTGTTGGACGTATCCGCGTTAACACAACAATCGCTGCTGTTGCATTAGATAAAGATGGTAAAGTATTACACGTATTCTTCGACGTTGCACAAAATGATGCTAACTTCGATGTTACTGGTGTTGTTACTAAAGCTGAAGCTGCTCCTACTAAGAGAGAAAAAGGTTCTGCTTACAACATGAAGTCCGTTTCAGAAATCGGCAAAGAATGGGATGAGCAAATTATGGCTTTAGAAGCATTCATTGTTGGAAAAACTTTAACTGAAGTTAAAGCATTACCATTAGCTGAAGGCCGAGTTGCTGAAAGCGAAGATTTAAGATCATCAGTTTCAATCCGTGTTGGAGACTACATGGCTGCGATTGAAAAAGCATACAACGCTGCTAAATAATTAAAAATTAAGCACAGTTAAAGAAGCATCCTATCAAGGATGCTTCTTTTTTAATGCTTTCATATCATAGGACTTCTCAACACTGCGTAGTTTTTCAACATTATCGATGATTGTCTTTTCAAATGGCGAAGGATGATTAACATTATAGAACTGCACATTTTTAATGCTTTGTGGCAAATAACCAATATGAATCCAAAGATCACTTCTCGAATAATCATAACGTTGTGCTTCAGGTAGTTTTACAGGAGTTAAGATAAGATATTCAGGAATTTGATGTGATTCATTCTTAATTAAAGATAGAGCATTATCAATAGCTATATTTGCAGACTTTGACTTTATACTACTTGCACACTCAATAACTGCATTCGCTAATATTATGCGTGCTTCAGGAAGTCCAATTCTAAGTGCAGAATCACAAGCTAGGACAACTCGTGCTACAAGTGGAGGATTAGCTAATCCTACATCTTCATACGCAATCACGATAAGTCTTCGTGTAATCGATTCTAAATCATTCAACATAATAAGACGACCTAAGTAATATATTGATGCATCCACATCACTTCCACGAATTGATTTTTGAAAAGCACTCAACAAATCATAATGCCCATCATCATCTTTAAAACCAACTTGCATGGCTTCGATAAGAACTTGATCTACTGTATCTATTTTTATATGTGATTCAATAAAGGAACACAGTTCCAAAGTATTTAAAGCTAATCTCACATCAAACCCAGTTCTTTTCGCAATGGTCTGTAATGCTTCATCATCTGCAGTAATTCCCTTTAGTCCTAAAGGTTCACTTAGTGCACGCTTCAACATTACCACAATATCATCTTGTTCAATTGGTTTAAATGGAATGAGATGACAACGAGATCGAATTGCAGGATTAATTGAAAATAATGGATTAGCTGTAGTACAACCAATGAGTGTAACAACACCATTCTCCAAATACGGTAGTAAATGATCTTGTTTATCTTTATTCATGCGATGAACTTCATCCATAATCAACACAAAACCAATCGTCTGTTTTGCCTTATCAATAATATCATCAAGTTGTTTCTTGTTATTAATTGCCGCATTGAATACATCATATGGACGATTCAACTGTGCAGTCATTGCAAGTGCAGCCGTTGTTTTACCAACACCACTTGGGCCATAAAAGATAAGTGAAGGAAGATTATTATCTTCTACCAATTTTCTTATTAAACCACGCTCTGAAAAAAGATGGGATTGACCCACACAATCATCAATAGTTTGTGGTCTTAAACGATGTGCTAAAGGTTCGCTCATAAGGTACTCCTCCTCTATTTTATCAGAGTGTAAAGCATGATAGAATAAAACTGAGGAAAAGATATGAAAATCATTGTTCAAAGAGTATTAGAAGCATATGTTAAAGTAGAAGAGAACGTGGTTTCTCATATTAATCAAGGATATTGTCTTTTTGTTGGTATTTGTCAAAACGACACATTGAGCACAATGGATTTAATGGCAAAGAAAGTATCAAAACTTAGAATATTTGAAGATGAAAACGGTAAGATGAACCATGATATTCATTCAACCACTAAAGAAGTCCTTAGTATTTCACAGTTTACCCTTTGTGCAGATACTAGAAAAGGAAATCGCCCAAGTTTCACTAATGCTATGAATGCTCAAGATGCAAAACAATATTTTGATTATTTCAATAAAGCATTAGAATCACATGGTTTAATTGTTAAACAAGGAGTATTTCAAGCCGAGATGAAAGTACATCTCATTAATGATGGACCACTCACCATCATCCTGGAGGAAAACTATGACACTCATTCTTAATGGAGTCGCTGCATCACAAGCGATTAAAGAACAAATCAAACAAACTGTTACACAAGAACGAGAAAAGCCACATTTAGTGGTTGTTTTAGTCGGAGATAATCTAGCAAGCGAAGTATACGTCAAGAATAAAGAGAAATCATGTAAAGAAGTTGGATTCATGTCTTCTGTTAAACGATATGATTCTACAATATCTCAAGAAGCTTTATTCAAAGAACTTGATAAACTCAATAATGATAAAGACATTCATGGTATTATTGTGCAGTTACCATTACCTAATCATATTAATGCTAATGAAATCATTGATCATATTGCCCCCCATAAAGATGTTGATGGATTTCATCCACTTAATGTTGGTAATCTACACAGAGGACAATCAAGTTTTGTGAGTGCAACCCCACTTGGTATTTTAAGACTCTTAGAATTTTATAGTATTGATGTCGTGTCAAAACATGTAGTAGTTGTGGGTAGATCAAATATCGTAGGAAAACCAATTGCTGCGTTACTATTAAATGCTAATGCAACAGTCACAATCACACATAGTAAAACAAAAAATCTAATGCATCATACAAAACAAGCAGATATACTTATAGTTGCGGTAGGGATTAAGCAACTAATCACTGAAGAATATGTCAAAGAGGGAGTAGTTATTGTTGATGTAGGTATACATCGCAATGATGATGGAACTCTATGTGGTGATGTTCACCCAAGTGCTTATGCATTATCATCAGCCTATTCACCAGTACCAAAAGGAGTAGGCCCAATGACCATAGCAGCACTACTCTTAAATACATTACAAGCATTTCAGGAAAGAGGAAGATAATATGGTATACCAACTTCACGATATCGTTCAACTCAAGAAAGATCACCCATGCAAAAAATCATCTTTTTGGGAAATAACTCGCATGGGAGTCGATATTAAGTTAAAATGTCTAGGGTGTGGTTCAAGTGTTATGCTTGAGCGCATCGAGTTTGATAAAAGACTCAAGAAAATAATACAAAAAGCAGAAACAACTCAGTAAGGAAAAGATGTTATGTCACTCACAGCAGGTATTGTAGGACTTCCCAATGTCGGAAAGTCTACTCTTTTTAACGCCATTACGCGCTCACAAGTTGAAGCCGCGAACTATCCATTTGCAACTATAGATAAAAATGTCGGTGTGGTAGAAGTACCAGATCAACGTCTCTATGATTTAGCCGCCCTTTTTAATCCAAAGAAAACCATTCCAACAACCTTTGAATTTACAGATATTGCAGGCCTTGTGAAAGGTGCAGCATCAGGAGAAGGTCTTGGTAATAAGTTTCTTTCTCATATTCGTGAAGTGGATGCTATTGTTCATGTTGTTAGATGCTTTAAGAATGATGATGTTATTCACGTGGAAGGAAGTGTTGATCCAATCCGTGATATAGAAATCATTGATGTCGAATTAGCACTATCAGATTTAAGTAGCGTACAAAGCAGAATTAATAAAGTAGCACGTATGGCTAAATCAAATGATAAAACCGCGATAGCAGAACATGAAGTACTTCAAAAATGTGTTCAACCTCTTAATGAAGGAAAACGCTTATATGCTTTAGAGTTCACCCAAGAAGAAAAAGAAATTCTAAAAGGATTTCATTTACTAACTAGCAAACCAGTTATATATGTAGCAAACTTATCAGAACAAGAAATAGCACATCCAGAACAAAACCCATATTATCAAGCAGTTGTTGAATATGCTAAAGAACACCAAGCTTTAGTCATTCCTATTTCTGCAAAGATAGAAGAAGAAATATCTCTACTTGAAGAAGATGAAAAAGCAATGTTTCTAGAAGAATTAGGAATCAATCAATCAGGTCTTGATCAGATTATTGTTGCGTCCTATAACATCTTAAACTTAAAAACATACTTCACAGCAGGACCACAAGAGGTTAGAGCATGGACATTCACTTCAGGGATGAAAGCCCCAGAATGTGCAGGCATTATCCATAGTGATTTTGAAAAAGGCTTCATTAGAGCAGAAGCGTATCACATACAAGACATTTTGGTGTACAAGACAGAAGCAGCTCTTAAAGATGCAGGCAAACTACGTGTTGAAGGAAAAGCATATGAAGTTAAAGATGGCGATGTATTACACTTCAGATTTAATGTATAGTCGATAATTTATTGTAATTTTGGTATAATGTAATAAATATAGGAGGTGTTTTTATGAAACTAGTACTCGCCATTGTCTCCAATGATGATGCATCCAATGTATCCACAGCATTAACTAAAGAGAATTTCTCAGTAACTCGTTTAGCAACAACTGGGGGCTTCTTAAGAGCTGGTAACACCACCCTAATTGTTGGATGTGAAGATGATTTAGTAGAAAAAGCTATTGAGCTTATTGGACAAGAATCAAAACGTCGTACAGAAATTGTACCATCGACTGCATCATATGATATTGGCCGTTATGCTTCATTCCCAGTTGAGGTTCAAGTTGGAGGAGCCACAATATTCGTTTTAGATGTCGCACAATTCATAAAAATTTAACAAGAACTGTCTAACACTATGTTAGGCAGTTTTTAATTCGGTTACATTAATGTCTATGTTTTGATATTTGATTGATAAGTTTGTATAATATAATCACTAACACCCAATAAGGATCATTATATGGAACAAACTCGCGTGAGAATTGGAATCACTACTTTTGGAGAATTAACTTTCATTCATCAATGTGAGGTTTTTCGAGTAGATGGATACTTAACAAAGAACGTTCGTTATCTACTAGAACTTCTTATTTATTATAGAATGACACCTCTCTCAAAAAATCAGATCATTGATTTACTATGGTCTGGAAGTCACAATCCTGAAAGTGCGTTAAAGTTTACGGTGCATCGTTTAAGACAAGCACTTAAAGATATCCCTTTATTTGAAGAAACATCCTTAATCGTAACAACCAAACATGGATATGATTTAAATCCAGAATTTGATTATGATATTGACTTTGAAGAAGTCGATAATCTTTGGAAGCAAATCCAATTTCCAAGCAAAATTGAAAAAGATAAAAAGAAGCAAATAATGTCGCTTGTCAGCAAAATAAACAAGCCCTTTTTAACCTCTAGCAGTTCACTTTTGTGGACAATACCTATTCGAGAGTATTACACTAATATATATAATCAAACCATGATTATGTTACTAAAGAAGACAGAAGCACTGCATAAGTATCAAGATCTTATTCAATATTCTCAACGAGCAATATCATTTGATCGCTTCAATGAAGACTTTCATTATTATCACATTCTAGGGCTTATCCATGATCGCCAGATACGACAAGCTATCGAGGCCTATGAAAAGACAAGAGAATTGTTCTTTAATGAACTTAAGGTTGATCTATCCGATAAAACCAAAGAACTATTCAAATTACTTTTATCAAAAGATGAGATGAATTTCGTGAAGATGGGAGACTTGATACTAAATCTTAATGATAATTCACCTCTCGATGGCGCATTCTATTGTGAATATGAAGTGTTCAAGAGAATTTATCAAAATCAAATGCGTGCACAAGTAAGAAGTCGTGAACTTGTTTGCTTAGTTATTCTAGAGTTAAGAAACACTCAGGCAGAATATGACATGAGTAAGGCAATGGAGAAACTCAAAAAAGCAATTGATCACGGATTAAGAGGTTCTGATGTTTACTCTCGGATAAACTCATTACAGTTCGTATTACTACTTCCATGTAAGACAAAAGATAATGGATACACCATTATCGAGCGAATACAACGACAATTCCATAAAACAATAAGTCGTGATTTGGTTAAGTTATATAGTTACATGAATGTCATGGAGAATATTCCACAAAGTTCAGAATAAATTTCGAATTTAAAGGCAAATATAACCATATTCTAACCACATTAATACATAATGTCATTAATAATACGGTTATTATTTGAAATGATGGGTTATTGTCCCATCACAATCACATTTGAATCTAGGCAAACTACACGAAAGTGTAGGGCGCAAAGTCCGACGTCTAAGGTGAAAACTATGATGGGTCAACTGCATAATACAATTATGTGGTTGGCCTTTTTTCCTTAAAGGAGGGAAAGTTATGAAAAAAATCTTTCACAAACTTCTATCTTCATTTGTGTCATTGATGCTTGTTGTTACAGCATCGTTTGTGCCAGAATTATTCAATTTTAGCACGGCAAACGCAGTGGGGACCTATCAAGCTGATTCTGGGGTTTATGATTTACTTGGAACCTCAACCAACGACCACACAGATGCATTCTATTTGTGGCAAAATGGAAATACTATTTATGTTGCTGTTACAGTCAACGTAAATGAGAATCAATTGAATGATGTTCAAATGAATGGTGTCAGTGCCACTACAATTGATTACTTAGGCAAGAGTGTTCTCTTAAATGTCTACCAAACAGGTAATCTTGGTGGAACACCAATTCTAAGTGTTATGCCACCTGCTAAGACATCAAACAATCCAAATAGTTGGGTTATTGCTGGATTTGTCATGACGACTATTCCAAGTAGCTTCCAACTATCTGTTTTGACACCTGGTGGTCATGCGATTACGAATGTTACTTATACAGTAAGTGGAGTATTAGATGTATATCATCAATATCCACCAACTGCACCAACTTTAGATGAAGGGCAATCACTTGGAAGTAACACTTTAGGAGGTATTGCTGCTGGTACTTATACTTTTAATCCAAGTCCTACATTAGGATTTGAATACTCCAGTGTTACTCTTGAAGTTGATGGCGTTTTAGTTGGTACAGCTGTAATGGGAACAGCATCTTCATTCCCGATTGCAGATGGTGTCATTAACGTTAGTGCTAGTGGTGTCATTAGTCTAGTGTTAAGTCAAACTTCAGGAAGAGAATATGATTTCACATATTCATATCAACTATCTGATTATCTATTAACAATTCTTTATGAATTCGAAGATGGAACAACCGCAGCAACAACTTATACTGATACTTTAAACTATCAAGATCCATATAGTGTTGCATCACCTTCCATTACTGGATTTACTCCAGATGTTGCGACAGTTTCAGGTACAATGCCTGCACAAAATCGCACAGTTACAGTTACTTACACAGCTATTGATTATTCATTTACTTTCGTTCCTAATTGGGGCAGTGAAGTCAATGAAGTGAGATCATTCAATGTAGGTGGTAGTGTAACTCCTCCAACATTCACTCGTGATGGATATACATTTACGGGTTGGACAACAGATCAAGCGGGTCTAGTTCTATATGTTGCTGGATTTACAAACTTATCTGCATCTGACAAAACAGTTTATGCACAGTGGGAAGCAATTGATTACACATTTACCTTCAATCCAAATTGGGGTAGTGAAGTCAATGTTGATCGCACATTTATTATTGGTGGTAGCGTAACTCCACCTACCTTCACACGTACTGGCTTTACCTTCACAGGTTGGTCATTAGATGCTGAAGGTACACAAGCTGTTACTCAATTCAGTAATCTTCCTTCCGGAGACAAAACAGTTTATGCACAATGGTCTCAAAATGATTATTCATTTACATTCGACCCTAACTGGGGTAGTGAAATTAATGTAATTCAATCATTTAACTTCGGTGGTAGTGTTGCGGGTACAACCTTCACACGCACTGGTTATACATTTACTGGTTGGACTACTGATGAAGCTGGATTAGTGGCTTATGTTGGTGGATTAACAAATCTACCAGCAGAAAACATTTATGTCTATGCACAGTGGGAAGCTATTGATTACACATTCACATTTGATCCAAACTTCGGCGTTGTTCCAAATGTAGTTCAAGAATTTAATGTCGGTGGTAGTGTTGCGGGTACAATATTCGCACGCACTGGTTATACATTTACTGGTTGGACTACTGATGAAGCTGGGTTAGTAGCTTACGTAGGTGGATTAACAAATCTACCAGCAGAAAACATTTATGTCTATGCACAATGGGAAGCTATTGATTACACATTCACATTTGATCCAAACTTCGGCGTTGAAGTTAATGTCGATCTAGAATTCAATATTGGTGGTAGTGTAACTCCTCCAACATTCACTCGTGAAGGATTCGTCTTTGATGGTTGGACATTGGATGAAGAAGGACTAGTTCCATATGTTGATGGATTTACAAACCTAAGCGCATCTGACAAAACAGTCTATGCACAATGGGAAGCAATTGATTACACATTCACATTTGATCCAAACTTCGGTGATGGTCCAAATGTAGTTCAAGAATTTAATATCGGTGGTAGTGTTGCTGGAACTGAGTTCACACGTGAAGGATTCGTCTTTGATGGATGGACTTTAGATGAAGCAGGACTTATCGATTACATGGGTGGATTAGAAAATCTACCTGCAGGAAACATTTATGTCTATGCACAGTGGGCGGAAGTATTAGGAGAAGAAGATGAATTATTCACATTAACATTTGTGACAAATATGATCGGTATCTCTTACCCTCCAGTCCTATTTGAAGAAGGCGATGAAATTATGCCTCCAACTCCAACTAAAGAAGGTTATGTATTCCTAGGTTGGTACATGGATGAAGAGTTCAGCGAGCTATTTGATTTCTCAATGATGCCAGCAAATGACGTAACAGTATTTGCTGATTGGGGAGAAGTATTAGGCGATGATGATGAAGATCTACCACAAACTAGTGATACTCCATTCAGACCATTCGCAGTATTCTTCTTAATCTTTGGTATAATTGCTGTAGCATTTGGCAAAAAAGAAGAAGAAGTTCTTTAAAAAATAACAGTAAGAGAGCATGATCTAACGATTATGCTCTTTTTTTGTTGTTTAAGTGTAATATAACTTGCATATTAGATATATATATGATATATATTAGGTGTAAAGATTTATCTTTACAATTTTGAATATATCACGTAAAGAACTTTTTACTGATAAAGGCAAACCATGAGTGATCATGGGACGCAAAACTAAAGGGTCTTCATTTATTTGAAGATAGCCAGTTGCCAAAGAATGTGTTCTTTTTTGTACTTTAAGACAAAATGAAACATTAATCAGTTATTAGGACAATTTACTGATAAAGGCAAACCACAAGTGATTGTGGGACGCAAAACTAGAGGGTCTTCGCCAAGAAGATAGCCAGTTACCAAAGAAACTGTTCTTTTTTATTCAAGAACAGTAGGTAGGAGTAAAATTATGTTAAAACATACTTTTATTGCACTTGCTGCTATAGCTGTATTAATTGCTACACCAAGTGTCATGAACTTACATGCTCAGAATCAAGAATCCACCGAAGATCAAGTGGTACTTTATGCTGTTGACCACCAAGATACAACTACTAATGAAAAAGTTACTAAACCTGTTGAAACAGTAAATGTTGAAATAGAAGTAGAAGTTGAAAAAGAAGTAGAAGTAGAAACTGAAAAAGAAGTAGAAGTAGAAGTTGAAAAGGAAGAAGTCCAGGAAGTGGTAAAACAAGAACCAACTCCTGCACCTAAACCTGTAGAAGTAAAACCTACACCAACTCCGACACCTACACCAACTCCAACTGAAGAACCAAAAAGTGAACCAACACCTCTTCCAACACAACCTGTTGAAGAAACTAAAACTGTTGAACCTATTAAAACTGTTGAACTAGTATCTACAACTCCAGCAGCAACTTGGGAATTAGAAATTTTAAGACTTACTAACATCGAAAGACAAAAAGCAGGACTTAACATTTTAACTTATGTCACTTCACTTGATGAAGGGGCAAAGATTAGATCAATTGAAATTATTACTCATTTCTCACATACACGTCCAGATGGAACACGATTCTTCACAGTATTCGGACCAAACTTCACATATCGTAATATCGGTGAAAACTTAGCTTCAGGATTTAGAAGCCCAGAACAAGTAGTAAATGCTTGGATGAATTCTCAATCACATCGTGCTAATATTCTTAATGAAAAATTTGAACAACTTTCAGTAGCAATTACTAAAGGTGAAGACGGAAAATACCGTTGGGTACAAATATTCTATCGTTCTAGATAAGACCTTAACAATGACTCCTCTTTCTAATCTATATAACTAAAAAAATGCCCTTTTTGGGGCATTTTTGTTTAGTCCATCATTTTAATAAGATTTCATCGATTTCTATAAATGATGTATAATAGTAATGCACATAGCGAGGTAACAACATATGACAAAGGTACGCGTTCGTTACGCACCATCCCCAACAGGACATTTACACATTGGTAATGCAAGAACTGCATTATTTAACTATTTATTCGCAAAGCATTATGAGGGCGATTTTATTTTACGTATTGAAGATACAGATCTTGAAAGAAATGTTGTTGGAGGTGAAGAATCTCAGTTAAAGTATCTCGGATGGTTAGGGATTACCCCAGATGAATCACCTGTTAATCCTAATCCTAAATACTCACCGTATCGACAAATGGAAAGACTAGAACTTTATCAAAAATACGCTCATCAACTTATTGAACTAGGTCATGCTTATAAGTGTTATTGCACTGAAGAAGAGCTAGATGAAGACTATGAGGCGCAAAAACAGTCAGGTGTAGTTGCGACACAATATAATCGCAAATGTCTTCTACATCGCTCTCAAGACGAACTAGCATCACTTGAAGCAGCAAACACTCCGTATACAATCCGTGTTCGTGTTCCAGAAAATGAAGTCTATATTTTTCAAGACATGATTCGTGGAGAAGTAAGTTTTGAATCTAAAGATATTGGAGACTGGGTTCTTATTAAGGCTAATGGAATTCCTACTTATAACTTTGCGGTTGTTATTGATGATCACACAATGGATATCACTCATGTATTTCGTGGTGAAGAACATTTATCAAATACTCCAAAACAAATCATGATTTATCGTATGTTAGGATGGGGTTATCCTTTATTTGGACACATGACACTTATTGTGAATGAACAACGTAAGAAACTATCCAAGCGTGATAATTCGATTCTTCAATTTATGTCACAATATGAAGAATTAGGGTATCTTCCACAAGCAATGTTTAACTTCATGAGCTTGTTAGGGTGGTCACCAATTGGTGAAGAAGAGATCTTTACGCATGAAGAACTTGTAAAACAGTTTTCAGAAGAACGTTTATCTAAATCTCCTTCAATGTTTGATCCACAAAAATTAAAATGGATTAATAACCGATACATTAAAGCAATGTCCTATGAAGAATTTAAAGCATTAGTACTTCCATTCTTAGAAAAAGCACAAGACTTATCAAGTAAATCTGAACTATGGATTGATACACTCATTCATCTCTATCATGATCAATGCTCCTATGGACAAGAGATTGTTGAGTTAACTTCAATGTTCTTTGAAACACAAACAGTTCTTGAAAATGAAGAAGCACAAGAAGTATATAAACTAGATACAACCTATGAAGTTGCGAAAGCTTTTGTGGCGAATCGTCCATCGGTTTGGACAATTGAATCTGTCAAAGAAACCATAAATAAAGTTAAAGAAACCACAGGACTTAAAGGTAAACCATTATTTATGGGTCTTCGTGTTGTGGCTTCAGGCAAAGTACATGGTCCTGATCTAGCATCAACCTTATATCTCATTGGAGAAGAGCGTGTAATCTTTGCATGTAATGCACGTTAGGAGACGTTATGTTCACACAAACTCTTGAAGAAAAAGTATTACGAGATCCAATTCATGAATATATTCATGTGAATCTTAAACTTATCTGGGATTTGATTAATGCTCGCGAGGTTCAACGTTTACGTCGAATTCACCAACTTGGAGTTTCCATGTTGGTTTATCATACTGCAGAACATTCACGTTTTTCCCATTCTTTAGGTGTTTACGAAATAACTCGTCGTATGATTGAAGAAGTGAGTGGACTAAAAGAGCAACTCACTCCTCAAGAAAGTGTTGCATTACTTTGTGCTGCACTGCTTCATGATGTAGGTCATGGACCGTTCTCGCATGCTTTTGAAAATGTTAGTCATATTCACCATGAGACATTATCGATTCAGCTCATTACACAACCATCAGAAATACACAGTATTCTCATGGAAGCTGATGAAACATTACCTTTAATGATCTCGCAAATATTAAGCCATACATATACTAAACCATTATTATCTCAAATTATCTCAGGGCCAATTGATGCAGATCGAATGGATTATTTACTTCGCGATGCATACTTTACAGGCACAAGCTATGGACAATTTGATTTAGAAAGAATTTTAAGAACACTAAGAATAGAGGGGCAACGCTTAGTTGTAAAAGAGAGTGGTGTTCATGCGATTGAAGACTACATCATGGCGAGATATCACATGTATTGGCAAGTATACTATCATCCAGTATCACGAAGTGGTGAAGTCATGATTTCATCACTCTTTCAAAGAATGAAGGATTGTATTGAACATGGTATTGAATCCTTTGATATGGCTCCTTTCATTCAATCATTTTTATGTGGATTACCAATTACAAATGAAATGATTATGAATCTTGATGAAGTATCCTTCTTAAGTCTAGTCATGACTCTTCAAAACCATAAGGATGTAATCTTAAGTGATTTATCAAAACGTGTTCTTGATCGTCGTCTATTTGGATATATTGACTATAAAAACCCTAAGCAAAAAGAGAAACTCATTGAAAAAATCAAATCACAAGGATATGATCCTCGCTATTACTTTGATGAAGATAAAGCAATACAAACTCCATACCGTCCTTACAAGGAGGATGCACATTCTCATATTTGGATTTCAACAACTCAAGGACTCAAAGAACTTTCAACAGTTTCGGTGATTGTTGCTGCAATTGTAAAAGGAAAAGAAAAAGAAGACATTAAACTTTATGCGCCAAAGGAGTGCTTATGAACCAATATTTAACTCGAAGAAAAGAAGTAGCTAAAACACTTGATGTAAACGGGTGTTTTATTAGTATCGCCAATGACTTAATTGTAAGATCGGCAGATAGTCATTTCCCGTTTGAAGTTAATAAGAACTTCTTGTATCTAACAGGGATTAACCAAGATGATTCAGTTTTACTTATCATTAAAACTGAAGATTCTGTGAAAGAAATGATTTTTATTAAAGATATTGATCCTGTCATGGAGAAATGGGTAGGAACATTCCTACCATTTGACCAAGCTAAGCATATTAGTGGGTGTGAAGTCGTTCTACCACTGTCATCTCTACAATCGACATTAAATAGACTGGTAACACGCACACCAATTCATAAACTCTATTTAGATCATCACAAAAACGAAGTGAATGCTCAAGAACTTGCAATGGATCGATTCATGAATAAGATGTTTTCTAATAATCTTATTCCTGTAGTGCTTCATCAACATGTCATTCATCAAATGAGAGCTATTAAGTCACACGAAGAAGTAGAAGCTATTAGAGCGGCAATTGAAGTGTCTAAAAATGCCTTTGAACATATGCTTCGTGCTAAGAAATCACTCACTCATGAACAACACATACAAGCAACTCTTGAATACATTTTTAAGATGAACTCAGCAAGCCCTGGATTTGATACCATAGTTGCTGCTCACAAGCGTGCAACTATCCTACACTATGTTGAAAACAATAAAAAGATTGAATCTAATTCTTTAATTCTAGTAGATATGGGATCAAAGCTTAATCATTATAGTTCAGACATTTCACGCACATTCCCGCACCAACAAACCTTTACACCACTTCAAAAGAAAGCAATGAATGTAGTCTTGGATGCAATGGAGGTTGTGTTCAAATTATGTATACCAGGAACACCACTAAAAGCACTTAATCAGGCTGTTTTAGACTTTTATAAGGTAAGACTTGTGGAAGATGGGTTCATAAAAGATGAAAGCGAAGTAAATCAAGTGTATTATCATGGGGTTTCTCACTTTTTAGGTCTTGATATTCATGACGTGGGACAGTATGATGATACTAAACTTCAAGCAGGTCATGTGATTACTGTGGAACCAGGCTTATATATTGAATCACTAAATCTTGGTATTAGAATAGAAGACAATGTGCTAATAACAAATAACGGTTACGAAAATTTATCACAATCCATCATGAAAAGTGTTGAAGATATCGAAGCCTTTGTTTAAATAATATAAAGGGAGGAAACATCATGTCTTTCAATTATGATTATTCGTTGATGGAGCAGTTATTTGAAGGAGTGTATGTGGTGGACACTCAACGAAAGATTATATTCTGGAATCAAGGAAGTGAGCGAATTACAGGTTATACTTCAGAAGAAGTTGTTAATAAGTACTGTCATAACAATCTTCTACAACATGTTGATGAAACTGGGAAAATGCTATGTTTTCATGGCTGTCCACTTCATCACACAATCGAAACAGGAAAGATGAATCAAGCTCATGTTTTCTTGCGTCATAAAGAAGGATATCGTGTTCCTGTAAGTGTTAAATCATTACCGCTTTATGATGAAAATGAAGTCATTGTCGGTGCGATTGAAGTGTTTACCGATGAGCGATTTCAAAGAGATATCATTAGTGAAAATGAAACTCTTAAAGATGAGATCATGAAGGATCCTTTAACTCAAATTGCTAATCGTCGTTTCTTTGAATTTTCATTAAAAAAGAAAATCGAACAATTCAAAATATTCAATAAGAACTTTGGTGTGCTTATGTTTGATATTGATCATTTTAAAAATGTTAATGATACTTTTGGACATACCGTTGGTGATGAAATATTAAAACTTGTTGCGAAGTCATTAGTTTCTAATATTAAGTCAAATGATGTTATTAGTCGCTGGGGTGGTGAGGAGTTTGTTGGTTTATTTGAAGTGAATGAAGAGAAAGACTTGTTTTCTATTGCAGAGCGATTAAGAAGCATCGTGTCTAAGACTTCATTTAAAGAACTTGGAAATGAAGAAATTAAAGTGACTATTTCAATAGGAGGAACGATAATGAGACCTCTCTCACATGCTAAATCACTTATTGAAAAGGCAGATCAAGGACTCTATCATTCTAAACATAACGGAAGAAATATGACGACGATTGTCTAATAAAATACACCAATAACATAATTAAACGACAAGTCGTAAAGATTTGTCTTTTTTGTGACTAAAACGAGAATAAAACAAAATAAAACGTTAAAAAAGAGGCAAAATACCTTGAGTTTTATCATAGATGTGTTAAAGTGGTGTAACTTTGTTTAAATAACTTGACAACATTATGTTTGTCATTATAATTTTACAAGATAAAGAACTCCATGAAACAAAAGAAAATTAAACTTAAACATACCATGAAGTCTGCTCACTCAGAAGTGTCGAGTGAATTTGTTGGGTTTGCGATTAAAGAGATTGATGGTCATTCTATCACTTACTTTTATACAGAGAATGATGTTAGAACATTCGTTTGTGTAGAAAAGCAAAGTGTTGCCTTAATGAGAATCGATGATGGTATGACCGCAGTATGGCTTAATGAAAACAAAGAAGGACTGCTGTTCAAGACTTCATCGATGGGTGAATTAAAACTAAATCTTGAACTCGAGAAACTATATATAAGTGATGAAGATGTTGAACTTTCCTATCATCTTATTCAAGATGATCAAATACTAGATACGATTACACTCACGTGGGAGGAACTATGAATCAATTAGAACTACAATTAAAAGAGGTGTTGATTCAATGCGCCTTCAATGCATTTAATATAACCTTAACTCATCAAGACGTAGTCATTGAGATTCCTAAGGATGCGTCATTAGGAGACTATGCTACAAACTTAGCTATGAGACTTACAAAACAAGTGCAAAAGAAACCTATCGATGTTGCACAAGCATTAATTCAACATATTCCCACAGAGCAAACACTCATAGAATCAATGCATGTTGCTGGACCTGGGTTTATCAATATCGTTCTTAAACGAGAAGTTTTATACCAAGTTATCTCAACAATCTTAAAAGAAGATACAGCCTTTGGTTCAAGTAATTTTGGACAAAATGAGAAAATAAACTTAGAATATGTCTCAGCTAACCCTACAGGTGATTTACACCCAGGACATGCTCGAGGAGCTGCCATTGGTGATAGTGTTGCACGTATTCTAAGCTTTGCTGGATATGATGTGACGAGAGAATACTATGTTAATGATGCAGGTAACCAAATCAATAACATGGCTCTATCACTTCAAGCGCGTGTGCTGCAAGCATGTGGCTTAGAAGCAAGTATTCCACAGGATGGTTATCATGGACAAGATCTTATTGATATTGCGAATGAACTAATCTCTATCCATGGAAAAGAAATAATAAATAAACCAACTGAGTTCTTCAAAAAAGAAGGACTAGTCAAAGAACTTGATAAGATTAAGCGAGATTTGAAGACATTTAATGTAGAATTTGATGTCTTTAGTTCTGAACAAGGAATCTATGATGCTCATAAGGTAGAAGAAACACTTCAAAGACTGAAAGATTTAGGTTCAGTGTATGAAAGTGAAGGAGCAGTTTGGTTAAAGACTACCGACCATGGAGATGATAAAGATCGTGTCCTGGTTAAGAGTGATGGATCATACACCTACTTACTACCAGACATTGCTTATCATAAAGATAAGTATGATCGTGGATTCAAGAAATGTGTAAACTTTCTTGGAGCAGATCATCATGGATACATAGCACGGCTTAAAGCTTCAATGATTCTTCTTGGTATTGACATGGATCTACATGTGGAGATCATTCAAATGGCTCGCATGATGAAAGATGGAGAAGAATTCAAGTTATCAAAACGCTCAGGAAAAAGTATATCTCTTCTTGATTTGATTGATGAAGCAGGCTCAGATGCTATTCGCTATTTCTTCACATCACGTGCTGCGGATACACAAATGGAATTAGATCTGGATATGGCTACTAAACAATCCAATGAAAATCCTGTATACTATGCACAATATGCCCATGCACGAGTGTGTTCAATCTTAAGATCAGGACACACCTATCCACAACTCAATGAAATAAGTTTACTTGATCACCCTAAAGAAATTGAACTCATCAAGTATCTTAATGAATTTGGTGGTGTCGTTGTGGATGCGGCAGTAAGTATGCAACCTCACAAAATAGTTAACTATTTGTCTAAGGTTGCGGCACTATTTCATAGTTTCTATGGAGAATGCCATGTATTGGATGCCCAGAATATGGAATTAAGTGCTAATCGTTTAGCACTAACTAAAGCAGTTGCTGTTACTTTGCGTAATGCTTTGAATTTGGTGGGGGTTAGTGCCCCGGAAAAAATGTAAGGAGACACTATGAGTAATAAATCAATGACCGATATTGCCTATGAATTCATCAAAACAAAAAAGGAAGTTCCTTTTTCAGCGATTTGGTCTGAAGTATGTATAAAACTAGGATTTAATCAACAAGTTGCAGAACGCAAGATTGCAACATTTTACTCTGCACTTATGCTTGATGCCCGTTTTATTGCCTTACCGGATAATAAATGGGACTTAAGAAAGAATTATAAATTTTCCGAAGTTCATGTCGACACATCTAAACTTGTGATTGATGATAGTGAACTTGATGAAGACACAGACTTACTAGACTTTGATGATGAATTCTCTGAAGATGAAGAAAAATCATCGGATGATGATCAAGAATAATCCGCCTCTGGTGGATTTTTTCTTTGTACTTTTATACCACTAATATATGAAATGTAATATAAATAATATTTGTAAGATATTTGTTTATTCTCTTTAAAAACTAAAGTATAATTATGTCAGTAAACTAAAAGAATCGATTGTGGGGAAACATGAAGAAAATCGAAGAGTATGAAGAGTTTGACACTATTGAAGAGAATCTTAAAGACTATAAGAAGAAAAGAAGAAAAATTTTATGGGTGTTGTTGAATGTTGTGGGCTTACTCGTTTCTACGTATCAACTTGCATTAAGTTTTCCACGCCATGTTGAACAATTCTTTCCAGGACTAGTTTTAGGCGTTCCTCTCAATGAAGGATATGCTTGACTCAATCTTGGAATCCCCGCAGAAGGGACTCGCCTCATTGATGGGAAAGAAGTAGACTTAGCACAGCTTAAAGAGGAAAGTGGAATTTACTATCATTTAATCGTTCCTATGACAAAACAAGAAGCAAAAGACCAGCTAAAAAAATCTAGTAATTTTAATAAAGGACAAGACTGGCTTTTAACACCAATGTATGGCTATACTTTAGATCTTTCTTATGAAGAACATAAAGAACATCTATTATTATTGTCATCGTACATGGAGGCAATAAAAAACGATGAAATACCAATAAAAACAGGGTTTACAAACCTAATTAAAGAATTAGTTGAATGTGAACTGAATAATCATTACCAAATTGTGCAATGTGGTTATAGTTGGTATTTAGATGAAGATTACGCTTACACTCAGGGCGTTTCAAAAGAGGTTATTAATCGCTACAAACATGAGTTTAAACTAAAAACAGATATATTTCGATTCGCAGTTTATAAAGAATATGTCAAAAGCAAAGGATACAACTTAGAAGACTACCTTCCTGATCCTATTGTTTTGAGATTATCGTTTGATTAGGTTGGTATAGTTTGTATGATAACTGACATTAATCCACTTTATGTGGATTTTTCTTTATGTGAAAGATAATTCTCTCTTGAAGTGAAAGGCTTTCTTTGGTAAAGTTAATAAGGGCACGCCCCTAACTGATAGGGCGGCTTTTTTGTTTTTAAAAGAGAAATTGAGGGATTTTATGGCTAAATATATCTTTGTAACTGGTGGCGTAGTGTCTGGTATTGGTAAAGGCATTATCGCAACATCACTTGGGCGTCTGCTCAAGAACCGTGGGTTAAAAGTATTTATGCAGAAGTTCGATCCCTATATCAATGTGGATCCAGGAACGATGTCTCCATACCAACATGGAGAGGTTTTCGTAACAAGAGATGGTGCAGAAACAGATCTTGACTTAGGACACTATGAGCGCTTCATTGACGAAGAACTTACACAAAGTGCTTCGATCACGACAGGACGAATTTATTCATCAGTAATAGCTAGAGAGCGTCGTGGAGACTATTTAGGAGCAACAGTTCAAGTTATTCCTCATATTACCGATGAAATTAAGGCAAAAGTCTATGGTGCAGCCAATGAATCTAATGCGGATGTTGTTATTACTGAAATTGGTGGTACTGTAGGGGATATAGAATCTTTACCTTTTCTTGAAGCTGCACGACAAGTTCATGCAGAACATGAAAAAGAAGATGTGTTGTTTATTCATACTACACTTGTTCCATTAGTACCAGGTGGAAATGAACTTAAAACAAAACCAACACAACACTCCTATAAAGAATTAATGTCTTTAGGGATAAAACCAAATATCATTGTAACGCGCTCTGAAGAGCCATTATCTGCTGATGTAAAACGTAAGATAGCACTATTTTGTGATGTTCGTGAACATGCCATCATAGAATCTTTAAATACGAATAACATTTATGAGATTCCTTTAACATTTAAGAATCAAGGATTTGATGATTATGTTCTTCATAAACTTAAAATTGATGCTCCAGAAGCAGATATGTGTGAATGGAAGAACATGATTGATCGTGCTAATAGTTTGAACCATCGCCTACGTATTGCCTTAGTTGGAAAGTATGTTCAACTTCATGATGCATACTTATCAGTGGCAGAATCACTCAAACATGCAGGCTATGAACTTGATGCTCATATTGAAATTGAATGGGTTAACTCAGAAAAACTTGAAATCGAAACGATCGTAGAATCACTTTCCCATGTGGACGGAATCCTTGTGGCTGGTGGTTTTGGTGGCCGTGGTATTGAAGGAAAGATTGCGGCAGCACATTATGCAAGAACACATAACATCCCATACTTTGGAATATGTCTTGGTATGCAAATTGCGAGTATTGAAATTGCGCGTCATGTATGTGGTTTAGAAGGTGCTGATTCAATTGAATGGAATGAAAAAACTCCACATCCAATTATTCACTTAATGGAAGATTACTCTGGAAGACAACACATGGGTGGAACACTACGTTTAGGAAACTGGCCATGTGAACTTGATGAAACATCAAAAGCATACGGTGTCTATAAAAAGAAGAATATTGTGGAAAGACATCGTCATCGTTATGAATTCAACAACAGCTACAAAGATATCTTATCTAAACATGGTGTAGTATTCTCAGGAATGTCACCAGATAAAGAACTTGTTGAAATCATTGAGCTTAAAGATCATCCTTGGTTCGTAGGATGTCAATTCCATCCAGAATTTAAGTCAAGACCTAATCGATCACACCCACTATTTTATGGATTTATTAATGCTTCTTTAATTAATCATCTAAAAGGTGTAAAATAGAGGCGACACTATGAGGAGGAACACATGGGACTAGTATCAGCAAAAGAAATGTTGCAACGTGCAAGAAAGCATGGTTATGCAGTCGGGCAGTTCAACATCAATAACTTAGAATGGACTAAAGCCGTCTTATTCACCGCGCAAGAATTAAAATCACCAGTTATCTTAGGAGTATCCGAAGGTGCAGGGAAGTACATGGGCGGATATCGTGCAATCGTCGGTATGGTTAAAGGAATGATTGAAGACAACAACATTACTGTTGATGTTGCAATTCATTTAGACCATGGAACATTCGAAGGTGCACAAAAAGCCATCGCAGCTGGATTTACTTCCGTTATGTTTGATGGGTCACATTATGCAATTGAAGAAAACGTTGAGAAAACAAAACAAATCGTTGCGTTAGCACACGCAAAAGGCATTAGTGTTGAAGCAGAAGTTGGTGCTATTGGTGGCGAAGAAGATGGTGTTATCGGTAGTGGAGAAGTCGCAGATCCTAAAGAATGCAAGATGATTGCTGACTTAGGGGTTGATTTACTTGCGGCAGGTATTGGAAACATTCATGGTAAATATCCAGACAACTGGAAAGGTTTAGACTTTGATGTACTTCAAGAAATCCAATCCTTAACAGGACAAATGCCTTTAGTACTTCATGGGGGTAGCGGAATTCCAACACACATGATTAAAAAGTCAATTTCACTTGGTGTTTCAAAAATTAACGTTAATACTGAATTACAAGTAGACTTCGCAGCAGCTACACGTAAATACATCGAAGCAGGAAAAGATTTAGAAGGAAAAGGATTTGATCCTCGTAAGCTTCTAAAACCTGGATTTGATGCTATTAGCGCTACAATCAAAGAGAAAATGATTGAATTTGGAAGTGCAGGACAATCAGAATAATATAAACCAAAGATGATGGATTCCATCATCTTTTTTATTATACTCAGTCTTTCTCTCTCTATGAAGAATCATTGCTTTTAGTGTATAATGATTAAGAATTGAGGCACAATTATGAACCAAGTACTAAAAATCGAAGGACAACACCCACTCAATGGAGTGGTTAGAATTAGTGGATCTAAAAACGCAACAGTAGCACTTATCCCAGCATCAATACTATCATCAACAGGGATTGTGTCTATCATTGGCGTTCCAAATATTTCAGATGTTGAATCATTAAATCAACTTTTAGAGTTTTTAAATGTGGAAGTGTCTACTCCAACTTCAGGACATTTAATTATAGACCCAACAAATCTACATAACATATCACTTGACCACCCTGCGGTTAATAAACTGCGTGCTTCTTATTACTTCATGGGAGCTCTTTTAGGACGCTTTAAAGAAGTAAAGATGAAGATGCCTGGTGGATGTTATTTAGGACCACGTCCTATTGATTTACATCTAAAAGGATTTGAAGCTTTAGGAGCGACGGTTGAATATACCCAAGGGTATTACCATATCAAAGCAGAAAAACTAGTTGGAAGTAAAATCTTCCTAGATATCTCATCAGTTGGTGCAACCATTAATATTATGTTGGCATCTACATTAGCTCAAGGAAGAACAACGATTGAAAATGCTGCGAAAGAACCTGAAATCATTGACGTTGCCAACATGCTTAACCGCATGGGTGCGAATATTAAAGGTGCAGGGACAAATGTTATTACCATTGAAGGCGTTGAGCGTTTAGGTGGAACCTTTCATGAAATCATTCCAGATCGCATTGAAGCTGGAACGTATATGATTATTGCGGCAGCAGCAGCAGATGAAGTAACCATAGAAAATATCATTCCTCAACACGTTGAGAGTTTAATTTCAAAACTCAAAGATATGGGAGTAGGTATTCAAGTTGAGCGAGATCATTTAATTATAAATAAAGCTAAAGAATTAAAACCAGTTGATGTGAAGACACTACCATATCCTGGGTTTGCGACTGACCTCCAACAACCACTCACAACACTCCTTACTCAAGCAGTCGGTGAATCAATTGTGAATGAAACCATCTATACAGAACGATTTAAACATTGTCTTGAACTACAACGTTTAGGCGCAAATATTAGTTTATCAACAGCCACCGCTACCATTAAAGGTAAAACTAATCTCTTTGGAGATCATGTGACTGCTACTGATTTACGATGTGGTGCTGCACTTGTTGTGGCAGGATTAATGGCTCAAGGAGTCACCACAATTCATGATGTATACCACATAGATCGTGGTTATGACGAGTTAGATACTAAGCTTATTGCTCTTGGGGCAAAAATTACTAGAGAATACATCGATTAAGATGTTTTAAACTAGCATTTGATACTTGTATCAATGAATAAAAGATGATATTATAATCAAGCAAAACTTACTTTGATAATCAATAAATTATCAAGGCGGAAGGAGAACATATGAAAAAGGGAATTCACCCAGTACTTAATAAAGTGACTGTTCATTGCCAAGCATGCGCAACGGAATTTGAAACAGTATCAACAGCGAAGCAAATTCGTATCGATACTTGTTCAAACTGTCATCCATTTTACACTGGTAAACAACGTTTCGCTCAAGCAGCTGGACGTGTAGAACAATTCAACAGAAAATACGGCATCAAATAAGGGTAATAACCCTTATTTTTTGTGTATAATAAAAGTGAAGTTTATGAGGTAAATATATGATGTATCATCAATATAAAGCAGGTTGGTTAGAAGTCATTTCCGGATGTATGTTTGCAGGTAAAACTGAAGAACTCATTCGTCGTATTAATGTATTAAGATTCGCAAAAAAGAATATTGTGGTATTTAAACCAGCGATTGATAATCGCTATTCAAATACAAAAGTTGTCTCTCATGGTGGTAGTAGTGTAGATTCTTTAGTGGTCTCTAAAGCACGTGACATTCTTGATTATGTCGATGATAGTGTTGATGTCGTGGCAATTGATGAAGTACAATTCTTTGATAGTGAAATTGTTGCAGTATGTGATCAACTTGCAGGGTCTGGTAAACGTGTTATGGTTGCGGGACTAGACATGGACTTTAGAGGTGAACCTTTTAATGTTATGCCTGTTCTAATTACATGTGCAGAGTTTGTCACAAAACTAACAGCTGTATGCACAACATGTGGTGCACCAGCAACTCGAACACAACGACTCGTTAATGGAGTTGAAGCATCGTATCATGATCCTATAATTCTTGTAGGGGCTTCAGAAAGTTATGAAGCACGTTGTCGTCACTGTCATATTGTGAAAGACAAACCTACACTTTAATGAGTAACCTCACCTTAAAAAAATACCTTGCGCCAGCAAGGTTTTATAAGCGTATGGCTATGGTAGGTTTACCTATCATGGTTCAACAGATGCTTAATTCAATCATGGGAATTGTTGATTCAATCATGGTTTCAAGTATCAATGGTGTTAGTGCGGTAGGAAATGCCACCCAAATTGAAAACTTAATGATGACGATATCCTTTGGAGCAGCATCTGGAGCAAGTATCTTTATTGCCCAGTACTTTGGTGCAAAAGATCAGACTAATCAGCGTAAATCGTTCATTGTTGGGGTGAGTTTCACCTTAATGATTGCATTGGGAATGTTGACGTTAGCATCCTTCTTCCCAGAAACACTCATGCGTTTCTTCATTGATGATGCAGAAGTTATTGAACGCTCACTGATTTATCTTAATATTGTCAAGTGGTCATACATTCCATTTGTGATTACCATGATGTTTAGTTTTGCTTATCGCTCAATACAAAGAACCATGATTTCTCTTGGTATTGGTATCTTTGCGATGATTACTAACGTAACACTTAATGCATTATTAATCTTTGGTTTGTTTGGCTTTCCTGCACTTGGTATCCAAGGAGCAGCTATCGCAACTTTAATTGCACATTCACTTAGTGCAATCATTCATGTAGTGTATGCAGTCGTAACGAAACAACCATTCTTTAGTTTTAAACTAAAAGATATGATAGTAGAATCACCTCTTGTAAAGAAAATTTCTTCAAGAGCAGTACCCCTCATGTTTAATGAGTTATTCTTTGGGGTAGGTATGACCTTATTTATTCGCTTCTATGGTATGTATGGACCCGAAAGCTTAGAAAGCTATTATGTTGCGAACCAATTGTCCATGTTCTTCTTCTTTGCGATTATGGGTGTTAATGCTGCATCATCTGCCATTCTAGGAGCAATTCTTGGAGAAGGAAAACTTGAAGAAGCAGAGCAAACCATGCATTACTTCTATGGAGTAGGTGTATTCTTAGCAGTAGTATTAAGTATTGCAGTGCTTGTGCTTGCACCATGGTTAGTGAATCTATATGGAAGTGGGGTATCAAACCCAGCACTCGCCACAACAATTTTAAGAATATTATCACTAAGACTTGCCTTAAGAGTATTCAATGTTCTTATCTTCTCAGCACTTCGAGCTGGGGGAGATGCCAAATTCCTTACATGGCTTGATGCAGGACTTGTTTGGGGAATTGGATTACCACTTACTGCATTTCTTGTCATGGTAGTAAAAATAGAATCTCTAGCAGTAGTATTACTACTTGTCCAAGTTGAACAAATAGTGAGAGTAGTGATAGGATTAATTCGAGTATCAAAAGGACGTTGGTTAATGAATTTAACACGATAGGAGAAAAACGATGAATGTACTAATTACACGTTGTCAACAAGTGGTTGATCGATATCACACATTGGATAAACTACTTCAAGATCCAGCAACGTTATCAGAACCCAAAAAATTAGCGAAGTATGCGAAAGAACAATCAACATTACAAGATGTTGTAACGTTGTTTTCAAAGTATCAAGCAATCAATGAACACTACATGCAAGCTAAAACATGGCTGAATGAAAGTGATCGGGAGTTAAGAGAAATGGCAGAACTTGAGATTGCGGAACTTGAACCACAACTCGAAAAGCTTGAAGAAGAACTACAGGTTCTACTGCTTCCTAAAGATCCAGATGATGATAAGAATGTCATCATGGAGATTCGCGGGGCTGCAGGTGGAGATGAAGGGAATATTTTTGCGGGCGATTTATATCGTATGTATGCACGTTACGCTGAATCTAAAGGATGGAAAGTAGAAGTTCTTGAAGCAGCTGAGGCTCAATCAGGTGGGTACACACTCATTTCATTTGCGATAAAAGGAAATGATGTCTATCGCTACTTAAAATTTGAATCTGGAGCACATCGTGTACAACGTGTTCCAAAAACAGAAACCCAAGGACGTATTCACACTTCTACTGCGACTGTATTAGCTATGGCTGAAGTTGAACAAGAAGACTTTGAACTTAATGAAAGTGATTTAACTTTTGAAACACATCGTGCATCAGGTGCTGGTGGACAAAGTGTTAACAAGACAGACTCAGCTGTTCGTGTTGTCCACGTTCCTACAGGAATAAGCGTAAACATGCAAGAAGGACGTTCTCAACATGATAATCGTGAGCGTGCAGTTAAGATTATTCGTGCTCGCGTTTATGAAGACTATATGGAAAAGATTGAAGAAGCAAAAGGTAAAGAGCGTCAATCTAAGATTGGTCGTGGAAGTCGTTCAGAAAAAATCAGAACATATAACTATCCTCAAAACCGTCTTTCAGATCATCGCATTGGCTTAACCATAGTACAACTTGATCGTATTATGGAAGGAAAGCTTGATGATGTTTTTGATGCACTCCTCACATATGAGCAGAAGACAAAGTTGGAACAACCACTTGATGGCGACCTATAATCAGGTCTTAAAAATTGCATACTCAAAGGCAAGGGATGATTTTGATTCACTTGCTTTTAAGCGTTATCTTGTAGAGTTATGTTCTTCTCAAAATATTGACTTGTATTTGCACATGGATGATGAGATGCCAAGCAGTATTCAAGAAGTGTTTAACTTAGGTATTGAAGCATTACTTCAAGATACACCACTCGCTCATGTCTTAGGATATGAATGGTTTTATGGACGTCAATTTAAGGTTAATGGTGATGTTCTTATTCCAAGACCTGAAACCGAAGAACTTGTTGCGCATGTGTTAGATCGAATTGAAACTTTGTTTGGAGTTAATCCGAAAATAAAAGTTGCGGATGTAGCATGTGGAAGTGGAATCATTGGGTGCACGCTTAAAGCAGAACTGCCAACACTTGAGGTAGTCTGTACTGATTTAAGTGAACCTGCACTACAAGTCGCAAAGGATAATGCAAAATCTCTAGAAATCGATGTCACGTTTAGACAAGGGGATATGCTATTACCCCTTGTGGGAGAAACATGGGATGTGATTGTATGTAATCCTCCTTATATTGAACTTTCTGAAACACTGGATCGTAGTGTTAAAGATTATGAACCTCATTTAGCATTGTTTGGGGGAGAAGATGGTTTAATGCTTTATCGACGTTTTCTAGATCAACTTGATCAAGTGATTGCGAGCACAACCCTTGTGGCCTTTGAAATGGGATACCAACAAAGACAACTTATTACCCAGGAAATATTGAATCGTTTTCCTCAAGTACAAGTAGAATGTGAAATAGATTTAAATGGCAAGGAACGCATGCTGTTTTTTGTGGCCAAGAAACCGTAAGGTTTCTTTTTCTTTTGGCCTCAACACCGCGATGCTGTGGTAAAATAAATCATGGGAGAAACAACAATGAAACATTTAAAAATTGGTTTAGCTACTGATCATGGTGCTTTTGAGCATAAAGAAGCTCTAAAAACACACTTGTTAGCACAAGGATATGATATTATCGACTATGGATGTTTTGACGCTTCTAGTGTTGACTATCCAGATACAGTGTACCCATGTGCACTTGCAGTTTCTAATCAAGAAGTTGATGCAGGAATTGTATTCTGTGGAACAGGCATTGGAGCAAGTATTGTTGCGAACAAAGTTAAAGGCATCCGTTGTGGACTCATTCATAATGCATGGATGGCTCAAGTCACAAAAGAACATAATGATGCCAACATGATTGCGATGGGTGGACGAATTATGGATATTCCACTTGTGTTGGAATGTGCTGATATATGGTTAAAAACCTCATTCTCACATGAAGCACGCCATCAACAACGTGTCAATAAAATCACTTCTTTGGAGGATTAACATGAAAGACACATTAATCGCCTCGCTCATAGAAAAAGAACATCAAAGACAGTCAAACACAATAGAACTAATCGCCTCTGAAAACTTTGTATCTCAAGATGTTCTTGAGGCAGCAGGCTCAATCTTAACTAACAAGTATGCAGAGGGATATCCTGCTAAACGTTATTATGGAGGCTGTGAAGTTGTCGATGAGGTAGAAGATCTTGCACGACATCGTCTATGTGAACTCTTTGGTGCTGAACACGCGAATGTTCAACCTCATAGTGGTTCAAGTGCTAATATGGCAGTATACATGAGTGTCATTAAACCTGGAGAAACGATTCTTGGGATGGACTTAAAAGCTGGTGGTCATTTAACACATGGTCATCCATTAAGCTTTAGTGGACAACTTTATAACTTTGTTTCTTATGGAGTAGACCCTGTATCTCATCGAGTTGATTATGAAGAAGTACGAAGATTAGCTCAGCTTCATAAACCGAAGATGATTGTGGCTGGCGCAAGTGCTTACTCACGCTCATTAGATTTCAAAGCATTCAGAGAAATCTGTGATGAGGTGGGTGCCTATCTTATGGTGGATATGGCTCATATTGCAGGACTTATTGCCGCAAAGCTTCATCCAGACCCAGTTCCTTACGCTGACTTTGTGACATCCACGACACATAAAACACTTCGTGGACCACGAGGTGGAATTATACTATGTAAACAAAAATGGGCAGCAATATTAGATCGTGAAGTGTTTCCAGGAGTTCAAGGGGGACCACTCATGCATGTCATCGCCGCAAAAGCAGTGGCATTTCATGAAGCTCTCCAACCTTCTTTTATTGAGTATCAAAAACAAGTCATTAAAAATGCACATGTGTTTGCGAAAACACTCATGGATGAAGGTGTTAAAGTCATCACCGATGGAACAGATAATCATCTCGTTCTCTTCGATGTTAAACAAAGCTTTGATATTAATGGGAAACAAGCTCAAAATCGTTTAGAAGAAATGGGATTCACAACAAATAAAAACAGTGTTCCATTTGATACATTACCACCACTCGTCACTTCAGGAATTCGTATAGGAACCCCTGCAATGACGACTAAAGGATATACACAAGAGGATTTCATTCAGGTTGCACGATGGATTGTAGAAATCCTTAGATCACCACTTGATGCAGATCTTAGTGTACTTAAACAAAGCATAAACAATTTTATAACACAAAAGGAGAAAGACTATGCTAACCGTACTTGATCACCCACTAATTACTCACAAACTCGCAGTCATGCGCTCAATTAATACTGGAACCAAAGATTTCAGACAAAACCTCGATGAGGTTGCAGGACTTATGGCTTATGAAATTTCTCGAGACTTACCTCTCGCAAAGATTCGTATTGAGACACCAATGCAAATTACTGAAAGTTATGAACTAGCGAAATCAGTCGTGTTAATTCCAATCTTACGTGCGGGTCTAGGTATGGTGAATGGAATTCTAAATTTGATCCCTACAGCAAAAGTAGGACATGTAGGGATGTATCGTAATGAGGAAACATTAGAACCTCAACAATACTATGCTAAATTTCCACCTAATCTTCCTGATTCAGTGGTCATGGTTTTAGATCCTATGTTAGCAACAGGAGGTAGTGCTTCTGCTGCAATATCAATCCTTAAAGAAAAAGGTGCAAAAACCATTAAACTAGTATGTTTAGTCGGTGTTCCTGAAGGGGTAGCACGTATTGAGAAAGATCATCCGGATGTTCATATTGTCTTAGCAGCACTTGATGAAAAACTTAATGAGATTGGCTACATTGTTCCTGGGTTAGGAGATGCAGGGGATAGAATATTTGGAACCAAGTAATGCTTCATGGTTAATGAAAGCAGTTGGGCTAGGATTTCAAATTGCGTTCACGTTATTAGCGTGTGTGCTTCTTGGTCTTTGGCTTGATAACTGGCTTAACACAAAACCATGGATGCTTATCTTAGGAGTAGTATTAGGATTAGTTAATGTATTTAAGATCTTGTTTGATTGGAGCAAAACATGACAACTAACCCGTTTGTACAATCAAATGAACTTAAGATTATATATGGAATTGCAATTATAGTAAGTATTATCAAGTTGAATATTGGAATAGGTTTTATTGTTGGTCTTACAGCTTCTTTGGTTCACCAGTTGCTATTTGCGAGATATGTCGATAAAATACTATTCGAAGAAAAATTCTCAGTATTCATATTTACTATAGGATACATATTTCGCTTCATGATTTTAGCAGCAGCAATTGCATCTGCATTTCTATTGCCTGATTATATCAGCATCTATGGTGTAATATTTGGCCTGTTTGTGCTAAAATTATGGTTATATGTGAAAGAATTAGCATTAAAGAAAGGAGAGAACCGTTGAATGAATTTCTCGAATGGGCAGTGACGACTCCTCTACAAGTTGAAGTGATTTCAATTTGGATTATCACTGGACTCATTATTGCTTTGGTTTTTGCAGTTAATCATGCAATTAAAAAAGCTGATGTTATGGCAAAACCAACTGGATTTGTCTTACTTGGAGTACTGATTGTACAAACGTTTAGTACCATCACAAGAGACAATATGGGAAAAAACAATGCTTCGGGTTACGCTCCTTATATTGGAGCACTAGCATTATTCCTACTATTCAGTAATATTTCAGGCTTATTTGGATTAGCTCAACCAACCGCGAATTATAGTGTTACCTTAACACTCGCATTAATATCGTTTGTGTTGATACAACGAGCTGTATTTAAGACGAATGGATTTGTGAAGTATTTTACCCGCTTATTTGAGCCATATCCTGTATTCTTCATTATGAATTTCTTTGGAGCAGTTGCTCCACTTGTCTCAATGTCTCTTCGTTTATTTGGAAACATTACAGGTGGAACAATTATCATGATGTTGTTTTACACATTTACAGGTTATATATCGGGGTTTATCCCAGTTATTGGACAATTTGATTTTATTGGTCCACTTGTCGCCCCATTCTTACATGCTTACTTTGACTTATTTGTAGGATTTATTCAAATGTATGTCTTCATCTCATTAACTACGGTCTTTGTAGCTAATGAATTACCATCAGAAACAGAAACAACCTAAAAGGAGAAAATTGAATATGGATATCGCACGTGGATTAATCGCTATTGGCGCAGGAATTGCAGTATTAACTGGTACTATGACAGGTGCTGGACAAGGATATGCAGCAGGAAAAGCTGTTGAAGCAGTAGGTCGTAACCCAGAAGCTGAATCAAAAATTCGTTCTATGTTAATTCTTGGTGCTGCGATTGCGGAAACCGCAGCAATTTATGGATTGCTAATTTCATTCTTATTATTGTTCGTATACCAATAAGACACACTCATGAAGGAGGATGCACATGATCAATATTGATATCATGGGCAAATTGTTTCCTGACTTGAGAACGATGTTGGTGCAACTCGCAGCGACTGGAGTATTGTTTTACCTATTCCGTAAATACTTATGGAATACGGTAAGTGAATACTTACAAAAGCGCAGTGAGTTTATGCAACAACAATTACTCGATGCGAAACA
The DNA here is from genome assembly GCA_018335655.1 of Erysipelothrix sp. Taxonomy (GTDB): domain Bacteria; phylum Bacillota_I; class Bacilli_A; order Erysipelotrichales; family Erysipelotrichaceae; genus UBA6182. Next base: position 38,296 of record JAGXRX010000038.1, read on the forward strand.
AGCTAATGAAGAAGCCCAAACAACGCTAGAACAATCAAAAGTAGAACTACAACGTGCTGCACAAGAAGCAACACGAATTATTGAGCGTGGAAGTAATGAAGGTAAACGTGTTAAAGAAGAAGTTATAAGTGATGCAAAACAACAAGCGTCATTTAAACTTGAATCAGCACGTCAACAGATTATTGCGGAAAGAGCTTCAATGATGAGTGATGTTCAAAAAGAAATCGTCGATGTGGCGATCCTTGCTAGTGAAAAATTACTAAGAAATGTCGTGGATGCTAAAGCTGATGAAGCGCTACTTGAAGCTTATGTTAAGGATGTTTTAAAATCGTGAGTGCTATTGCGAAAAAATATGCATCTGCAATTGTTGAGTTAGCCCATGAAACTAATCTCGTTGAGATTTTTCATGACCAAATTCAACAACTCCATTCTATTATTAAATCATCAGCACTTGATGAATTTTTAGGTGCGCCTCAAATAAGTCAAACTGAAAAGAAAGTGCTCATTGAAAAAACATTATCAACATTTCATCCTTATATAACTCGTTTCTTATTCGTTACTATTGATAAAAAACGAACATCACAGTTATTGCTCATCTGTGAAGAAGTGACACTTCAACTCGATCATGCATTAAATATTAAGCGTGGCATTGTTAAATCAACTCGCGCAATGAGCGAAGAGCAAATCGATTCATTAAGCACAGCATTATCCACAACATGGAATTCAAAAGTCATTCTCACGAATATTATTGATACAACACTCATTGGTGGATATAAGATTGAAATGGAAGATGCTATCCTAGATGGCAGTTTACGAGGGCAACTTGATGAGTTGCGTTCATATTTAAATTCAGAAAGAAGGATGACACATGGAACTTAGACCAGAAGAAATAAGTGCCTTAATTAAAGAACAAATCAAGAACTATGATTCTCGTTTAGTTCTAGAAGATGTTGGAACAGTCATCAAAGTTGGGGATGGTATCGCACTCATTAATGGTTTATCTAAAGCTATGGCTGGTGAGCTTTTAATGTTCCCTAATGATGTTGTCGGAATGGTACTTAACCTTGAAGAAGATCATGTTGGTGCTGTTTTAATTGGACAAGACTCTCTAATTAAAGAAGGCGATGAAGTTAAACGTAGTGGAAGAATCGTTGAAGTTAACGTCGGAGATGCATTACTAGGACGTGTTGTGAATGCGTTAGGTCATGCTATTGATGGTGGGCCTGCTATTGAATCAACAACATTTAGACCAGTTGAACGTGTTGCCCCTGGGGTAATGACACGTCAATCCGTTAATCAACCATTACAAACTGGATTAAAAATTATCGACTCCATGATTCCAATTGGACGTGGACAACGTGAACTTATTATTGGAGATCGCCAAACTGGTAAAACAGCGATTGCGATTGACACCATTATTAATCAAAAAGACCAAAATGTTATTTGTATTTATGTTGCCATTGGACAAAAAGCATCAACAGTTGCACAAATTGTTGAAAAACTGCGTAATCATGGAGCAATGAGCTACACAACAGTTGTATCTTCAACAGCTTCTGAAATGGCTCCACTTCAATATCTAGCTCCTTATACAGGGTGTGCTATTGGTGAAGAATGGATGGAACAAGGTAAAGATGTTTTAATTATCTATGATGATTTATCAAAACATGCGGTTGCTTATCGTACTATGTCACTACTTCTTCGTCGTCCACCAGGACGTGAAGCATATCCAGGGGATGTTTTCTACTTACATTCACGTTTGCTTGAGAGAGCTGCGAAACTCAATAAAGAATACGGTGGAGGATCACTTACAGCCTTACCTATTATTGAAACATTAGCCGGTGATATCTCTGCATATATTCCAACAAACGTAATTTCAATTACAGATGGTCAATTATTCCTACTTACTGAGTTATTTAACTCAGGATTTAGACCTGCTGTTGATAGCCGTTTATCAGTATCTCGTGTAGGATCTGCTGCTCAAACAAAAGCCATGAAACAAGTATCAGGTTCATTAAAACTAGAACTTGCTCAATATCAAGAACTCATTGCGTTTGCTCAGTTTGGTTCAGATCTTGATCCTTCAACGAAGAAGATCATTGATCACGGTGCTCGACTCATGCAACTTCTTAAACAAAAACAATATAGTCCAATGCCTTTGAATATGTTGGTACTAAGTCTTTTCAGTGCAAAACACAAATTTCTAGAAACCATTGAAGTTGAAGATATTGTTGACTTTGAAGCACAACTACACAGTTATTTTAAAGAAGATTATCCTCATGTTTTAGAAGAAATTGAAACTAAGAAAATGATTTCCGAAGAGCTTCAAGCTACGATGATGCAAGCGTGCGAAGAATGTGTGACTCTCTTCCATCAAATGAAGGGTCATTAGCATGCCACTTGGTAAACAAGCCATAAAGCGTCGAATTCGCTCCGTCTTAGCAACTAAGAAGATTACACAAGCGATGGAGTTAATTTCGATATCTAAATACCAAAAACAAAAAGCACTTCTAGAGCGAAACAAAAACTATGCCGATTCATTACTCGATATGGTGGCTGATATTGCATCGAGCTCATATGTGGAAGATGTCTTTTGGCTTGATGAAAGAGAAGACACAAATCCTTGTGTTATCTTAATCACTTCGGATTTAGGACTTTGTGGAGGGTACAACAGTAACGTACTAAAAATATTCAAACAAGTACCTTCAATTAATCAATGCATTGCGATTGGTTATAAAGGAGTTCGATATACTACAGCACGAGGTTATAAGGTTATCCCATTAAGTTCTGAGGGATTAAATATGGCCATCATTAATGAAGTGATGAGTAATATATATGATCAAATCAAACTCGATGAGATTACTTCAATTCATGTTGTGTATACAGAGTTTATAAATAGTGTTAACTTTGAACCTAAATCAGTAAGATTATACCCATTCACTGTTCCAGAAAAGGAAAAGACATCCTTAATGGCAGAAACTATTTTCGAACCATCAGGTTCAGATATTCTTAATCAACTTATTCCAATGACAATTTCATCCAGTATCTATCGTATGTATCTATCATCCAAAGCTTCTGAGCAAGCCGCTCGTCGCTTAGCGATGGAAAATGCTACTGATAATGCTCAAGAAATTATCGAAAATCTAACGCTTAAGTTTAATCAATCAAGACAAGCTGCAATTACTCAAGAGATTTCTGAAATTGTGGCTGGTGCTGACGCACTGTAAGGGAGAATCATTATGAACAATCAAGGAAAATTAATTCAAATCATTGGACCAGTGGTCGATATCCGTTTTAAAAAGGATTCACTCCCAGCACTTAACCATGCGGTTATTATTGAAAAAGGTGAGGAACTGCTCACCGTTGAAGTTGCTCAGCATGTCGGTGATGACGTTGTTCGTTGTATTTCAATGGGATCTACTGATGGTCTTGTGCGCGGTATGATTGCGAATGATACTGGTGCTCCAATTTCAGTTCCTGTTGGAAAAGAAATACTTGGACGTATGTTCAATGTTTTAGGAGAAACGATTGATAATTTAGGGCCAATTCCAGATCATATCCAAAGAAGTCCAATCCATCGTCAAGCTCCAACATTCAAACAACAACAAACCACAGCTGAGATCCTAGAAACTGGGATTAAAGTTATTGACTTACTATGCCCTTATGCTAAAGGGGGTAAAGTTGGTTTATTTGGTGGTGCCGGTGTTGGTAAAACAGTAGTCATGCAAGAACTTATTCATAACATCGCGAAACAACATGGAGGACTCTCTGTTGTGGCCGGTGTAGGCGAGCGAACTCGTGAAGGAAACGATCTCTATCACGAAATGAAAGACTCAAACGTTTTAGATAAAACAGTTCTAGTTTATGGACAAATGAATGAATCTCCAGGAGCACGTATGCGTGTTGCTCTGTCAGCTTTAACCATGGCAGAACATTATCGTGATGTGGACAAACAAGACGTTCTTCTATTCATCGATAATATCTTTAGATTTACTCAAGCTGGTTCTGAAGTATCTGCTCTTCTTGGTCGTATGCCATCTGCGGTAGGATATCAACCGACACTTGCAACTGAAATGGGCCAACTACAAGAGCGTATTACCTCAACCAAAGAAGGTTCAATTACATCTGTACAAGCAATTTATGTGCCTGCGGATGACTTAACTGACCCTGCTCCAGCAACTGCCTTTACTCACTTAGATGCTAAAACAGTACTTGATCGCTCAATTGCTGCTCTTGGTATTTATCCTGCAGTTGATCCACTTGATTCATCATCACGTATGCTTGATCCATTAGTACTTGGTGAAGAACATTATCAAGTAGCTCGTGGAGTCCAATCATTACTTCAACGTTATAAAGAACTACAAGATATTATTGCTATCCTAGGAATGGATGAATTATCTGATGAAGATAAATTGATTGTAAACCGTGCACGTCGTGTACGTAACTTCTTGTCACAACCATTCCATGTTGCTGAGCAATTTAATGGTATTAAAGGATTATTCGTACCTGTAAAAGATACAGTAGCTTCATTCAAAGAAATTCTTGAAGGTAAAGCGGATAATTTGCCAGAATTTGCCTTTATGTTTGTGGGAACCATTGAGGAAGCACGAGCTAAAGCGAAAGCAGGTGCCTAATGTTTAAGGTTCAAGTGATTACTCCTCTAGGAGACAATAAAACGATTGAAACTAATATTCTGAATGTACGTACATCCAATGGAGATATTGGTATTCTTGCGAATCATATGCCAATTGTCGCAATGTTACAAATATCAATGATGAGTACAATAGAATCTGATGGTCGTCATCGATATGCTCTTGCGGGTGGAGTTCTTTACTTTGCAAACAACGTGGCAACGATACTTACAGATGCTATTGAACGTAGTGATGAAATTGATATTGAGCGTGCACAACGAGCTAAAGATCGTGCAGAAAAAGCCATTAAAGACCCTAATAGTGATATTAAGAAAGCGGAAGTGTCACTCAAACGTGCACTAAACCGAATTGACGTTGCATCATGATTCAACTTGAACCCATTGTAAATGTATTGCTGCATTTCTTTGGCTTCTTTGTAGCAATGTATGGATTATCTGCAATCCACTTTGAAAAAGCACTTCGACAAGGAAGAACATTTCAAGCTCAAGTCTTATACATTGGCTTAAGTATGGGACTTGGATACCTTATCGCTCAATTTCTTAAACAATTAATGTTGCCTTAACTCCACGAGTTGAGGCTTTTTT
>JAGXRX010000039.1 GCA_018335655.1 Erysipelothrix sp.
GTTATAACCATAAAGATGATTAATGAAGAGTAGCTTAAAAAGAATGATCGGGTCAATGCTTGGTCGTCCTATTTTTGAGTATAAAGGTTCCACTAAGTCATAAATAAAACGGAAATCAATCGATTGATCAATTTTCCGTAGTAAATGATTTTTAGGGACAAAGGTTTCTAAGATAATCACACTCATCTCATGAGCTTTCTGATTCGTTTTAGTAATCATAACGGGGTCCTCGTGTTACTTCTATTTTATCATGTCTCTTTTTCCTAGAAAACAAAAAAAAGACTATCGACGCTTTTGTCGACAGTCTGAACACCTGTCAATGACAGGTGTTATGTTTATGGCTGCATTGCTCCAAAGAGGACTAACCAAGCTAAGATAGATTTAGCAGCTAATGATAAGACAATGTACGTTCTTTCTCCATAGAGATAGTCTTTCCATTTTCCTACACCAACATATTGTAAGATCATATTAATTGGGAATGTATTGAAAGCTACGAAATATGTTCCAACAATCGCCCATACGAACCAAGGAATTTGATCTAGAGTTGCACTTGAACCACTCATGTACATGAGGATGGCAATCCAAGGTGCTAATCCTGCTACTGAACCCCAAATAAATGGGCCCCAGTTAACATTTTTCTTATCTGCTCCTGCATTAAGTAATTCCATATCAAGTCCGAATAGATTCATTGAAGCATTGATGAGGAAGATTAGAATTAATGTGACAACATCCGTGATGCCAAACAACGTTGAAATAAGTACAATCATAACGGATGATGATAGTGCATACTCAAACCATCTGAATTGGTTCACACCACGTTTTAAATCATTCACATAACGATCTTTAGATAATACAATGATGAAATGGGCTAATGCTGAAATGATTAAGAAAGAAGATACTAAGATTGCAAATGGTAAATCAAACAAGTCTTTTGTAGCTACTGCTAAACTCATGGTTGTTGTATCAAAGAATTGATACGTTTGAGTGATCGTTGGGGTAAATCGAGCTAATCTCTCAAACCCTATTGTCGCAAGAAATAGCATTCCCAATCCTTGTACTAAATGAAAGAATCCCATAATAAGATTAAATCTTCTTAATTTAATGAACTTGATATCTGACATAAACATTCTCCTTTAAGTTTATAAAACTATTTTAGATAGTTTTAATATCAAAAACAAGTTAAGTGCCTTAACTATCATTAAATAGTAGAATTTTCATTTCTATCCCTTGAGAATTCCTTTGAACATCGTGAGGAATTGTAAATGATCCTCTCTTTTGGATTAAATAAGCACATACTACGAGCGCACATGAATCAACAATATCTTGATGATAGGATTTTGAATAAGACAGTAAAGCATTAATTAGAGCATCTTTAATACTAGGCAATACGCCAACCAGAATATCAACACGCTCTTGGATTCCTTCAGGTTTATGCTTTGAATAATTACATATACTCCCCTTCATCCATGTGAAGACAAGTTCTGGATGAGATTCATGTAGATTTAGATAAGGATGTTCAAGAACAAAGTCATTTACTTTTTTAATGATAGGCATAATACCAAATGATTGACGACTTAAACCTTTATTTAGGATTTCTTTGTTTTTCTTATTTACTTCATCATATTGAGTAAAACTAAAACATTGCAGTGCAGGTACATTAAAAACACTGGATGCACGCTTTCTAAGATAAGGTCTCATCAATGGTTCAGGTCGAACCTGCGACGTTGAACTTGGACAACCTAAAGGAACATCAATGAGTATCAAATCTTTCTCATCTATTAAACTAGTAAGATCACTTTCAATAGAAAATGAAAGCACTGAATCTTCAAGTCTTGTAATCATAAATCCTTTTCTACATCCATCTATACCAATCATGAGGGACACCTCTTGACTTTCTATGAACAAAGTGTTACAAATTAATCACAGTATACTAGAAAATGAGGTTATTATGAATCAAATACTATATGTTGTAACATTCTCTTTATTAGGCTTCTCACTTTTTAAGAGTAAAACAAAAACTCAAATTGCTCTAAAAAAAGCTTGGAAAAGCTTTGAAGCCATGCTTCCACAAATTCTTACAATCATTCTTGTGATTGGAATTATTGTGGCTGCATTATCTCCAGCTCAGATTGCCGCTATTATGGGTAATGAATCAGGGCTATTAGGTGTATTAATTGCTTCACTTATTGGTGCCGTGACACTAATGCCAGGATTTGTTGCATTTCCTTTAGCAGCAACACTTCTAAATAATGGTGCTGGTCTTCCTCAAATTGCGGCCTTTATTTCTTCGCTCATGATGGTTGGGTTTGTTACATTACCTCTAGAAATCCAACACTTTGGTAAAAAAGCTGCCTTACTTCGAAATGGTCTAGCCTTTATCTTTTCGTTTGTGGTAGCACTAGTTATGGGGATTATACTATGAAGCAAAAATCTCTATTAAAACGTTATCAATCTGTATTAATTATGCTTGTTATGTATGTTGTGCTTTTCTTTATCTCAAGCACTTTATTTGATAAAGCAGTTGATGGATCAGCAAGATCACTCGTTGAGTTACTCATTGTTGTACCTCCAATCTTTGTGCTTATCGGTTTACTTGATGTTTGGGTAGAACGCGAGAAAATGATTAAGCTTATGGGTCCTAATTCAAAAGGAACAGGTATAATTATTGCATTCTTATTAGGATCAGTCGCAGCAGGACCTCTTTATGCTGCATTTCCAGTAGCGCTTACTTTACTCAAAAAAGGTTCTTCTTTTAGAAATGTCTTAGTAATGCTGGGTGCTTGGTCTACGACTAAAATTCCAATGTTGATGTTTGAGTTTGCTTCTATGGGGACTGCTTTTACCATCACGCGTTTTGTTATTAATCTGTTTGGGATTCTTGCGATTGCCTTAATCTCTGAGAGAGTTCTAAGTGAGAAAACTATGTTAGGAATTAGTGAGCGATATAGTGAACAGTAGATCCTAATAACCACTTAAGTGACATATTTCTTCATAAAATATTGTGTTACCTTGTAAACCTTGCTAACATTAGACCTAGTGAGGTTCTATATGAAAAAGATAGTATTAGGTCTTGTATTTGCTTTAATCAATTTTAATATTACTTTAGATAACGTGATTATTAATCTTATCCCTTCTTTTATAGGTTATTACTTCATTATGAATGCTTGTGTTCAATTAGCACATAAGACTTCAAATGATCATTTTCTTGAGACAAGAAAATACGCTTTACTATTATTTGTTATTACACTATTTACATTTGTCTTAGATTTAATAGGATTAAGTGCTATTAATCCGTTTTTCTCAATTGCGGTTGGTATTCTTAATCTTGTCTTGTCCTTAATTTTCTTAAAACACTTAACTCAAAGCATTACACAAACAACACAGTTTAATTTGTCAGATAAGTGGATTCAACAATTAAATTCATTATTCAAATGGATTGCCATCTTAAGTGTATTGAGTTATGTACTAATGATTGCTCCAATATTTGCATTAGTCGTGGTTATCATTCTGATTGTGTTTAATGTTCGCTATATCCTAATGGTGCATACACTCAATCAAAGTCTTGATTTGGAATATCTATAATTAAATAAGCGAGTCTTCATACTATGAAGGCTCGCTTTTCTTATCCTAAATTATGTTTTATAGTATAGCGATTTCTTGGATGTTCTCGACATGCTTGTGAACATGAACCTAGATTGGCTCGCTCATTTTCTTCACTACAAATAATCTGTTTATTACAATCTGGATTTGCACAATTAATGTATCGCTCACATGGTTCACCTGTGAAGTAGTCTTTTCCAACGACAACATGCTCAACCTTGTTAATGGGTACGCTAATACGCTCATCAAAAACATAACACAATCCATTCCAATATTGTCCTTGAGCTACAGGATCTTTTGAATAGGACACAATTCCTCCATGAAGTTGTGCCACATCACTAAATCCTTCTCGCTTTAACCAACCCGTAAACTTCTCACAGCGAACTCCACCAGTACAATAAGTAATGATTTTCTTTCCTTCGATAAGTGATTTGTTTTCTCTAATCCATTGTGGTAATTCTCTAAATGTTTCAATATCAGGACGAATCGCTCCTTTAAAATGACCAAGGTCATATTCATAGGTATTTCTAGCATCAATTACAACTGTTTCAGGGTCACTGAGTCGCTCATAAAACTGTGCAGGTTCTAAATATTCCCCTGTGATTTCAAGTGGATTAACATCATCTTCAAGCGAGAAGTTAACAAGCTCATTCTTAATCTTAATTTTCATTTTCTTGAAAACATGTCCTTCAACTTCATCAATTTTAAAAACAATCCCTTCAAACTTAGGATGACTCTTGAGACCTTGCATGTATGATTCTGTTTCTTGAACTGTTCCAGAAACAGTTCCATTTATACCTTCTTGAGTAACATAGATTCTTCCTAATAGATTAAGTGACTTGCACCACAAAAGGTGTTCATCTTTAAAACTTAGAGGATCTTCAATGTGAGTATAGTGATAGTAAAGTAATACTTGGTATTTCATAACAATTTCCTTCTTAACTCATTCATTCTAACAAGCTCATTCAACTATCTCAACTCATATAACCTAAAGAAAAGACCTTTCAGTTAAGGTCTTAGCGAATTATGGTTTGAAATAGTGGAGTAAATATCGAAATAGTAATCACATTGGATAGAAAATTAACCATGTGATTGTCCATCCATGTAACTCCAGACACAAGTTTATCTGTTGAGTGATGAAGGACTTCCACAATCTCATGACTTGCGTTTTCAAACTTAGCTTGGAAAAGTTCTCCTAAGATTGAATCTACAAGTGATCCTCCAAATCCTGCTAATGTAAACAATGCAAATAGTCCAAGGCTTAAAACATTAAACCCAAATATTTGAATGATACTAGGTAGAGATAGTGCACTAATAAACATAGAACCAAAAAGTGAAGCATACAAACCTAGCCAGGTTACCCCTCCTGATAAACCTGTTTGAATGGGTTGTCTTTTAATGAGTGTCCATGGTGTTTGAAGTGAACAAGAACCTATTTCAGAAGCCCAGGTATCTGCAGTTGAAGCAGCCATTGAAATAATACCTAAGGCAATGACCCAAGAAGAAGGAAGCCACACATACAATAAACTTGCTACCCCAAGTAAACTTCCATTAGCGAAGACATTTATCCAACGACGAGGTTCATGATCTTTCTGTGGGGCTTTGATATTTGGGATAAATCGCAAGATAACTTTATTGATGAGTAATGATGAAAACAAGAAAAACATCATTAAGATATAGAATAAAGGATGACCATAGCCTAACACAATAAACCCTAAAATGAATGCAGCAATTGATCCTGACAAAGTAAGTTTATGTTTGATATATAAGCCTATTACTAATGTCGCATTAAGAAGTAATGAGAAAAGTAACATACTACACCAACATTAGCAAATAACTTAAAAGTGATGCTCCTAAAGGTAATGTAATATTATCAAATCCATCTTTAGTATAAAGTTCAAGGGATGCACTCACAAGCCCTACAAGGATAGCTTTTATAATCCAGAAACTATCTCCTGTGGAGGCAAAAACAAAGCCTGAGATTGCAAATCCAAAGAATGCAACCATTAAGGTTCCTTCTAAAGATTTAAAGTGATCCCCAATCTTTATTTTAGTCTTGCCACGTTTTTCACCTACAACAGCTGCAAAGCCATCACCATATCCCAAGGTTAAAATACCTATGGCTCCAATAGATTCTAAATCATTTCCCATGGTCACTAAAGTTAATATAAGTAAAGAAATAACGTAATACACTGTTCCTAGATCCTTCTTAGAACCATCACGTTCCATTGCTTTGAATGTTTGATTCTTATATGAATAATAGTTTATCCCAACAAAAGCAGCTGGTGTTATTGCAGCAAACCAAACGTTATCAAAAAAGAATATCGCAATAAACCACCAATTTGAGACCATTATATGAATAAATTTACGAGATGATTCTCCATCAAAAATTTTCTTATTTGAAAGAACTGTACTAATTCCAATTAATGCAAAGATATACACAAAGGAAATGATGAGTCCATAAATATTATTCATAGTGGTGGTGCCCTTTCTTTTCGCACGTGTTTGACTATATTTTTACTTCTTTTTTTAAAGCTAGTAAGTCCTTAACCTTACATCGCCGATTTATGCAATCATATTGATTGGGCGTACAGCATTAAGGATTCCTCGATAGTATACAATAGCTTGTATCATTGCAACAAGTAAATCAGCATCATAAAACTTCAAATCTTTCATGCTTCTTCATCCTTAATTCTTTTAAAATAAATGTTCATTTCTTATTAAATGATCATATCTTTAGTTGTGACTCATCCATTGATTGAAGATGATCAAGTTCTTTTTAGAGATCATAATGATTTATAATATCATAACTTTCATCCAAAACATCATCAACTTCTCGACAAAATCCATACACTGAAAGTACACCTTACCGCTTATCTTAAGGCAAGTCTTTAAAGGCCATATAAAAGGATTTAGAGTATTTTTGAATGATTAATTCGCACACTTTATTGGCTTCTAACAAATTCATATCAAATGTATAGCATAGACCTTCATTATTATCTTACAATATACTTAGGAGACATTTTTATGAAAAAAGTAATCATTGTGGGGGCTGGCATTGGTGGTTTAGTCAGTGCTATTAAGCTCAAACATCATGGCTATGATGTCACTGTCATTGAAAAAAATGAGCGAATTGGAGGAAAGATAAACCAAATTAAAAAAGATGGGTTTACCTTTGATATGGGCCCAACTATCGTGATGATGCCTGAGTTATATGATGAAGTATTTAAGTATGTTGGAAAAGATCCTAATGACTACTTCACAAAGACTCAATTAAGTCCTACAAATAATATCTATTTTTCTTTAGAAGATAAAGTTGAAGTTAACACAGACCTTGTTCAAATAGCGAAGATTTTTGAAGGAATGAATGAAAAAGAAGCTTCTGGTTATCTTAGCTATATTGATGATATATATGAGCGTTATGTAGTTTCTAATGAACATATCTTAGAAAAGACTTCTAATAAACTTTCGTCTATCTTTAATCCTAAAACTTTATGGGATGGATTTAAACTCAAAACCTTTGATAATACCTCTCACTCAGTTTCTAAAATTGCACAAAGTGATCATTTAAGAAAACTATTAAGTTTTCAAACTTTATTTATTGGCATTTCTCCATATAGTCGTCCTTCAAATTACTCAGCAAATCCTATGATTGAAACACTCTATGGAATATGGTTTTTTAAGGGAGGAATGTATGGGTATATACAAGGTTTAGAAAAACTCATGAATGAAATGGGAATTAAGATTATCACGAATACCACAGTAGATGAGATATTTATTACCAATGGTCAAGCTAAAGGGGTTGTCATTGGTGAAGATATTTTCTGTGCTGATATTGTTATTAATAATACTGACTTTCCTTACGCAATGAAAAACCTTGTGAAGAATGAGAAACATCGACCTCGTTACACAAACAAAAAGCTTGAAAAGATGGACTACTCGTCCTCTGCTTTTATGATGTACCTTGGACTTGATCTTAAACTTGATCATCTTAATGTTCATAATTCATATTTATCTTCAGACTTCGAAGGAAACATTAAAGATATCTTTAGTGCAACACTTCCAAAAACACCTTCAATGTATTTCTATGTCCCATCTAAGTTAGATCCTAGTCTTGCGCCAGCAAATCATGAGGCATTATATATCTTAGTCCCTGTTCCTAGTTTAAAAGGGGTTACTCAATCATGGGATAAATCATTCATCCAGAACTTTCGAAAAGTAGTGTTAAATCGAATTGCTTCTGAAAACATGATTGAAAATTTAGAAGATCATATTGTTAGTGAGACTATTCTCACTCCTAAAGATTGGGAAAGTGAAGTCCATGCTCATTATGGAGCAACCTTTGGTTTAGCACCAACACGAAGACTATCCAATGACTTTAGACCACAACCTAAGTTTAAAGGAATTCAACACTTCTATCATACAGGTTCATCAATTCATCTTGGTGCAGGTATACCTATAGTCATGATGAATGCTCAACTGTGCGTTAATGAAGTACTTAAACATGATCCTAATGGTGAACCAAATGCTTGTAGTGTTTACTCAAAAGAATATGAAAACGCTTAACTTGTGAAGACTTACCAAAGTCTTCTTTTTTTTACTAAATATTATGAAATATTCACAAATATCACTATACATTGCAAATAAAAAGGAGTAAACTCTCATAGTGTAGTCGATTGTTTATTAAATCACCTATGTCACCTAGAAAATTAAAAAGATAGCTAACAAACTTAGTTTAGTGAATACGAAATAACTTATATTGATATCAAATCATTTAAAGTTCACAAAGTATTTACAAACTAGACTGAAGTGCTATACTAAAAATGTGAGAATATTCACAAGAAAGAAGGCCACCAATGTTTGATGCCATTTATCATGCATTTGAGTATTTCGTTCAAGACTTTACCAAAATTATGATTGTTGCTTTAGAGCTTATTGGATTACTTATTATTATCTACTCCTCAATTATGACATTAACTCGATTTGTGAAACTAAAATATCAACAAACCTCCACAGATATCCGTATACGTTTAGGTCGTGGTATTTCATTTGCCCTAATGTTCTATCTAGGAGCCGAAATTTTGCGTCTAATCCTCATTCGTGAATATAAAGATTTATTCATTGTTGGGGCTATCATTGTGCTTCATGTCATTGTTTCTGTACTGATTGCATGGGAAGTCTCCCACTCCCTTCATGTCATGAAGGAAGAGCGTGAATTGGATCACGACTGCACTGACTAATCATAAAAGTCATATTGAAAACTAAAAAAGGTTCTAAGAACCTTTTTTTATTAACAAGTTAACTCATGGTTGCGCAAGCTTGGAAGTACTTGAAATGCGATAATGACCAATGATATCATCATAATTTTCTAAGACATCTTCCTCGTATGAGAATTGATAAGGACTACCATGATGAATCATGTATGGTATGCCTTTCTTATTTCTTCTATCTGAAACAATCCCAATATGACCTCTAAACACAACAATATCCCCACCCTGCCATTCATCAATTTTTTGAATATCTGTCGTGAGTGACTGTGCATTATGTTCAAAGAATACTCTAAGATTAACAACTCTTCGAAAATCAATGTTTTTATCCACGATCTCAATATTGTATAAATCTCGATTTGCCTTCACGTGCTCATCAAGTAGTATTCTTAAATCATACCCTGCCCCCAATAATCCATACGCAACTACATCAGTACATACACCATATACATCATCTGGATAGCCCGTTCCATAATATTTACTTTTATATTGAGGCTTTGTGGCTATGTACTCTCTTACTGATTGTAAAATATCTTTTTGATCATCAAGCCCATCTTGATCTTTATCGTTTTCACTTATATAGGTTTCAATATTAAAATCAGCATTTGAATAGTATCTCTTAGGAATAATATTGAACGTGACTAAGCCATATCCAATTATAATGACAAATAAAACTACTCCAACCAGCCTTTTTAATCTAATCTTTTTTCTTTTCATAGGTCCCACCTTCAACTAACTAAATCAGTATTTTTATTATATCATCTTGTTTTTAAGACTAAACATTAACATGAGATATTTAAAAAGATTAGCATAGTTTAATCTCAATAATGACTCTTTAATTCTTTTTTCATTACTCTCTTCTCTTTTCATTAGATATGATTGTAATCACGTTGACACGCTTGGTGTAGAGTGCTATAGTGTTCTTGACAACTAAATCACAAGTCTTCGTGGGCAGGGTGAAATTCCCGATCGGCGGTTAAACTCCGCGAGCACCAATGGTGCAGGAACTGATGTAATTTCAGTAGCGACAGTAAAGTCTGGATGAAAGAAGAGAGTTTACATGATTTTTTCATGTTCTTTCAACACTAACACCTTCGAAGCTATTCGAAGGTTTTTTGTTTAAAAGGAGACTAGCTATGAATGAAAAGTATATGAATGAAGCCATTGCTCTTGCAAAACTTGGAATAGGCCGAACCAATCCTAATCCTCTTGTAGGATGTGTGATTGTAAAAGATGATCGAATTATTGCAAGTGGATATCATCATTGTTGTGGTGGTGTTCATGCTGAGGTTGATGCGCTCATGAATGCTAGTGAGGATGTCAGTGATGCAACAATGTATGTCACACTTGAACCATGTTCTCATCATGGAAGACAACCACCATGTTGTGAAGCGATTGTACGCGCAAACATCAAGAAAGTAGTCATCGCAACATTAGATCCTAATCCTATTGTTCATGGTAACGGTGTTGCATATTTACTTAATCAAGGCATTGACGTAAACATAGGCTTATGTGAAGATGATGCTATCAAGATGAACTCAAAGTTCAATCACTATATTACTAAAAAAACACCTTATGTACTGATTAAAGCAGCAATTACTTTAGATGGAAAAATCGCAACCAAAACAGGTGATTCTAAATGGATTAGTTCTCCTGACTCTCTTGAGTATGTTCATCAGTTAAGAAATGAATATGCAAGTATCGCTGTTGGTGTGAACACTGTGATTGTGGATAATCCATCACTTACTATCAGAATTAAAGATCAAGAAGAACGTTGCCACAAACGTATCATCTTTGATTCTCGAGGTCGTATTCCCCTTCATTCTAAAGTCTTAAATGATGCGTTTGCTAAGCAAACCATCGTAATCACAACCTCTTTAATGCCAGATGATATTAAAGAAGCAATCCTTCAGCGTGGTGCACAGATTATTAAAGTAAAAGATCGCGACGGACATGTTGACCTTGCTGAGGCAATGAAAGAACTTGGAGAACTGAGTATTGATTCTTGTTTCATTGAAGGTGGTGGTGAAATTATTGCTTCTGCCTTTATGGCAAACATCGTGAATGAAGTTGGCATATGTATTGCCCCTAAACTAATTGGTGGTCACTTAGCTAAAGGATTTATGGGAGAGATTGGCGTTGAAAAGTTATCTAGTGCCGTTCAACTTGAATTCACAGGATTTAAACCAATGAAAAAAGATTTGATTATTCACGCAAAGGTGGTGTCAAAATGTTCACAGGACTAATTGAAGAAATTGGTATCATTAAGGGAATTAAGCGTCATCCTCAAGGGATGACACTCACCATTGAAGCATCATTGATTTTAGAAGATATGAAACTTGGTGATTCAATTGCTACCCATGGTGCATGCTTAACAGTAACACATATTGGTAACCATCAATTCAGTGTTGATGTTGTGCAAGATACCATTAATTCAACCATATTCAAGTCCATATCAAATAATCAAAAAGTACATCTTGAGCGTGCAATGCGAGCTGATGGGAGATTTGGTGGACACTTTGTCAGTGGTCATGTGGATGGGGTTGGAACACTAAGGTCAAGAACAAAACAAGGTAATGCAACTCGATTAGGATTTGAAATTCCTTCATCACTGCATAAAGGTTTGCTTCCTAAAGGATCGATTGCGATTAATGGTGTATCACTCACCATTCAAGAAGTAAACAATCTAGGATGTGTTGTCTCGATTATTCCTACAACCTCTAATTGGACTACACTCTTAGATGCCCCCTTACATTCACATGTCAACATAGAACTTGATATGTTAATTAAGCCTTCGCTACAAGCAAAATCAAATCTTGACGAAGCATTCTTAAAAGAACACGGGTACATTACCTGAAAGGAAATATTATGTTTAATACAATAGAAGAAGCAATATTAGATATTCAAGCTGGAAAGATGGTCGTCGTCGTTGATGATGAAGACCGTGAGAATGAAGGAGATCTTCTGATGGCTGCATCAAAAGTCACACCAGAAGCAATTAACTTTATGGCTACTCATGGTCGTGGATTGATCTGTATGCCAATGGAAGAACTTCGCTTATCTCAAGTTGGTCTAAATCTTATGGTTGAGCAGAATACAGATAACTATCAAACAGCATTTACAGTATCTGTTGACTCGAAAGCATGTACCACAGGGATTTCTGCCTATGAGCGTGCATTAACAATCAAGCAATTACTTGATCCAACTGCCACACCTGCTGATTTTAAAAGACCTGGTCATATATTTCCACTAAGATCAGTTAAAGGTGGTGTTCTTAAACGTGCAGGTCATACAGAATCTGCCGTGGATCTTGCGAAACTTGCAGGGTTACAACCTGCTGGTGTTATTTGTGAGATTATGAATGAAGATGGAACCATGGCACGTCGTGATGATCTCATCCCATTTTGTGAGAAACATCAATTAAAAATCATTAAGATTGTTGACTTGATTGCTTACAGAAGAAAAAGTGAAAATCTTGTAGTTCGTGCTGCTAGTGCAAAACTTCCTACACGATATGGCGAGTTTGAAATGATTGGTTTTGAAAACATCATTACTAAAGAGCATCACGTGGCACTTGTAATGGGTGATGTTAGTGATGGACAACCTGTACTTGTACGTGTTCATTCTGAGTGTTTAACTGGCGATGCCTTTGGATCACTACGTTGTGATTGTGGTCAACAGTATGATGCTGCGATGAAACTTATCGCAAAAGAAGGGCGTGGAGTGTTATTGTACATGCGTCAAGAAGGTCGTGGGATTGGTTTGATAAACAAAATACGTGCTTATGCACTTCAAGATCAAGGTCTTGATACTGTAGAAGCAAATCTAGCGTTAGGTTTTGGTGCTGATATGCGTGATTATGGTATTGGAGCACAAATTTTAAATAGTTTAGATGTTAAGAAACTTATCTTAATGACGAATAATCCTCGTAAACTCGTGGGATTAGCAGGATATGGCATTGAAGTTGTCGATCGTTTGCCAATTCAACTCTCGCACAATGATCGCAACGAACAGTATTTAAAAACAAAGAAAGCAAAACTTGGGCATATGCTTGAGTTCAACAAGGAGGAAAATTAATATGGCTATTATTCAAGGACAACTTACCATCCCACAAGGTCGCTTTGCGATTGTGTTAGGAAGATTTAATGAATTCATTGGTTCAAAACTTTATGAAGGAGCGAAAGATGCGCTTTTACGCCATGGTGTCAGTGAAGCAAACATTGATTTAGTATGGTGCCCAGGAGCATTTGAAATTCCATTAGTTGCTAGTAAATTAGCTAATTCAAAGAAATATGTCAGTGTTATCTGTTTAGGGGCAGTTATTCGTGGATCAACACCACACTTTGATTATGTTGCTTCTGAAGTATCCAAAGGGGTTGCACATGTAGGTTTACAATCACAAGTTCCAGTAATCTTTGGTGTTCTAACAACCGATACCATTGAGCAAGCCATTGAGCGTGCAGGCACAAAAGCAGGAAATAAAGGCTTTGAAGCTGCCATGACTGCTATTGAAATGGTTAACTTACTTGATGTTCTATAAGCAGTTTGATACCTTTGTCTTTGATTATGATGGTACCCTCTTTGATTCTTTAAAGCATGTGAAATATGTGTTTTCAGTTTTAAGTGAAAGAGCACACTCATTAGGACTAATTGATCAAATTTGGAGTGAATCATTGATTTCATCAGTTATTGGTCATAATCCAAAAGAGGCTTGGAAGGTACTACTTCCCCATGGTTCAGAAGAAGTGCGCTTAGAACTAAGTGCACTGTACTCTAAGACAATGTTTGAGCATCTTTCATCCATTCAAACTCAGTGGTATCCCCATGCGAGTGAAGTTGTTGAACAACTGCTCAATGAACATAAAACATGTGTCTTACTCACCAATGCAAGACGTTACTATGTTGATATTGCTCTTGCACAACATCCAATTCTTAAAAGATTTGAACATGTCATATGTGCTCAAGACTTCAATTATCAAAGTAAAGCTGACATTATTAAACAACTCCCATTAAAAGGAAAGATTCTTATTATTGGAGATAAACTTGATGATGCCCTTGCAGCTCAAAGCATACAAGCACAATCACTATGGGCATCCTATGGTTATGGCCAAAATGTGAGTGATGGAATACATTTCACAAGCAAACTAGATTCAATTCAAGAATTAACACAAAAACCTTCAATATG
>JAGXRX010000040.1 GCA_018335655.1 Erysipelothrix sp.
TCTTCGCGGATGCGAAGGATAAACATGGGTGTCGGTATACTCGTTATCGAGGACTTCATAAGGTACAAGATTATTCGTACCTGCTTTTCGCTGCCATGAACATGAAAAAGATGGCCTTATGGTCATCGCGATCCTCCTTCATGGCTTCGTATACATCCATCATTTCATTCGTTTTTAACAGTTTAAAGCATATAAAAACGAGATTAGTCCTTCAGATGAATTTCTAACCCCGTATTTGTCTACAGTCTGAACACCTGTCATTGACAGGTGTTTTCTTTAAATTAAGTCTTTGTTTATGATAATATTTATCTATATACTACTAATTATTAGAGATGTTAATCATAAAGGAGATAGTTTGTAGATTTAATGAGGTTAACACTATAAAAAAGCAGAGCTATTTATCAAGCAGCACTTATTAGTGCTTCATTATTGAAGGAGGGTAACTAATGAATCGCCTTATAGTATTCATTATCTGGCTTGTATTGATTGCACTTACAGCTATATCTCCCTTATGGGGAGAACCATCCTTGTTTCTTGACCAAGTATTACTTGGTAATCTTGATCCAACACAATGGTTTATCTTTATATCTTTAGGGTTCTTCCCTCTGTATTTCTTCGTCTTTGCACGCAATGAGAAACAACCATTATGGAGAAGTTTGCTGTATTTGTTAGGTATGGCATTTGGAGCATTCATTCTTCTTCCCCTTGAAGCTCTAAATAGCAAAAGTGCTAACCCATTAACCCGTCTTCAAATATTTCTACTTGCATCAATGGATGTTATACTCTTACTAATTTTGACTTGGTCAATGTTCTTTGGAGATTGGAGCGTATACATTCAAAGCTATCAGACAGATCTATTTGTCTATATCATGACTTGGGATTTTATTGCCATTGTCATTGTATCGTCTTATAAGGTTATCTCACAATCAAATATCTACTTTAAAACAATCTTAAAACAGGAGTGATGCAATACATCACTCCTGTTTACTTATACATCATTTTGATTTGCTGAGCAATTTTTCCACAATAAGAAGATCATAAACAACTTAATACCGTGTGTAACCGATAATTGATTTTTCTTGGTCATTAATCATTTTTAAAAAATCCAAGGGATAAATCGATAACGCTTCTTAAGCCACATAGTATACGTTTCATTTAGAGATTCTTCTAGTTCTTTTTCTTCAGTCTTCATTCTATTAAGAATCACTTTACCAAAAAATAATAATGCTCCAAATATCCAGATTATCTGTCCAAAATAGACAGGAACAGCTAACACAAGTATGAAAAGGCCTAAGTAGAGTGGGTGAGCAAATAATCGATACGGACCTTCAGAGATAAGTATTTGATTCTTAGTAACATCAATATCTCGTGCGAAATACTTGCTCTGCGTGTAACTTGCATAGTATCTCAAAAATATCCCAATTATATAGAGAAAAATACCGATATAATTGAAATAAATAAAGGTATAATTCGGCATAATAAATAGATTAAAGAGATTATATGAAATTGTACCTAAAATTATTGTAATAATTACTACGAAAATCGTCTTAAATGATTGCATTTCAGAGTAATTTAAGCGCTTATATAGTGGCTTAAACACAATAAATTCAATAATCCATAAAAAAGTAATAAAATAGAATAGAATGTTATGAAAATTCAATGAAATAATAGGCATATTTGCTATTCTCCTGTCTTTTTTTTTGAAAATAATTCGTTTAAGTTATATATTTCACAATATCAAAATTCCCTGATTAATTGACAACGCTTACATCGAAGTCTATAATGAAATTAAAGATACAAGAATGCATTTCGCGTGCTTGCTAGAATCGGGGGCTACTATGATATTTAAGAAAATAGGCTTAACCCTATTGTATACTTTCCTATCTCTAATTGCGATTATTATCCTTCCTTTCTTTTCTGTAGCAAAGTTCTTTGCTAACAGATTTAACTTGGGTAATAACGCTTTTATTTTTGACTTTGAAAAGAAAAGAGGGATTGTTGCAACCTTTTTGATTAAACATTGGTTTTCAGATTCTGAAAGCGCACAAAATAATAGAGTGTTTGTCTGGTTTCTGTTCCCAAGCTTAGGATCATTTATCTTATTTGTTTTTGTACCATTTATAAGTGGTATGTATTTATCAATGACAAACTGGACTGGTTTAAATACAGGCCGAGAATTATTCTTGTGGTTTGATAATTATCGAACTATTATCACGGATGTTCGATTTGGATATTCATTTTATCGTACTGTACTTTACTCAGTACTTAATATAGTAGTTATTAATGTTGTAGCATTCTCTTTAGCACTATTAGTAACACAAAACTTAAAACTTAAAAATGTATATCGTGCTGGATTCTTTATGCCAAACCTCATTGGGGGGTTAGTATTAGGATATATTTGGCAGTTCATTTTCAACCGTGCTTTGGTACAAGTAGGAGGTATATTCACTCCTTCGTTATTAATTAATGGTGAAAGTGCATTAATTGGTTTGATAATCGTTGTGACGTGGCAATATGCAGGTTACATTATGATGATCTATATTGCAGCCATTCAGAACATTCCTCAAGATTTAGTCGAAGCAAGCACTATTGATGGAGCAAACGCAATTCAACGCTTAAAAGCGATTACACTTCCATTAGTTGCACAAGCATTTACAGTGGCAATGTTTCTAACATTAGTTACATCATTTAAGCAATTTGATACAGTTGCATCATTAACACAAGGTGGTCCGGCAACCCAATTACCAACATGGCTTGGAGGAGTGTATGGACTATCTGGGGATATGCCAATCGTACAAGGGACTAACTTAGTAGCAATGAATATTTACCAAGAAGCATTCTCAAGAAACAATTTAGGATTAGGCCAAGCTAAGGCAATCGTATTCTTTGCCATCTTACTTGTTGTTTCACTTGTTCAAGTCTATTTTAATAAGAAACGTGAGGTGGAACTATAATGGAAAAAGTTGGTAAGAAAAATAAATCTTCGTTTAAAATGATTTATCTTCTTGAAATTTTGGCAGTTGGGTTACTATTAGTGTTTTTCTTTCCATTTGTCATGGTCATTATCAACTCAGCAAAATCAGGTACTGAAGTTGTGTTAGCTCCATTAAGTATGCCAACTGATTGGGGAGCATTTGTTAGAAACGTTAGAGAAATCTTAACAAGACCTAATATTGATTACTTCCAATCATTCTCAAACTCAATTATCATTACATTCTCATCATTACTTACTATAGGTGTATTCTCTGCTATGTCAGCATGGGTCCTTGTAAGAACTAAAACAAAATACAGCTTTGCGATATTCATGTTTTTCTTAGCAGGAATGGTTATTCCATTCCAAGTAGTTATGTTACCGCTAGTTCGCTTGTTTCAAGATCTAAAGAATCTTACAGGTATTCCATTTAGAGATACATTCCATGGTGTTATTCTAGCTTACATGGGATTTGGAGCTCCACTATCTGTTTTCCTATTTCATGGTTTTATTAAGTCAATTCCAATTGATATTGAAGAAGCAGCAATTATTGATGGTTGTACAAAGCCACAAGTATTCTTTAAAATTGTACTTCCTGTTTTAAAACCTATCTTTGTAACATTACTTGTTTTGAATGGTATGTGGATATGGAATGACTACTTGCTTCCAGTGCTTGTTATTGGTCTTGGTGGAGCAACTAAAACACTTCCACTTGCTGTCGCAAACTTAGCAGGCTTCTATGACAAGGAATGGGGACTTATTCTTACTTCTGTACTTATGGCAGCCGCTCCAGTACTAATTCTATTCTTATTTGCACAAAAACACATTATTAAAGGTATGACATCAGGAGCAGTGAAGTAATGAATCCTCAATATGCGGCGGCGTTGTTTGACTTAGATGGTGTAATCACATCTACAACTCAACAACACTTTGAAGCGTGGCAAATAAAAATTAAGGAACACTTCAATATTGATGTGGATCCATCCTTAGAAACATTAACACGAGGAGTATCTCGTATTGAGTCTTTAAGACTTCTATTGAATGCTTATGATGTCATTACTGATGAAGCAATACTTCAAAAAGTTGCCTTCGAAAAGAATGAACTATACCAAGAACTTATTAAAGATTTTGATCAAACAGACTGTTTAGAAGGTGTAATTCCATTACTAAATCACTTAAAGGATAAAGGATTTAAGATAGCACTTTGCAGTGCATCAAAGAATGGACCTTCACTTTTAAAAGCCTTAAAAATTGAACATTACTTTGATGTGATTGTTGATCCATCAAAAGGACCAGGTAAACCCAACCCATATATCTTCCTTGAAGCCGCTAAACAGCTTGGTGTTGAACCCCAGGCTTGTATTGGATTTGAAGATGCAATCTCAGGAGTTTCTGCAATCATTGATGCAGGTATGTTTGCGATTGGAGTAGGTCATGAACCACTTCATCATGCAGATGTCCATGTGACATCACTAACACACATTAATGAGGATTTTCTTGATTCACTGGATGGATTTAATCATGGATTAGACCCACAAGTACTCATTCATGAAGATAGAATTGTACTAGAAGAATTGAAGGTAGATGAAACACTGTTTTCATTGTCTAATGGAATAATTGGTTTTAAAGGATCTTTTAGTGAAGGATACGGTCATTATGATGATGTTCCTCAAACATTTATCAATGGATTTTATAACACCATTCCATATCACTACGAAGAGAATTCGATTCATTTTCCTCAAGTTGGACAAACCATGATTAATGTTTTGGATGGAAGTGTCATGCACATTTATATTAACGATAAACAAGTGGACATGACTCATGCTATTTTAAAATCTTTAAAGCGAAAATATTACCTTCATGAAGGGAAAACATGGCGTGAAGCTATTTATGAAACACAGGATAATCACTTAATCACCGTTTGTGAAGAGCGACTTGTAAGTGCAAAGTTTCGAAACTTGATTGTTACAAGAATGACGATTGAATCAAATTATCCAAATGATTTACTTACCATGGTTTCAAAAATCAGACTTCCACAAGTAAAAGATAGTACTTCTTTAGATCCACGCTTAGCGAAATCATTAAAGCATTTAACCTATGATTCTGCTATGATCAAAGAAAATAAGGGATATTTAAGAGCAAACACTAATGCTTCAAACTTATCTTGTGAGATAGGTATGACTCATAGTATTCAAGGTGAGTTGTTTATTCAAAACGAAGAAGTTATAGAACGTTTTGAAGCAGATCTTAACCAACCTTTCATGATTACTAAGTATTGTGTATTAAAAGGATCTCATTTAAATGTTGATATATGTACACAAAGCCAACTCAATGATGTACAACCATATTCATATTATCAAACACTTCAGCGATGTCATTATCAAAAATTTGTTAATCAACATCGCATAACAACGTCTTCTCAAGCTATGAACTTAGCACTGCACTTCAATCTAACTCACTTATATGGAAGTGGTGGTGTCGATTCAAAGATTCAAATTGGAGCTAAGGGGATTAGTGGTGAAGGTTATGAAGGTCATTATTTCTGGGATACAGAAATATATATGTTACCTTTCTTTGCGTTTACACATCCTGAGCGTGCGAAAAACCTTATTGCCTTTCGATATCATACTTTAGAGGATGCAAAACAAGAAGCAAGAAAATTAGGTGTCGATCGTGGGGCAAAGATTCCATGGCGTACAATTAATGGTAAAGAAGCATCTCCTTATTATCCAGCAGGTAGTGCACAGGTTCATATTAATAGTGATATTGCCTATGCAATAAATCAAATCTATGTTTTAACACATGATGAGAATTTCATGAGAACAATTGGATTCGAGTTAATGCTTGAAACAGCGATATTCCTATTGGATTATGGACACTTTAATGACACAGGGTTTCACCTTGATGGTGTTACCGGACCAGATGAGTATACAGCAATAGTCAATGACAATGCGTATACTAATATGATGGCAAAGTTTCATTTTGAAAGAGTTGTATTATTAAGTCAACAAGATATCTACCAAGAAATCATACTGAGATGTGGATACACTTTTAAAGATATTGAATCATTAAATGAAGCAGCAGCTAAAATGGTTATTCATTTTGATGAAAAGCGACAAATCATTGCTCAAGATAGTACATTCTTATCAAAGAAAGTATTGGATGTGAAAACTATCCCTCTCGATAAGAAACCTATGCTTCTGCACTATCATCCACTCTATATATATAAACATCAAGTGCTCAAACAAGCTGATACTGTTCTAGGATGTGTGTTGTTACCTCTAAAAGATCAACAGGTGTTCGAAAACACACTTCACTACTATTTAAATATCACAACCCACGACTCAAGTTTATCAAAAGCCATGTATGGCATTGCAGCATATCGATTAAATGATTCTACGCTTGGTAAAAGTGCGTTTGATGACATATTAAAGATAGACTTACACAATGCGCGTAAACATACCCAACATGGGTTACATATGGCAAACATTGGTGGTTCATATTTACTTGTTCTTTATGGTTTATTTGGATGTGTGGTAAATGATGTAGTTTCATTTAATCCGCGTCCACTCACATCATTTGATTTCGTAAGTACAAGAATTCAGATTCAAGGAGTAGCAGTTGACCTTCGCTTAGAGCGCGATATTTTCTCCCTCAAGAGCGAAGCAATGATTAGCTGTCGTGTTGGTCAAGACATGGTAACACTAATCCCTAATCAATGGACTATGTATAAGGTTATATAACCTTAGTGTAGTGATTCAATTTATAAAGAAAAAGGAGGATAATAAATTGAAAAAATTAGTTGCTTTATTAGCTTTATTGCTAGTAACACTTTCAGTTACTGCATGTGCACCTAGTACACCTGCAGAACCTGAACTCGTCATTTTCCAAAATAAAGTGGAAATTGATGGCGTCTTACGTACTTATGCAGAAGCATGGGGACTAGCAAATGGCGTTAAAGTCACAGTTAAATCTTGTGGCGGTGACACTTGTGCTTATGGTACTCAAATCTTAGCTGAGTTCCAATCAGACAAACAACCTGATATCTTCGTTATCGAAGGTTTAGGCGGATACAATATCTACAAAGACAAGATGGCTGATCTTACAGGCGAACCTTGGGTTGCAGATACTGGTTTAGAATTTATAGTTGATGGAAAAGTTTACGGTTTCCCAGTAGCGGTTGAAGGATGGGGCATGGCTTATAATGCTGAAATTTTAACTGCAGCGGGTGTTGATTTAGATACACTTAAAAATGCATCACAAGAATCATATCGTGTAGCATTTGAACAAGTGAAAGCTTATTATGAAGCGAATTCTCTTACTGATTACGCAGTAGTATCAATGGCAGCTGGAGCTGGTATGACTTGGGTTACAGGTCTTCATAACTTCAATGGTTATTTATCTGCTGGTTTAGCATATAATGATAATTCCGTTATCACTAAACTTCTTAATGGTGACGTGGATGCATCTCGTTTATCACAACTTGCTGATTGGGTAGAATTGTTATTCACTTATGCTGAAAAAACAATCTTACTTAACGGTGGTTATGACGAACAAGTTGGAAAATTTGCACAAGGCAAAGCAGCTTTCTTACACCAAGGAAACTGGACTGATTCTTCATATGCAAATTCAGACTTTGAAATGGGTTACTTACCACATGCTACATTAGCAACTGGTAACGATTCAATCTTCATCGGCGCTCCTTCATACTATGTCTTAAATGCTGATTCAACAGCTCAAGATGCTGCGAAGAAATTCCTAGCTGACTTAGCTTCAACAGCTGCTGGACATGATTACATGGTTAACAAAGCAAACATGGTTCCTGCATTTAATTCAGTAACTTTAGTTCCTGCAACTCCATTATCTAAAGCTGTTCTTGAGTACAATCAAGATGGTAAAGCATACGCTTGGTGGCAAAATGATATGCCTTCAGGATTTGGAATGGAAACTATTGGGCCAATCTACGAATTGTTCGCAAAAGGTGAAATCACTAAACAACAATTTATTACACAAATTACTGCAGAAATTGCTGGCTTAAAGTAAGCTAACGAAGGATTCACTCAGTGAATCCTTTTTTTATGCTAGAATTAAAACATGAAAACAAGTACTTTTAAATTCAATAAATATTTCTTTCAACTCATTGCAGATGAACATCATGTTGTTTCGTTAAATCGAGTGGATCATCAGGAACTCATAATTCATCCAGAACATCAGCGTTGGATAAAGGATATCAATGATTATGAATCTGGTTTAAAAAAAAGGTTTGATTGGAATATCCAGTTCTCAAATACAGAGTTTCAAAAGAAGGTCTTTATGGCTTTACAATCTATTCCTTATGGAGAAACTCGCACATATCATGAAGTAGCAATTATGATACAACAACCTAAAGCAGCAAGAGCAGTAGGACAAGCAATCTCAAAAAACCCAGTACTTATTGTGATTCCATGTCATCGAGTGTTAGCAAAACATGGCCTTGGTGGATTCTCTAGTGGTCTTGATTTGAAGGAATCTTTATTATCACACGAGCACCATCAATAACCATATAGCAGTCAATTATGGTAAAATGTGTAGTATGAATCGACAACGCTCATTGTTCAACTCATTTGTTCTAATTGAAGAATTTATTCTTGTTTTAATGTGGCCGTTTGTCTTAGTGAACTTCTACAACACACGCTTACTTCGCTTAATTGTAAACATACTAGAACAAGCACAATACATTACACTATTCGCGCTATTATTTGTTTTGTCCGGTTTCTTCTTTAATCATTATCAGAAACCTCAAGTACGAAAGTTAATCGACGAGATTGCTTCATTATGGTTTATTCAAGTGGTTCATTTTTTTATGACCACTTTTATTTTTATATACATGAATCCTGAATTATCACGATTCTCCTTTGTAATCATACATGGATCGTTATTTATTGTTCTTGTTATCCATCGTTTATGGATAAGATGGTTAAATGTGTATTTATTTAAGAGAGATATTTTAGTTGAAAATATCCTTGTGATAAATGCTTCAAGTCATGCACAACAATACATTGAAACGATTGAAAACAATCCACGCTTTACTCAAAAAATCCATGAAATCATTCCTTATGAAGACTGTTCACTTGAAAATATTGCATCAAGAATAAAAGACACCCAATGCTTTCATGCCGTTATATCGGATGAAGGGATGAATCAAGTGTGGTTACAAAGAGCACTTGAACTTTGTGACAATCAAGGCATTCTAACAACTTATCTTCCTTATTCACAAACATTTATGGCTACCAGTGACGCATTTGATATTATTGGTCAACAACGACTTTATCCTACACGAGCCATACCTTTAAATCAGTTTTCATTTCGTTTAATAAAGAGAACCCTAGACTTACTCATTACCATTACTGGACTTATTGTTCTTCTCCCAGTGTTTGTCTTGATTGCAACCTTGATAAAAATCACTTCCCCTGGACCAATCTTCTTTGTGCAAGAGCGAATGGGCTATCAAAAGAAACCATTTAAATGCTATAAATTTAGAACTATGCATGTTTCTAAAGATCAATCATGGATTGGTTCTCACGATCCACGAATTACCACCATAGGAAAATGGTTAAGATTCACATCACTTGATGAATTACCTCAATTATATAATGTTCTTAAAGGAGAAATGAGTTGTGTTGGGCCTAGACCTGAACGCGTGGAATTCATTGAAACTCTATCTTCGTCGATTGCGAAATATCATATTAAACATACTGTAAAACCAGGTATGACTGGTTGGGCTCAAATTAATGGTTATCGTGGAGATACTTCTTTACAAAAACGAATTGAGTTTGATCTTTACTATTTACAAAATTGGTCTCTTGGACTTGATATTTACATTATTCTTAGAACTGCTCTTCTAGGGTTTATTAATAAGGGGGAATTATGAAACCAAAGCTAAGTATCATTATTCCTATGTACAATGATTCTGAAGGATTCATTCAAACGATTGAATCATTACAAAAATCAATTGATTGGAGTAATGAACTAGTTCAGATCATCGTCATTGATTCTTCGATTAATCATCAGACCTCACACTATCAAAACATAACATGGATATACTTGCCAAAAAAGACCTATGCAGGACATGCTCGCAATATTGGTGTAGAGGTTGCATTAAGTGATTGGATTGGATTTCTTGATTGTGGACTTGAAGTTGAACTTGAATGGATTAACCTAATGATTCAGTCACAATCATTAGGAGTAGAAGTAATATGGGGGAAAAGTGATTTTCTTTTTATATCACCAAAGGATAGAGCGTATGTCCGTAGCTTTCATCGAGTATCATTCTCGCGACGATTTATACGCAGCAGTATGATTAAGAAAAGTCTATTTCTATCAATGAATGGTTTTGTAACTCATGTTCATGCGGGAGAAGATCTTGATTTCTACAAGCGAGTTTCAAAGCTACAAATCAGGGAGGAGTATAACAATGCGCAAGCATGGTATGCTCACTATCCAAGAAACAGTTTGGAAATACTAAAGAAATGGTCGTCCTTTACAAAGGACAATGTGATTGTTAATCAAGCACATCGAAAATTTGTGTTTGTGTTATTTGAGTTGTTTGCTTTAGGAATATTGATTATATCAATCCTAAATGGATATTTAATTGTCTTAGTCTTTGCTTTTCAACTTGCAATGATTCGACTTTATTGGCAAACAAAGCAATCATC
The DNA here is from genome assembly GCA_018335655.1 of Erysipelothrix sp. Classification (GTDB taxonomy): domain Bacteria; phylum Bacillota_I; class Bacilli_A; order Erysipelotrichales; family Erysipelotrichaceae; genus UBA6182. The sequence continues at coordinate 10,666 of JAGXRX010000040.1, forward strand.
GTATCCACTTGTAAGTATTGAGGATACACTATTAACTCTTTGGTATACCATGGTGTTTGATTTGAGTCGAATTGTTGGAGTCATTTGGGGAATATTTGAAAAGGTGAAAATAAGACATGAAACATAAAGTAAACTTATTTCTAGTTGGGGCGGCAAAGTCAGGGACAACCTCACTCTATAAGATGTTTGGACAACATCCAGATATATTTGTGGGAGTTAAGAAAGAACCTCATTTCTTTGCAAAGGACCTATTTAATCCTTCAAAGCGTTATCGCCAAAGACTATGCTTAACTCAAGAAGATTATTTCAAAAACTATCATAATGCAAATAATGAGGCTTATTATTTGGACGCATCTGTGTACTATATGTATTTTGAGGAAGTAGCACAAAGACTCTTTGATTATAACCCTGAGGCTAAAATCATAATGATTTTGAGAAGTCCTATTCAGCGTTTTTATTCTCACTACAAGATGCTTCGCAAAGAAGGTGTTATTAACACTTCACTTAAAGATTTTATTAAGCATCCTATTGATAATAACGGACTTAATGTACTTAAGATGGGCGAATATCAAAATGCTGTCCAACGCTTTGAAGACTTATTTGAAAATCAATGTTTAATATTAGATTTTAGTGAACTAAAACATAGTGAAAAAGTGATGGACAAGATATGTGATTTTTTAAATATTGAAAAGATTGATAACATAAGAATAGAACATGAAAATAAATCAGGTATTCCAAAATCTTCATGGCTTGCCTACTTACATATGAATTTCCCACTAACGATATGGTTAAAATCCATAATGCCTAAAGGTAAGTTTCGATCATTTCTTGGAGAATCTGTTCTTAAAACCTTTTATAAAGATGAACCACTCGATGAAGCTGTTGAGTTGGTACTCAAGGAATACTACGAAAAACACCCATAAATTGGAGATAAGCATGCATGTCTGTCACATTCTATTTGAATTAAGACTTGGTGGTATTGGAGCAGTGCTTCAAAACTATGCTTTAGGGATGGGTGAAAACAGTACAATGACATGTATTATCTTTCGAATGACAACTGATGAAGTTGTTCTTGAACGCTACCATGCTCTTCTAAGTCATCCTAATGTGACAATCATCAACCTAAACAAAAGAATAAAGAAAGATCATTTTAAAACACTAATTTCTTTAGTTAAAATCTTTAGAAAACAACAGTTTGACATGGTGTTCTCGCACCTAGAAGAAACAACACGCTATGTTTGGTGGTTAACATTATTAACTAAGAACAAACTGACACAAGTAATCCATAACCAAGTGTTTCATGATTTATGGCTTCATCACTTATTTTTAAGACATATTATGAGTGGCTATATCTTTGTCTCTTTAAGTTCAATGAATGCTCATCATGCTTTAAAACATACATTCAAAACTACCATACACAATGGCATAATCATGACACCTCTACTATCAAGACAGCGTGAAGGGTTCTTGTTTGTGGGGCGTATGGAGTATCAAAAGAATCCACTAGAATGCATTAGATTGTATCAACATGCGATAACACAAGTTGATAATCCATGGCCACTCACAATGATTGGGAATGGTCCACTCTTAAATGAACTCGAAGAATATATAAATAAACACAACCTAAGTGATAATGTGACATTAATCCATTCAACCACAAATGTGGATGAATGGTATGCAAAAAGCTTATGTGGGCTTATCACTTCTCATTATGAAGGAACACCTATGATATTACTTGAAGGCATGAATCAAGGATGTCCTTTCATTAGTTATGATGTTGGGGATATTAAAGAAGTAATGGGGGAGAATACAGGAATAATCATTCCACCGATGCAAACTAAGATGTTTGAAGAAGCAATGGTGAGAGTCATGAAGGATAATACAATCCTATCTTATTATTCTAAACAGGCATCACTAACTAGTGCGAAATTCACTGCACAAAGCATGGTTAATCATTATGAAAGATGGATTATTGAAAGGAACAATCATGAGTAAAAAAGTAGAAATTATGGTTGTTGGAGCACAAAAATGTGGTACAACATCACTTCATGACATCTTATCCAATCACCCCCAATTAGAACTTCCTTTCTTAAAAGAATTGTATTTTTTCACGAATAGTAATCAGTATGCCAATGTTGACAACTTTCATCAACATTATAAATTTTTAGACGGTAAGGTTGCGATGAACATTACACCTAATAATATGTGCCATCCTCACGCAATGCAGCGTATCTATGACTATAATCCTCAAATGAAGATTGTTGTGATGTTAAGAGAACCTACAGCACGTTGTATCTCACAATATAAGATGCGTGAACGAACTTTAAAAGAGAAAAGATCATTCAAGGAAGTAGTATACTTTGAACTAAATGATAAGAATTTAGGCCAACCAGATTGTTTAAGTATTGTGTATCGCTCAATGTATGATCTACAAATACAAGGGATATTGGATGTTTTTCCAAGAAACCAAGTATACTTTATACTCTTTGAAGATTTTGTTAAGGACCAACAAAAATCTGTAAATGATTTACTTGCGTGGTGTAATCTTTCATCATTTTCATTTGAACCAGTTAATTCCAATGAAAGCTTCTATCCTAAAAAGACCTTTATTTGGAGACTTCTTATGAAATTTCCAGCACGCTACTTAAGATACATTCAAACAAAACTCAATGTAAATATTCGGCAAAACCTTAAAGACATCTACAAGAAAAGAGGAACTCCTCCAGTTATTGATATTGAAACCATACACACGCTTCAAGAGTTCTTCAAAAAAGGAATTGATGAAACTGAAAAGCTAACAGGTTTAAATCTTGATGTATGGCGAAATATGTCATTTGAAACAAGAATAAAAACACCTCAAAAATAGAGTGTATTCTGATACTATATTTGCAAATAAGCACTCCATGATGTGTACTTCTTACTGTATAAGATTCTAGAGAGGAGAATTGGTATGAATCAAAAAATTGAAATTTTGTGTGTTGGTGCTCAAAAAGCAGGGACAACATCTTTACACAATATACTTAAAAATCATCCTCAGATAGAACTTCCTTATATTAAGGAAATCTACTATTTTTCTGATGATAAGGAATATCGCTCATTAAGTAATCTTCATCGACATTACTCATTTGAAGCAGGGAAAGTGGCTATGAATATTACACCTTCCAATATGTGTAATGATTTGGCAATTCAGCGCATCTACGAATATAACCCCAATATGAAAATCATTATGTTACTTCGTAATCCTACGAATCGTGTTATCTCTCAATATCGAATGCGATATCGAAATTTCAATGAAAAACGCTCTTTAAGTGAAGTTATAAGCGATGAAATAGACTCGAGAATCTTTGAAAAGAGAGCTTGTTCAAGCCTATTATATCGATCAATGTATTCTCAGCAAATCAAACACATACAATCATTTTTCCCTAAGGAACAACTATACTATGTATTGTTTGAAGAGTTTTCAAAGAATCAAAAAAGAGTGATTGATGATTTACTAAATTGGTGTCAATTACCAGTATTTGATTTTGAGCACGTTCATTCCAATGAAAAATTCAATGGTTCAAAAAATATACTGTGGAGAATCGCAACAAAAATACCTCATAAGCTCGTTTTGCGCATTCAAGAAATATTTAAAGTTAATCTTCGTCAATTAGTGAAATCTCATGTTAAAAAAGATATGATTCAACCGCTAATTGATGAGGCAACAGTGTTACGTCTTCAATATTTCTTTAAAGAAACTATTGATGAGACTGAGCGATTAACAGGATTAAACTTAGATATTTGGCGGAATAGTACCTCAAAAACAGGAGATAAACATGCATCTAAATCAATTTGAACCACTTAAACAACTCATGTTTGATGCGGGAGAAGAGATACTAAAAATCTATCATCAAGACTTTGAAGTCATGATGAAAGAAGATTTGTCTCCACTAACTCAAGCAGATCTAAAAGCTAATCGCATGATTCATTCATTTTGTAATGAACATTTTCCTGATATCGACTTTTTAAGTGAAGAAGCATCCTTTAAACATGATCACTCAAAACCACTAGCATTTATTTGTGATCCACTTGATGGCACAAAAGAATTTGTAGCAAAGAATGGAGAGTTTACTGTAAACTTAGCATTACTTGAAAATGGAAGACCTATTTTAGGACTTATTTATGCACCTGTTTCTAAAACATTATTTTATGCTCAAAAAGATCAAGGAGCATACATGCAAATATCAGGACAACCCACTCGCCAAATCAAAACAACAACTAAATCCAATGATCTAAAAGCAGTTATCTCAAGATCTCATCTTGGAGAGAAAGAACAAGCATTTCTTGATAAAAATAAAGCATCAATAATTCATACAACCAAGGTAGGTTCATCCTTAAAAGGTTGTGTCATTGCATCGGGCTTTGCGGATGTTTATGTACGTTATGGTCCAACCAGTGAATGGGATATCGCTGCGATGGACATTATTGTTCATGAAGCTGGAGGTGTACTTAATGATATTAATCATCAACCACTCATCTATCGTAAAGCTAATCCATTAAATCCACATTTCTATGTGTTAAATACAAAGGAGAACATATGGCTAATCTAAATCATCTTCAACAACTTGAATCAGAAGCTATCTTCATTTTACGTGAAGTTGTCGCAGAGTGTGAAAGACCAGTCATGCTTTATAGTATCGGAAAAGATTCATCAGTCATGTTGCATCTTGCCTTAAAAGCTTTTTATCC
>JAGXRX010000041.1 GCA_018335655.1 Erysipelothrix sp.
TTATAACATAATCCATTCAATGTCTCGATCTGCAACGCCAACAGATAATCCAATTATTGAATCACTCAATGGTTGGATAAAAGCCGAAATTGCCTGCGATTATCGAATCAATGATTGGGAATCATTAGAATCATTTCTTAATGAATATATTCAATATTTCAATAATGAACGACCATCTTACAAACATCATTACAAAACCCCTGCTCAATTTTTGATTGACCAAGGGTTCCGTGTTTTTTATTAACTGTCTACAAACACTTTACTTCTGCAGATTAATCATGGTTGAGTTCTATTGATTGTACAGTAGTATTAAATGAAACTTGACCATCTTTTGTATTTAAAAGTAGATGACCTGCTTCATTAATTCCTAAGAGTGTTCCTGTATACTTCTTCATACAGTGATAAATGGTGACATTTTGTTGATGATGAACTAAGTATTGATTAACAATGTGTTGCACACGACGTGGATGTTTCATGTTGATGGTGAAATGATTCAGTATTGATGCGCATAGCTCTAGATGCTTGACATCGTCATGGGTGAACTCATGTAGAGATCCTGCCAACTCACGAAGTTCTGGCGGAAACGAACGCACATTGACATTGATGCCAAATCCAACAATTACCCCATGAGTATATTTCTCGCATAGAATACCCCCTACTTTTTTGTTTTTGATCATGATGTCATTGACCCATTTAATCTTAGGTGAAAAGCCATGATCTTGTAGCGCGCTTAGAATTGATGCTCCGATCACAAGTGAGATAGGAAAGTCTATCTTCTCATTCACACTAAAAGATACATAGAGTCCTTCATGGGGAGCACAGTAAAATGATCGTTGATGTGTTCCACGTCCTGCACTTTGATGATGGGCTGCCACTAAAGTTGAGGAAAGTGGTGCGGTATCTTTAAGATATGTGTTTGTACTTTCAATGACATCAAAAACTTGGACGTCTTGAATCCAAGAAGGAGAAACCCTTCGAATCGATTCACGATTGAAGGGTAGTTCATTTAAAGGTTGTAGGTTGGATGTCTTTTTCGATAATGTCATAAATGGTTTGGCTCATTTCTTCAACACTTAAAGATTTAATATCTTCATAAGGAATAAGTGGATGAACATGAATGGTTATCTTTTCATTGATCTTAGAATCAAATGGATCATAGGCATGGCTTAATGATAAAGGAAGGACATTAGCTTTTGCCATCTTAACGATTCCAAATGCCTTTGATTTAAAAGCATTCATAGTATCACTCTTCGAACGTGTTCCTTCAGGAAAGATAAGAACATTCCCTCCAGCTTTAAGTTGTTGGGTACATTCACGAAGCATTCTCACATTGCCTTCAAGCGTATCACGATCAAAATAAATAATATCAATTGCTTTTCCCCATTCACCAATTGCGATAATCTTCCTATTTTCCATCTTAGATACAAAACTCATTGGTGATTTCATGGCGACCATAATTGGTAACGGATCAATCAAACCTTGATGATTACATACTACAAGCGTATGAGATAAATCCTGTGTTCGTTCTTGATTCACAACAATCAATGGTTTGTTAAGAATCTTTAGCCCTAATTTTGACCAGAATTGAACTCTGTGATGAATCTTGTCTTTAGTGTGTTTATGACTCATCCAGGCATCAAGATGAGCAAAAGGTAACAATATCATCAACACAGAGAATCGTAGTGCTTTAGTTACCAATCGCAAAGAGAATCTCTCCATCACACACAACTTGACCATCAAGGGCATCAAGAGTTGCCTTGACTGTTGCAATACCAATTGTCCCTCTTATGTTCTTGAGGGCTACGTGATAATATAGTGTGTCTCCTGGAGCTACCATTTTTCTAAATCGAATACGATTGATGCCTGCAAAAAATACATATTTTCCTTCATGTTCAGGATTAAGGAGTACAAGAATTGCCCCTGTATCTGCTAATCCTTCTACAATTAGAACTCCTGGGAATACATGTTTATTAGGAAAATGTCCTTGAAAGATAGCTTCATTGACGGTGATGTTCTTTTTCGCAATGATGCTAGTAGGGGTAGGCGTATCCACCACAGTGTCCACATAAAGAAATGGATAACGGTGAGGAAGTATTTGTTGAATTTGATCTGATGTTAATTTCATGAATTTACCTTTCTAAAGCAAAGTGTTGCATTATGACCACCAAATCCTAAGGAATTGGATAAGACGACATTGACGTTTTGTGAGCGACCAGTATTTGGCACAACATCGATATCACACTCAGGATCATCTGCATTGGTATTAATAGTTGCGGGAATAAATCCTTCTTCAATGGCTTTTATACCAATGATTGCTTCTACAGCTCCTGCTGCTCCAAGCATATGTCCTGTCATGGATTTAGTTGAAGAGACTGCAACACTACTTGCGTAGGATTCTAAAGCAGTCTTAATGGCTTTGGTTTCTGTTTTATCATTAAGTGGGGTAGAAGTTCCATGAGCATTGATGTAATCAACCTCACTTGGTTGTACTCCTGCTTCTTTCATGGCCATAATCATCGCTTGTGCACCACCATCACCACTCTCAATAGGAGCAGTCACATGGTGAGCATCACATGTTGCACCATAACCAACGATTTCAGCATAGATATGAGCACCACGAGCTTTCGCATGTTCATATTCTTCAAGAACAAGGACACCTGCTCCTTCACCCATCACAAAGCCACTACGCTCTTTATCAAAGGGAATTGATGCACGATTAGGATCTGTGCTCTCATTAAGAGCACGCATAACCATAAACCCAGCTATGGATAATGGAGTAATTGAAGCTTCACTTCCACCAGCTAACATGATATCCATTAAGCCAAACTTAATTTTATGAAAGGCATCTCCAATTGCATTGGCCCCTGCAGCACATGCAGTGACCACACATGCACAATATCCACGAGCATGATTATCAATCGCAACTTGTCCAGCTGCAAGATTAACAAGTGCCATAGGAATGAAGTAAGGTGTAACACGAGTAGGTCCACGATCAATCATTTGATGATGGGCAGATTCAATACTACCAACTCCACCAATACCTGAACCAATAATGACACCAAAGCGATGGTAGTCAATGGTGTCTGGAAGTTTAGCATCCAGCATCGCTTGTTTAGCACTAATTCGTGCAAACTGAGTAAAGCGATCACATGTTTTAAGTTCCCTTAATGAAAAGTATTCTTCCATATTAAAAGGATCCACACTACCTGCAAGTTTTACCTTGTAGTTTGTTGTATCAAAGGCAGTAATGGGTTTAATACCACACACACCTTCTTTAACATTATTCCAAAAACTATCCACTGTATTACCTATGGGTGTCACAGCTCCAAGACCTGTGACGACGACGCGTCTTAATTGTTTATCCAACATGAGTTAATCCTCCATCTATAACTAAGGTGTGTGCACTAATATACGGTGCTTGAGCTAAAAACAAAATTCCATCAGCTACATCTTTCGCTTTTCCAAGTGATTTAAGAGGTATTCGACTCGTCATGGCATCTTTTATCTCTTGAGTGAGTTCATGCGTCATATCCGTTTCAATAAACCCAGGAGCGACTGCATTCACACGAATACCACGTGAACCTAACTCAAGTGCTAATGATTTTGTGAAACCAATCATGCCTGCCTTGGATGCTGCATAGTTTGCTTGTCCTGCGTTGCCTACAATTCCAATAATTGAAGAGACATTGACAATAGCTCCAGAGCGTTGTTTCATCATGACTTTTGCCACAAGCTTTGAGCAATTAAATGTTCCTTTTAGATTAATAGACAAGACATCATCAAAGTCTGATTCGCTCATTCTAAGTAAAAGATTATCCTTTACAATACCTGCATTGTTCACAAGAACATCAATACGAGAGAAAGTGTTTAATGTCTCATCTATCATACGCATGCAATCTTGAGCATCTGCCACATTGGCTTTGATCACTAAGGTTTGAGCACCTGCTTCTTGACATAGTGATGCGACCTGATTTGCACTTGCTTCACTGCTTGAATAGTTTATAACAACGTCATATCCAGCTTGTGCGAACGTTAGTGCAGTGGCTGCGCCAATTCCTTTAGATGCTCCTGTAATTAAAACAACTGGTCGATTCATAATAACTCCTTTAATGTTTTTTCAAATGAAAGTACATCATTCACAACATAATGTTTTACGCTAGGACATGTCGCTTGAATCATTGAAGATAATGTACTTGAGGGTCCTAATTCAATCAAGGTATCCACACCCAAAGCCTCTAAGGCAATAAGTGAATCCATCCATAATACTGAAGAATAGATTTGTGCACTTAGTGGTTCGATAAAGCTATGCGTATGTGGGAGTGCATCCACATTCATAATGATTGGACATATTGAAGTCTCCCAAGAAACTTCTTGTAGTGCTGTCTTCAATGGTTGTGATACTTCTTTTAAATAAGCACTATGAAATGCCCCCGCAACACGCAAAGGAATCACTTTGCGAATACCTGCTTCCACAAGTTTTGTCTTAGCAACGTCAAGCGCAACTTTGCTACCACACATCACAACTTGATTTGGGGCATTAATGTTGGCGATAGAGCATACTCCAAACTGACTTGCTTCTTCTACAATCTTCTTAATCAGATCTAAATCTTCACTGATAATGGCACTCATACCAGAATCATGATCTTTGAGTGCTTCTTGCATTAAGCTGCCACGTTTTTGAATAAGTGGCATGGCATCTTCTAAAGACAATGCTTCAGAGCAAACTAGGGCACTGTATTCACCCAAAGATAAACCTGCCATCGCCACTATCGGAAGATGCTTCTTAAGTAAGGACGCCATACTCACGCTAGTGAGTAGTATCGCTTGTTGAGTTGTCAAGGTGTGTGATAAGCCATCATTCTCATTCTTAAAACAAATATCACGAATGAGAGGATAATCATCATAAATGGCCTTCACTTGAGGAAAGGTTTCATAGAAATCTAAGCCCATCCCCATCTTTTGAGCCCCTTGTCCTGGAAAAAGTAAGGCAATCCTCATAGCGCATCATCGATTTCTTTAAATCGTTTTGCCTGCTCTTTAGTTTCACGAATCATATCATCAAAGATTTGTTGCATTGGACGAAGTGTTTTCATCATTCCAGCAATCTGTCCCATCATTAGTGATCCATTTTTCATATCACCATCAAATACAGCACGACGAAGTGAACCTAACGTTAAGTGCTCAAGTTCATCACGTGTCGCACCTGCTTTTTCAAGCTTTATGTACTCGGTTGACATTTGATTTTTTAATATACGTGTAGGTGCACTAACACTACGTCCAGTAACGATAGTATCTGAATCTTTTGCATTGAGCACAGCTTGTTTGTAGTTATCATGACATGGACACTCATAAGCAGTAAGTAGGACAGTCCCCACTTGAACGCCAATAGCACCTAAATTTAATACAGCAGCCATAGTACGACCATCGCCAACGCCTCCTGCTGCAATGACTGGAATTTTTAAGGCATCGACCGCTTGAGGAACTAAAGTTAATGTCGTCATTTCCCCAACATGTCCTCCAGATTCTGTCCCTTCCACAATGACCATATCCGCTCCAACTTGTTCAAGTCGTCGAGCGAGTGAAACAGTAGGTACAATTGGAACAACTTTTATTCCTGCAGCTTTGAGTCGAGGAATATAGGGACCTGGATTACCAGCTCCTGTAGTTACAATCACAGGTTTATGTTTAATGATGATTTCCACAATTGCATCGCAATGAGGATTCATAAGCATTAAGTTAACACCGAAAGGTTTATCGGTGAGTGATTTACATTTTAAGATAGCTTCTTCAGCACGTGCTGCGTCCATTGTTCCTGTCGCAACAATACCTAAAGCACCAGTATTAGAAACTGTAGCTGCAAATTCCGGGGTAGCAATATGAGCCATAGCCCCTTGGATAATGGGATACTTAATCCCTAGTATTTCATGAAGTAACATGAGTTCTCCTTTTTATAGTATGAAGGTTGAAGCACCATAACTTAGGCCTCCACCAAAACCAACACAAAGTATACGCTCATTAAAATGAACGGTTTTATTTTCTAAAGCCATAGACAATGCGATTGGAATTGAAGCTGCAGAAGTATTACCAACTAAGGCAATATTTGAAATACTTTTACTTGGATCAATCTCAAGTTTCTTAACTGCATAATCAATAATTCTTTGATTCGCTTGATGAAGCACAAAGTGATTCACGTCATCTAAGCTAAGATTGGCACTAACTAGGCATTCATGCATGACCTTTGGTATGACATCTACCGCAAAACGATAGACATCTTTACCTTTCATGGTGAGCACTTGTTTGTGTTGTGCTTCTTTAAGTAAAGGTACACCACATGCTTGAAGTGTTTGATCGATATCGCCTTCACTGTGGTTTACACTGACACAAGATGGCCTTGATGGATCATAATCACAAATCATGGCCCCAGCTCCATCTCCAAATAAGATACAAGTACCACGATCTTCCCAATCAATAATCTTAGAGAAGACTTCCGCACCTATAATTGCAATGCGCTTGAAGCGTTTTGTTTCAAGTAAGGCACTCGTAAGATCTAAAGCTACCACAAATCCACTGCAAGCCACATTCACATCAAACGCCATAAGTTTAGTAGGATTAAGTCCTACTTTTGCTTGAATAAGTGAAGCCGTAGAAGGAGTATAGCTATCTGGTGTCATCGTTGCGACAATAATCGCTTCAATACTATTTAAATCAATATCGTAGCGTTCACATGCATTTTTAAGGGCTAGTGCGCCTAAATCTGATGTATTTTGAGAGTCACTAATGTGACGTTGTTGTATTCCTGTACGCTCTTGTATCCACTCATGAGTTGTATCTACCATCTGTGATAACTCATGGTTAGTTAAGATTCGCTCTCCTAGGGCATGGCCCATAGCACTGCATTTAAATCCCATAATCAGACCCTATCTTTCTAAACTTCGCTTGTTTTTGAGCGATGAGCCATTCACTACTTTTTGTCTTAAGTGTCTTTAGTTGATGCACACACATGTTTTTGCATGTCTTAATTGCCTCTTGCATTGACACCGACTCATCAACAATCTCATCAATAAACTCAGCTTTGTGTAAGTCATATGACGTTAATCCCATGAGTTCTGCCACTTCCTTTGATTTGGAAGCATCTTTATATAAGATCGATGCAAATCCTTCAGGAGATAAGATTGAATAAACGGCATGCTCAAACATAATAATATGATTGGCAATACTTAAAGCTAATGCACCACCACTTCCACCTTCAGATAAGACAATGGTGACAATAGGAACACTCGCTTGCGCAAAGGCAAGTAAGCAATGTGCAATCGCACTATGTTGACCACGCTCTTCAGCACCAATTCCTGGGTATGCACCAGGAGTATCGACAATGCTTACAATGGGAATGCGTAGTTTATTTGCAAGTTTTACGCAACGAATGGCTTTTCTAAAGCCTTCAGGCTGATTCATACCAAAGTTTTTATGAACATTGTCTTGAGTATTAACCCCTTTAACTTGGGCAATGATCATGACAGAATGACCTTCAATAACACCACAGCCACAAAGCATGCTTGGATCATCTCCAAAAGCTTTGTCTCCATGAATTTCTTTAAAATCATCACATAAGGCATCGACAAGGCCTTTGCCTTTAATGCGATCTTTGTCACGTGCAATCATCACATGATCATAAGCTTGTAGGCGCATGGTTTTCTCCTTTCACCCATGATAAGACATAGGATAAGGTTTCTTTGAGTTGTCTTCTATGAACAATCATGTCAATAAATCCTTGGTCTAGACCAAATTCAGCACTCTGAAAATGATCAGGTAAAGTTTGTTGAATGGTTTTCTCAATAACACGTTTTCCTGCAAAACCGATTAAGGCATTAGGTTCAGCTAAAGTAAGATCACCTAGCATTGCAAAGCTAGCACTCACACCACCCGTAGTAGGGTGGGTTAAAACCACTACACTTAGTAGTCCTTGCTCATGATGCTTTGCCATGGCTTGAGTTGTCTTAGCCATTTGAATTAGTGATACAATCCCTTCTTGCATCCGAGCTCCACCTGAAGCGGTAAAGAGGATGAGAGGTAGTTTTTGTTCGACAGCATGCTCAATAAGGCGAGTAATGAGTTCACCCACAAGTGATCCCATACTACCCATCATAAAGTTAGCATCCATAATCCCTAAGGCAACTTTATGATTAGAAACACATGCTTCTCCCACAAGAACAGCCTCATTCATATTGGATTGATGTTTAGCTTGGGATAGTTTCTTTTGATAATCAGGAAAGTTTAATGAAGTATGTGTACTTAAGTTATCCCACATTGGGTTAAATGTACCTTCATCCACAATTTGATTTACTCGCTCATATGAAGAAAGCCTTTCATGAGCATCGCAATGTAGACAAACATTAAGGTTATTATAATGATGCGTCAGTGTGGCTGGTTTATGACAGTGGGTACACACATGAATGACGTCATCAGGCATTTCTTTTTTCGCAAACAAATGTCGGGTGACATTCATGATTGTTCTAAATCCTGAAATTTGTTTTTTACGTTGTTCGAATAAATTCTTCAACTGTGTTCAACTCCTTTATGAATGCACTGGCGTATTCAGTAGTGTAACGTCCTTCAATGAATTCTTTTTGGTGTAACACAAGATAATGAAATTCAATATTTGTGTGAACACCTTCAATGATGAGTTCTTCTAATGCGCCTCGCATTCTTTTAATGGCTTCTAAACGGGTTTGACCCCAGACAATAAGTTTAAGAATCATAGAATCATAGTAAGGAGTAATCGTTGCTCCTTGATACATAGATGTTTCAATGCGTACATGAGCCCCAAATGGAACATGCATAAAAGAAATAGTGCCAGGACTAGGAGCAAAGTTTGCTCGTATATTTTCAGCATTAATGCGACATTCAATACTTGTACCATGAACAACCACATCTTTTTGAGTAAAAGGTAAAGGTTTACCTTGAGCAGCTAAGATCATGACTTTAATAATATCGATCCCCGTAATCATTTCACTGACAGGATGTTCTACTTGAATACGTGTGTTCATTTCCATGAAATAGGTTTGACCAGTTGAATCCATGAGAAATTCAATGGTTCCAACACTATCATAGCCTACAGCTTTTGCAGCTCTCACAGCATCACTTAATAATTTACGTCGTTGTAGTTTAGTAAGTGCAACACACGGTGCTTCTTCAATCACTTTTTGATGACGTCTTTGAAAGGAGCAATCACGCTCAAACAAATGCAAGACATGACCATGCTTGTCCGCAACAATTTGAACTTCCACATGTTTTGTTTGTGTAAAGTAGCGCTCAACATACATTTCATCATTTCCAAAAGCAGCCAATGCTTCCTGTTTTGCACCATAGAAGGCATTTTCAAGGTCTTGTTTCTCAAATACAAAGCGCATTCCTTTACCACCACCACCGGCTGCTGCTTTAATCATGAGGGGAAATCCAATCTTAGCTGCAATGTTTTCGCATTCACTAAAATCTTTAATTGCCCCAACAGATCCTGGAATCACAGGAATACGAGCTTCAATCATGGCTTGTTTAGCTTTAACTTTATTACCCATAAGTTCAATAAGGTGAGCACTAGGACCCACAAAGATTAAACCCACTTGAGTAACTAAAGAGGCAAAGATTGCATTTTCACTTAAGAAACCAAATCCTGGATGTATTGCATCACAGCCACTATTTAAAGCAGCCATAATAATATTGTTCATATTAAGATAAGAACTTGAAGCATGGGCTTCACCCACACAAATCGCTTCATCAGCAAACTTCACATGATAGCTTTCTTCATCAGCAAGCGAATAGATAGCGACCGTCATGATATTCATTTCTTTACATGTACGCATAATACGCACAGCAATCTCACCACGATTAGCAATCAACATCTTTTTAATCATGAGCATCAACCTTATAGAGTACTTGTCCAAAGGACACTGAAGAATTGTGAGAAGTACACGCATGTGTGATCACACCTTCAAAGGGTGAGGTCACTTCGTTCATGACTTTCATAGCTTCAATGATACCAACCACTTGACCTTTCTTAACTCGATCACCAACCTTCACAAAAGGATCACTGGTTGGTGAGGGACAATGATAAAAAGTACCCACTAATGGTGCTTTAATCTCGTGACCTAAAACAGGTTCAGTGACTTCACTTTTTTCAGAGGTTATTGTGGGTTGAGGTGAACTGAAAGTTGGGACAGCTGCTTCTTGCACTTGGTGTACAATAACAGGCTGAGCCTTTTCAAGTTTAATCTTGAAGCCTTCAAGTTCTAATTCCATTTTCGCAACATCACTTGATTCAAATAGATCAATGATGGTTTTTATTGTTTGTTTATCTTTCATCATAAGGATCTTTCTATATAAAAAAGACTAAGGGTGTGGCCACCCTTAGTTTAATTTGGTTGTGACTAGTTCAACCACATCTTGCACTGTTACAAGATTTGCAAGCTCTGCATCTTCAATGCGAACATCAAAGCTTGTTTCGAGTTCAAGGGCAAGTTCAACAGCGGCTAATGAATCAATTCCAAGATCATCCTTGAGAGTGGCAGTAGGGATGACGAGAGCGTCATCGACATGGACTGCATCCACGAGTACTTTTTTAACTTGTTCAAACATATGTATGTTCTCCTTTTTGATTTACTTTGACATTCAAACTTTGAACATCAAATTAAGTTACACTTTACTCCTCTCTTTCCTTAAAAACAAGGTTATTGTGCGTGAAATATCGATGAAATTGTGAAAGTTCTGTGATGTAAACGGTTACTTTCTTTAAAAGTTAAAGATTTTTGACAAAACAATAAATAATGATGTTTTTCAAAAAAATATAAATAAACAAGATTGTTGCTCACTTTATAGCGTGATATAATCCACATAGTACTTGGGGGAAGCATTATGAAACTAAAATTTATAATTATAATGGTGTTGTTGTTGAGTGGTTGTCAAATGTTTATAGTTCCTTTTGAGTTCAATTCTTCGATAAAACAAATTACAGTAAGTGAAAGATCATATATCATTGATGAGAACAATGTTTTATTTGGGTTAGGTATTGATTATGGTGATGGCCCAGTTAAAATCATGAATGATGTTGTTCAAGTAATTGCAGATAGCAGTCATACTGTAGCACTTAAAACTGATGGAACATTATGGGAATGGGGATCATATCGAACCTTTACTTCACCACTTTTTAACCAAAATGATGTTAAGGTGTTAGTATTAGAAGATGTTAAAAATATATGGGGTAATGATTCAGGATTAACATATATTTTAAAGAATGATGATTCACTATGGATTAATGGAATCAATAGCTATGAGTATTGTCGTGTATCCCCATTTAATCCTAATGAATCTAATGCGAGTAGAAAGGTAAATCATGTCTTGGATGATGTTGAAGCATTGTATGTGGCACCTTATACCTCTAATGCAATCGCAAAGACAAAAGATGGACGGTTCTTCATTTGGGGAAGCAGAAATGAAACTAGTGTCAAATATGACATTATTAACGAGTTCATGATTGATCAAACTCAGAAATGTATAAGAACACCATTAGAAATTTCTTTTGATATGAATGTAAAAGACTTAGCCTATGCTCATGGTACTATTTATCTCATTGATCATAATAATTCACTGTATGGTTTAGGAAACAATGAGTACAATCGTATTAATGATTCTGAACAAAAGTTTATATCTGTGCCGTATAAAATCATGGATAATGTCATTGAGGTTCAATCCAACTCATTTTCAACCTTTATCTTAACTCAAGATAAGTCGTTATGGGGATTAAGTAATCGAAGTGGTAAATTAGGATTAGGACATGACAATATTCCTAAAAGTCCTGTTAAACTCTTAGATGATGTGTCGATGTTTTCAAGTTACACATTTACCAATATGGTATTAAAGAATAATGGAGAAATTATAGCTTGGGGTAGTAATAATTTTAATCAAATGGGTATATCACAGGGTATGGGACATTACAAACCAAAAAAGGTAGGTCAGGTCAGGCCTTAAGTGTATAAATCAATAAAAAAAGCATGAATCCTCATGCTTTTTTAGTCTTCCTTTTGATACACAATCTTTCCATCCACCATAGTCCATAACACATGATGATTAAGTAGTTCTTCATCACTCAAAGAATCAAGTGGAACATGTGATGCAAAACAATCTGCTTTATAACCAACTTCAAGTTGTCCTAAATGATGTTCTTGGTGAAGTAAATAGGCACCAAGCTTTGTGAAGTGATTTAAGGTAGTATCTAAATCTAAACACTGTGAAGGTTGATGCCCTTGTGGGAAAACACCATAGGCATCAATACGCGTCATTGCACTATGCATCCCTACAAACACATTAGGATCTTCAATCGGAGCATCACTTGAGAAGGCAATCTTCATACCATGATCTATCATGCTTTTCCAAGCATAGGAATGATCAATGATTGTTTGTGGTAATCGCTCTTGAAGTAGTGGAGCATCACTTCTTAAGAATACTGGCTGAACCATACCCATGATGTTAAGTCTTGCTAAAGAGGCTATTTGATCAGGTCGTGTGATCTGGATATGAATAATCGTATGTCTTAAAGGATTACCAGCATGAGTCAATGGAGCATAGGCTTTCGCAACATTATCAATGGCTTGATCACCAATCGCATGTACAACAACTTGCATACCATATTCATTCGCTTTCTTGACCATCGCTTCTAAATGGTCTTGGTCAATAGTAGATTCACCATAAGTCTGTGTATTGAGATATGGTTGACTCATCAGTGCAGTTTTACCACCAAGGCTTCCATCCGCAAACATCTTACAAGGACCACTAAACTGAAAGTCATCTTCTTTAATTGGGTTTAATTGTAGTACTTCAAAGTCAGAGAGTTCATCCATCTTTATTTGATGAGATACTCGTAGTTGTTTTTCAGAAGTAAAGTGTTCATAGGCTTCTTTAACCATTAAGTATTCAGGATTATGCATCCATAAGTCATTAGTACCCACAGTTGTGATTCCATAGGATAAACATTTTTGTGCAGCTGTCTTAAGAAAGTTTTGGTAATCATGTGTTGTAAGTGTTGGTAATAGTGCATTCACATAACCAATCCCTAACTCTTTAATCACTCCTGTGAATGCACCATGATCATCTTTTTCAAAATAAGTATCATCAAGATCTTGTCCAAAGTGATTCACTATCTGCTCTAGCAACATCGTATTCACAACAACCACATGATTACATACTCGTGTTACGACAGTTGGAATGTTTGAGACTACTAAATCAAGATCATGTCGTGTAAGTCTTGGTTCATTCTTAAAAGATCCATCATTGTAGCCTTTGGCTTGAAGGATTTCTAACTTGGGATGATCTTTTATGTAGGTCTTAATTTTAGATTGAATCTTTATATGACTATCACATTCAAACAAAGTCAAAGAGTGAAGCAGTTGTCCATACCAAGCTAGATGCATATGAGCATCAATAAAGCCTGGGTATAGGGTTGCCCCGAGGGTATCTAGTATTTCTCCATCAAAATCATCAGGAAGTGTATCTTCAAATGAAGTAATGATTCCATCTTTTATAATCATGATGGTTTCATCTTTATGAGGGAAGTTAGTATTAATCAGTGCTTTAATCATCACATAATTTCCTTTACATTTAAGTGTGCGGTTTGTATGTCAATATTATATAATAAACAGTATGAAAATATTTGATATGCACGCGGATATTGGTATGGATGTCGCCGATAAGCGCAAAAGTGGCGAAAAAGACATTTTAAAACGTTTCCATCTTCCTAAGTTTGAAAAAGGGGAGATTGCTGGCATTAATATGGCTTGTTTCTTTGATGGAAATGAGAGCATAGAGGATGCAATTTTTATGATGGAATCACTTAGAGAAGAGATTGATCAAAATAGTGATCGCATTCATCTTTCTTTAGATGGTTCAATGAGTGAGTCTAAACTTAATGTCATTATGAGTGTTGAAGGCATGGGATTTCTAAAAGAAGGGGATGATGCCTTAGCGATGGTTGATTTCATGTACAACATTGGTATTCGTTGTGCATCACTTTCTTGGAATGATCAAAACATGTTGTCAACTGGAGTTCTAGGAGATCCAAGACGTGGATTAACACCATTAGGAAAAGAAGTCATTCAAAGGCTTAATGAAAAGAAGATTATTGTGGATGTCTCTCATGCGAATGAAAAAGCATTTTATGATATTTGCAGTGTTTCAAAGTCTCCTATTATCGCAACACATTCTAATACTCGTGAAAAGCAAAATGTTGAGCGTAATCTTACGAATCAGCAAATCAAATCCATTGTACATAGTGGTGGTCTAATAGGACTTGTGGCGGTTAAGAAGTTTATATCTTCTAATCCAAATCGTCAAAGTGCATTAGAGTTAGCACAACATGCGAGAGCAATGAAAGAGCTTGTAGGTGCAGATCATCTATGTATTGGATTTGACTATATGGATTTCTTAAAAGAACCATTTGGTCCACATTCCATGGCTGTAGATCTTCAAGATGCAAGTATGTCACAAAATCTAATTCAAGCTTTATCAACAGTAGGATTTACTAAAGAAGAAGTAAGAAAGATTGCATATCAAAACATTACAGACTTTATTCAAAAACAACTTCAATAACTCATGACATATGTCATGGGTTTTTTAATAGAGAGCTGCTATAATAATTTTATATGTGGGGTGTTTATGAATAGTAAAATAATGGATGGTTTAATGGTTGGATTTATCGATGATCAACATCATGCAAATCAAGAGACTAAACCTCAATTAGTCCTTAACCAACAAGATCAAGCTTTAAAAGTTCTAAGTGTCTATCAAACACATTTATTAGAGTGTCAATCATTTCAAATGGCGATTGCTTTTTTAAGTGAGAGCGGATTACAAGCATTGTTTTCAACACTCATTGAGTGTGAACAAAAAGACATTCAAGGTCAGATTATCTTGTCTGCCTATCTTAGTTTTACTTCGCCAAGTGCGATTCGCAAACTCATGTCATTTTCTAACCTTGAAATAAGATTAAATCAAGTCGATGCAATGCACGTGAAGGGAACACTATTTCATTATCATGATCATCAAAAGTTACTTTTAGGAAGTTCAAACTTGACTCAAGAAGCATTAAGTGTGAACACAGAGTGGAATATCTTACTTCACTCAACGCACCAAGGACAATTATTTAAAGAAGTTGTTCATGATTTTAATCGATTATGGAAGCGATCGGATCAATTGAATGAAGAAGTCTTAGCAGAATATGAAGCATTATACAAAAAACGCACCATGCAAGATCAACTGATGGTTCAAGAAAAGACATCAGTATATGACGCAATTAAACTTAAACCTAATTCAATGCAAGTCGTTGCTCTTCATGCTCTAGAGGAAGCTCGCAAACAAGGGCATCAACGCAGTTTACTTATCTCAGCTACAGGAACTGGAAAAACTCTGTTAGCTGCATTTGATGTTGCACATCATCAACCAAAACGATTATTGTTTATTGCTCATCGCGAACAACTTCTTGATCAAGCAATGCACGCTTTTAAAAGAACTCAAAGCCAAAATATCAGCTATGGAAAGATTAGTGGAACTTACAATGATGTGAAGGCAGACTATATCTTTGCGACCATACAATCATTATCACAACCAAATAAGATGGAATCATTTGATCCTAAGTATTTTGATATGATCATTATTGATGAGGCACATCGCGTTGGTGGACCAACATATCAAAAATGTATGAATTACTTTAAACCTGGTTTTATGCTAGGGATGAGTGCGACTCCAGAGCGGATGGATGGATTCAATGTCTATGAAGCCTTTAATTATCATGTGGCCTATGAGATAAGACTTAATGATGCTCTCAAAGAGAACATGCTTGTGCCATTTCACTATTATGGAATTAAGGATCTTTTGATTAATGGAAACCTTATTGATGATCATACTGACTTAAAACATTTAGTGAGTGAAGATCGTGTTAATCATCTTATAAGACAAATCAATCTCTATGAAGTTAGAGACATTAAGCGAAAAGGACTTATCTTTGTATCTCGTGTTCAAGAAGCTATTGAGCTTAATCGTTTGTTTAATGAGTATGGTCGCATTTACAATCTGAAGTCAGAAGTTATCTCAGGAAGTGATGATACTTTGCAAAAAGAAGCTTTAATCAGACAACTTCAAAGTGATCAAAGTGGAACGGTTAACTATTTATTCGCAGTGGATGTACTGAATGAAGGAGTAGATATCCCGAGTCTAAATCAGATTATCATGCTTCGTCCTACTCAATCTGCCATTATCTTTGTGCAACAACTAGGTCGAGGACTAAGAAAATTTGATATGAAGGAATATGTATTAGTTCTTGATTTCATTGGAAACTATACAAACAATTTTCACATCCCTCTAGCACTTTCATCTGATCGCACCTATCAAAAAGAAACACTTAGACGCTTCGTTCATGAAGGAACAAAGTTAATCTATGGACCATCGACTATTAATCTAGAGCGAGTAGTTAAGGATCGAATATTTGAATCCTTAGATAAAGTAAGATTCAACCATAAAAAGTTTCTTATTTCTCAATTTGAAGGCTTAGTTCAAAGACTTAATAGACTACCATCTCTAATGGATTTTGAGAAAGAGAAAGCAATGGATCCAACACTATTCTTTGCGAATCCAAACTATCTAAGCTATCATGTATTTCTACAAAAAGAAGGTTTTCTAAAAGTAGAACTCAGTGAGAGACAATGGAAGAGCATTCAGTTTTTATCAAAATTCATGGCTTATGGTAAACGCCCTCATGAAGCTTACACTTTACAATTAGCTTTAATACTCAATGACAATATTGAGACAAGACTTGAGAAAAGATTAAGTGAAGAAGGGATTATTCTTCATTCTTATGAAGTAATCAATATTAAGAATATTCTATCTAATCAGTGGTTAACAGGAACTGGGAAGAACTCTTTTCAAGGAGTTAAACTATTAGATCCTGAGGCATCAGGTTTAAGGTTAAACCAGTCATTTACAGATGATCTTAAAGATCCAATCTATAAGGCAATGGTGATAGAACTGATAGATTTTGCATTGTATCGATACTTTACTTATTATAAACACAACATTGAACCTACAGGTTTTACATTATATCAAACCTATACAACAAAAGAAGTGATGCAAATTGCAGGATGGAATGATATGGTTATCGAGCAAAATGTTGGAGGATACTTCATTCATCATGATACTAAAACCATACCTATTTTTGTGAATTACCATAAAGATGAATCTATTTCATCTTCCATTCAATATCATGATCATTTTGTGTCTAAAGACACCATGATATGGATTTCAAAAAGTAAGCGAAGACTTGATTCAAAAGAAATCCAATCTATTATTACTTTGTTTCCAGATTATGAAGTCATGTTATTTGTTCGAAAGAAAGCAAGTGATGAAAAACACTTCGTGTACTTAGGTGAAGTCAATATGCATGATGCACCTCAAGAAATAGTTTTAAAGGATGGAAAGACTCAAGCCGTAGAATTCACATTAGGGCTTAATACTCCTATTCGAGATGACATCTTCGATTATATCGTGAACAAGTAAAACGACCTAGATCTCTAGGTCGTTTATTCTTTCAGCGTTTTCTCAGTCAATGGAATTCCTGCAAGAATTCTCATAAGTTGTACTAAGTCAGTGGTTGTTATGGTTGCCGATTCATTCACATCACCCGCAAGTTGACGCTCAAGGGTACTATTAAGTATCCCTGCTAGTAAACGTTGTAACTGTACAAGATCAGTGGTACTAAGATTACCATCATTGTTTAAATCCCCACGTCTAACAAGTTCAACCACCACAGTATTATTAGCTTGAGTTAATGCTACTTCTTGAGTTGTATCTCTTGTTTCATATTTTATTCCATTCACAATCCATGACACTACAATATATCCTGCAGGGACACTTACTGCTAACTCTACATTAGAAGCAGCTGCAACCTTTGAACCTGAGCTAACTTGAGTTGTGGAACCACTAATCAAAGCAGAGATACTACTTTTCGTAGGAAAACGATCATCATTAACACGATATGTAATATTGACTTGAGTCAATGAAATATTTACTTCAACTAATTTTGTAATTGATAAATCCAGCGTTTGAACACGTATTGTAGTGTTTCCATTAGTAATAGGAGTCACAAGACCCTCTGCATTCACACTCGCAACATTAGGATTAAGTGAAGTAAAGATTAAAGATTTATTCGTTGCATTTTCAGGAAGTACAGTGACATTAATACTTTGAGGTGTACTGTCTGAGAATGTAAGTGAGGTTGGGTTTACCTGGATACTCTGTACAGGAATATCACCCTCTACAAATATATCTTTTGATACTTGGGTATTATCAGGATGCTTTAATGTCAGTTTAACAACTGTTTGGGGATTTAACTCTACATTGAATTTTACTTGCTTCATCGAATCATGAGTGACTGATTCAACGGGAACATCATTAATAAGAACTTCTAATCCAGGAAGGAAATAATCACCAAAGATCGTGAAATTAAATATTCCGTTTTCATTAAATGCTAAGACTTCATTAATGACTGGACTGATCTTTAAGGTATTAAGTGCATTTAATTTAGGATATCGATATTCAACACTATTCACAATCTTGCCTAATGCTTTTGGATTTTGACTAATTAGAAGTTTAGAAATCGTTGGTGCATCATACACTGAAAATCCACCAAGTTTAGTCATTAACAAAGCTGCAACCCCAGCTACTGTTGGAGAAGCCATTGAAGTACCACTCATGAATGCATAGCCTTGGTTTAAATACGTTGAATAAATATATTGCCCTGGAGCCATAATGTCATAATTGCGTGTTGCATGATTACCATCATCAAAGTTAGAGAAATCACTTAGAATTGTGCCATTAAGATTAGGTGTCTGCTTATATGACATAACCCCAATTACACCATCATATGCTGCAGGATAAAATGCTTGATTAGAAATTGCTTTGCTTTCATTTCCCGCAGCAGCGACTAGTATCATGTGCTGTGATAAGCTTCGAAGCATTGTTTCTTCACTTTCTAAATAATATGAACTACCAAAAGACATATTTACGATATGTGCACCATTTTCAAAGGCATACATTAAACCTGTATAAATAGCACTACTTGGAAGTAGTTCTTTTCCTTCGCTAGGAAAGAATCTTGAAGCTTTAATACTCATTAGTTTTACATTTGGAGCAATTCCAACCATTCCAATACTATTGTTGGTGCTAGCGACGATGACTCCAGATACATGAGTTCCATGTCCATCTGCATCTTCAAAGTTATTCGTACGTGTATCACTATTAACACCATTCACATCATCTATAAAGCCATTGTTGTCATTATCAATGCCATCATTAGGGATTTCAAGAGGATTAACCCATAACTGATTAATAAACTCAGGATGACTACGATTAAGACCAGTATCAATTACCGCAACCACGATATCACTTAAGCCTCCAAATGGTAAGTCAAAAGACACAAGATTATCATGAGCTTCACTTAATGATAAAGCATTAAGATACCACTGATTATTTCTTCCTGGATCGTTATAGGTCATTAAAGGTTGCCTTAAGACGTCAATCTCAATGGTGAGAATACGATTGTCACTCGATAACTTTGATAATGCATTAAGAGTTTGTTCATGACTAGAACTCTTAAGATGCATGATGTAAGGTTCATTATTAAAAGGTTCATTAATGATGTCTATATCATTAAATCCTGATACTTTAGTATGAGTTGTATGATTAAAGAGTGGATGAGAAACTAATTGTGTCGAAGGACGACGCATCATTACAATCAAATCGGGATTAGGTTGATTTAAAAATTCCACCATAAAATCAGACGGAGAGTAAGCCGCAATTCTCATACTACTAAGACTTAGTAGTACAATTGCTAAAGTAATCAAACGTGATATAAATTTCATAACTTCATTATAGCGATAAAGCATAGTTTAAACAAACCCAAACACTTATAAGGTTATAACCATTTAGTTTGATTATTAAAATCATCCATGGTACATTGTGTCTATGAAAAAAGTAATTATATCAATTCTCTTAATTTGGATGGGTTTAACACCTATCCTTGCGAATAACTTTACAACTACGCTAAGACCAAGTCCAATATCAATTGAACCTGGAGAAGAATTTGTCGTAAATGTGAACGTTTCCAATATGAATGGCATTGTAGCCGTTGAAGGTAATTTTTCTTATGACTCAACAAAGCTTCAACTTGTACAAAGTGAGTTTACATATAACGGACATGATGTCGCGGTAGGCACACGACTAGTTGTCAATTTTAAGACGGCTAAAAGTGGAAGTTTCACAGCTGCTCAATTACGATTTAGACCAAGACCTGGTTTTAGTGTTGGGCAAAGCACGATTATTTCTTTTAGTGGTGTTAGTGGATCTAATGGGACAACTGATTTTAGTGGGACATCTTCAAACACAACCGTGAATATGATTCCTGCAAAATCAAACAATAATTTCTTATTATCATTAAGTGCAACGGGAGTCAATATCAACTTCTCAAAGAATACTTTGAATTATGTTGCGGATGTTGAAAACAGTGTCAAATCAGTAACGATTACAGGGAGTGTGGAAGATGGTTCTGCACGTGTGACAGGATTAGGAACATTCTCACTCAATGTCTATGAGAATATATTTAATATCACCGTAACTGCTGAAAATGGTTCTCGAAGAACCTATACAATCAATATAAGACGAGAAGATGAACTTGGTAATCCAATATTTGTGTCTAGTTCGACTGACATTGATAGTTTGACTGTGAGTGCTTGTGAGATTAACTTTTCTAATCTTATTGATGCATACCAATGTACAGTACGCAATGATGTCAACTTTACAAATGTGAATGCTTCATCAAAGGATTCAACCATTAAGATTGAAGCACCGACAATTGTAATACTTGAAGAAGGATTGAATACTATTGAAGTCAATGTTGTAGCTGAAAATGATGATGTACGTGTGATTGTGATTAATATTGAGCGCTCAACAGATATCTTTACTGTGACTCCTGATGAAGCTATGATTACCCTAGAACAAATCTCAATTCCAATACTTGGAATCCAACTTCAAAAAGATGAGGAATTATCTTCACAACTCTTAAATCAAGCATACAAACTCAATAAAAAACTACTTATTCATCAAGCAGGGCAGACTATTCTATTAACTGTTGAAAAACTAATTAATATTCCATTACTCATTGAATTTCAAGATTTATCACTCAATGGCTTACCAGAGTTCAACTATCCTATCGGGCAATCAGTTGGGCTAAGTTCACCACTTCCTTCAGGGATACGTGGGTCATGGTGGATTGAACCATACCTTCGAGATTTTGACTTAAAAGTCTATGATGTTAATAACACTTCAAATCCACTTCGCCTAGCAGTCATTGATGGAATCTTGGATGTTGATGATTTAACCTTAGCACTATTTATCACTCCAGCCACATTAACAACTGAATCTGATATGAATCTTCCACTATTAATTGGAACAGGTGTTGGAGGTTTACTTATTGGATTTATACTATCACTACTTATTAAAAAGAGATCATAACCTTTAAGTTTTGATCTCTTTCTTTATGAATAATCAGATATTTAGCTTCTTTATTTTTTGTACTCTCGCAAAATATCCAAGTAGTGGCATTAATGTAAAGACAACCCCACCAAGTGAAATAAATATGATCACAGCCATTATGGAAATAAATATTGAGTTACGAATATTGAAAGCATAGTTGATCACAAGATTCAAATAGTAGAATATTAGTACTGAAACCATCGTGTAGCGAAAGAAAAGATTCATTTGTTGAGTCATAAATTCTAGACGTGTTTTACGATCACTTAATAAAGGTGTGGTAACATTTTCATCTGCTTTGTACAGATGAATGTGTTTGACAGAATCAACTGGTGTCCAACCTGCTAATTGAAATATTTCTAAATATTCTTCATCTACATTTTTGCGATAATCAATCGCATATTGAACATTTTCAGGTTCTTTCTTCTCACAGATGTAAAACAGTCCTTGTATTTTTGTGACAATCCACCCTTTTTTTGCAAGTAAATGCAGTTTTTGCATATCCGCTTCTTCGCCAAAGTTTAAGAAAGATAACTTGTGCTCGGGTTTAAAAATGTTAAAGTCAAAAGCTAATGCTGAAATCAATACTTTTTTAGTAAGGGTACTCATTGTGTTCTCCATGTTTTGTGTTGTGTCTTCATAAATTCAATCATCTTTTCTCTTCGTTTAATCTCACTTTCAAGAACTTGTTGACCTAAAGGTGTAAGAGTATATATCTTTCGATTCTGAACATTTGTAATTGCACATAGTTTGTTTTTTACAAGTTTTGATAAAGTAGTGTACATTGTGGCTGGACCTACACTCATTAAAGGATGTAGAACTTCATCAATGCGTTTCATTATGTTATACCCATGAATGGGTGAGTGCATGGTAGAGAGAATTAGTAATGAGGTTTCGGTTAATTGAATATTGTTCATGTGTTCTCCTATATCATAAAGTGATATATCCACCTATAATATATCGTACACTGATACAGTGGTTAGTTTAAGTGATTGACATGTTATATTGAGTGGTATAATAATTAGACAAGGAGTCTTCTATGAAACCAGAAACTTTTACTTCATTTACGTATCTCTCATCTCTTAGTGCTAATCCTTCGTATACCAAACTTGCATATGTAAAGAGTCAAGTGAATCTTGATGACGATAAGTATGAGAATGTCATCATGATCATGGATCAAGGTGGTCACCAACAAATGACCTACTTAAAAAAGGAGTCCAATGTATCATGGAAAGATGATGAGACTTTAGTTTTTCATACTAAACGTGATGAATCAGTAGGACCTTTATTTACGACCATCTATGCACTATCTTTAAAAGGTGGAGAAGCATATGAAACTCTTCGTGTTCCGTTTCCATTTTCTTCCTATACGTTCTTAAAAGATGGAAGTTGTATTGGGTTAGGACTCTATCATGTGGATCATCCTTTGTTTCATACATACTCAAAGAAACAAAGAGAGAAATTAGAAAAGGAAATGAAGAATCTTGATTTCATGCAAGTCATCAAAGAAGTTCCTTTCTATACTAATGGAGGGTCTTTCATTGACCAACTAAGACAACGCTTAGTTCATATTAGTGCAGATGGGAAAACTATAACCCCAATTACACCGATTAATATGAATGTGGGTGGAATAAAGCTAAGCGACGATGAATCAAAAGTTGTATTCATGGCGAATACCATTAAAGATGTTCGTCCACTGCATAGTTTTATTTATGAAGCTTCCCTTAGTGACTTCAAAGTCACCAAGCTTTCAACACAAAAAGTAGGATTAGGAGGATTTGAATTATTTAATAATCAAATCGTTGCGTATGTGAATGATAGTTCAACACATGGGCTTAATCAAAATATGGTTGTGTGTGTTCTTGAAAATGGAAAATTCAAGAAAGTCTATGATCCATTCTACAATATAGGTAATAGTATAAATTCTGATTCAAGACTATATCCATCTTCTTCAAGTGGTGTCTTTAAAGATAAACTTATTCTTAATGTCACAAAAAAAGATCACTCATTAATCATTATTCTTAATAAAGATTTTAGTGTTGAACAAGAAGTTGAGATAAAGGGATCATGTGATGGTTTGAGTCAACTTAATGAGGAGTTGATCTTAATTTCAATGACGTCTAAGCGTCTGCAAGAAATCACAACGATAAATCTAAAAGTACTCACAACTTATAACCAAGAAGTATTTAAAGAAAACCCAATTAGCATCCCAAAACCACTTCACATCACACATCATGGTAGAACAACCGATGGTTGGATTGTTCTTCCTAAAGATTTTGATTCAAAGAAGACTTATCCAGCTATTCTTGTAATTCATGGAGGCCCAAAAACCGTCTATGGTTTAGCATACTCACATGAAATGCAAATATGGGCAAGCGAAGGATACTTTGTTATGTACTGTAACCCAGTAGGTGGAGATGGTTTAGGCAATGAATTTGCAGACATAAGAGGGGAGTATGGTCAACGCGATTATGATGATCTCTTGTGTTTTGTCGATGAAGCGCTCAAACAATACCCAAGTATTGATGAAAAAAGATTAGGTGTTACGGGAGGATCTTATGGTGGATACATGACCAATTGGATTACTTCACACACAAATCGTTTTAAAGCTGCAGTCACGATACGTAGTATTTGCAACTGGACGTCATTTTATGGTGTAAGTGATATTGGACATTATTTTGTGAAGGATCAAGTTCAAGCTGACTTACTAAAGCCACTTGATCATGATGCACTTTGGAATAATTCACCACTCAAGTATGTATCACAAGTCAAAACACCAACCTTAGTGGTTCACTCTAAGCTGGATTACCGCTGTCCTATTGATCAAGGATACCAATGGTTCTCAGCATTAAAGCTTCTTGGGGTTCCAACTATGATGATTATGTTTCATAATGAGAATCATGATTTAACACGAAATGGTAAACCTAAAGCAAGACTACAATCATATAAAGAGATTTTAAGTTGGTTTAATACATATCTTAAGTAGCGGATAAGGAAACTTATCCGTTTTTTATGCAATTTTCACAAGTACATTGACATTTGTTAAAAAATTCACTAATATAATGGGGAGGTGAATATTATGAAACTATTAAAATTTCTTAGCATGATACTTGTGGCTGGGCTACTTCTTATTGGATGTCAAACTCAAGTTAGTACTGCTATTGTGAATGTGCTTGTTCCTACAGGTGCACCATCTGTATTATTTGTAGATATGATTGAGAATCCAGGGTTAGCAATCATAGACGTCGTCAATGGTGCAGATCCAGTTATGAGTGAGTTATTAAATCCTAATAATGCATATGACATGATTGTTGCGCCAATTGTTAGTGCTACCAAGCTACAAATGGAAGGGAAGACAACATATAAACTCATTGGAATTGTTTCGTGGGGAAATCTAGTAATCTTAGGTCCTCAAGATTTGGACTTAAATAATGCAAAGCTAGGTGTGTTTGCACCACAGGGGGTTCCTGGAGTCATAAGTCGTCATCTTCTCGAAAAAGAAGGAATTAGTATGGAAGTTCAAGCAGTAGGGACTATGGCAGATGCAATGGCTCTATATGTTGGTGGACATGTGGATGCGGTACTTATGGCTTATCCATTGGCACAAACACTTATTGAAAAACATGATGCTCATGTACTTCTTAATCTTCAAGAAGTATATGAAAAACATTATGGACAAGAGAATTATCCTCAAGCTGGGATTTATGTGAGTAAGTATTTTTATGAGTATCATAAATCTCGAATTGGTGTTGTGATGAATCAGTTAACCACAACCCATAATCTAAATCTTAATACTCCAAATCGCTTAAATAATATTCGTGGAGCAGTAAAAGATAAACTCATGATGGATTCTATGGAACCAATGTCAAAGAACTATGAATCTTTAGGTTTATTCCCATGTTATTCATTAGAGAAACTTAATGAGCTGAATAATTTTCTAAATCTTTTCGATCTAGAACTTCAATCTTCTATGATTGCTCGCTAAAATGATACCCGCCCTGATTGCATTCACTTTACTTATTGTGATATACCAAGGGGTACTTTTATGGACTCCATATAGTGCTGTGTTGCCATCTTTATCACTACTTGTATCGGATTACATTGAGTTACTTTTTGATCCATCATGGATTAGTGCTTTGATGAATTCAATTGGACACAGTGTGTTAATGTTGCTAGGGCTATCATTATTTAGTTTAGTGCTCGTGATGATAGGGATTAAAGTAAAATGGGTAAGTGTTGGGGTTAAACAAATTAGTGAATGGATGGCTAGTACACCTACCATTGCTATTCTCTTATTGGGTTTAATCTTATTTGGATTAACGCAAAGTGTGAATATCATTGTAGGGTTTATTGTATGGCCACTTGTTTATGAAAGACTACACCATGCACTGACTTCTCTCACTGATGATGAACAAGATGTCATGAGAGTGTTTACACCTACATGGTTTGAAGAATGGATTAAAGTTCGCCTGGCACGTGTTAAAGATGAACTTGGCTCAATGACAAACATTGTCTTTCCTACAACTCTTAAGATTCTAATCATGGTTGAGGTCCTTCATTCTCAAAGTGGAGGATATGGGTTCTTGTATCAACTTGCACGACAAAGTTTCCAGATTGAACGACTGATTACCCTTACAATTCACTTAATTGTGATATTAAAAATTCTGAAAACGCTAACAAGTTATTATTTTCACAAAAGCACTTGAAGGTGCTTTTCATTTGTGCTATATTTCTTGTGAATTAATTAACAAATAGGAGAACAGCATAGGACTCTTTGATCACGAAGCACGACAGTTTAAATTTGATGTATTAAGAGAAGTTGCGATTGCATCATTCAATGAATCAATTTCACCAACTTTGGATGATGATTTAGCATACAAACTTATTCCTACATTAAAAGCTAACTTTCGTTGTTGCGTATACAAAGAGCGTGAAATTATTCGTGCACGCACGCGTATGGCGATGGGGCGTTTACCAAATTCTCGCAAAGATGAAGTGACACATGAGCGACAATTTGTTCATGTCATTGAATCTGCGTGTGATGGATGTACAATCAAAAAGATTCACATAACTGATAACTGTCGCAAATGTATGGCGAAGTCATGTAAGGTTGTATGCAAGTTTGATGCGATTACAATGGGGCCAGATCGTGCTCATATTGATATGGATAAATGTAAAGAATGTGGAGCATGTGCTAAGGCATGTGCGTTTAATGCGATTGTAGAAACAGTACGTCCTTGTAAGGCAAGTTGTGCTGTCAATGCGATTAGTATGGATGAGTTCGGTATTGCGAAGATTGATATGGAAAAATGCATTAACTGTGCAGCGTGTCAGACTGCATGTCCATTTGGAGCTATTGAAGATATTTCTCATATGTCTGATGTGATTGGACAGCTTAAAAACGGTAAAAAAGTGATTGCAATGGTTGCTCCTTCAATTCAAGGTCAACTCGATAGCGCAACACTTCCACAAATTAAAGAAGGTATTCGCCAATTAGGATTTGATATGGTAGTTGAGGTTGCAGCTGCAGCTGACATTGTTGCTTACTATGAAAAAGAAGAACTTAAAGAGCGCATTGCGAATGGACAACCAATGACGAGTTCATGTTGTCCTGCGTTTGTGAATATGGTGAAACTTCATTATCCTGAAGTAAAACCTTATGTATCGACTATGAAATCACCAATGATGGTTATGGGTCAGCTCATGAAATCCCGCTATCCTAATGCCCTCACTGTGTTTATTGGACCATGTGTGGCGAAGAAACAAGAAGCGTATGAAGATGATCATGAAAGTGTTGACTATGTCTTAACTTTTGAAGAGATTGCTGCAATGCTTGTGTCTCAACGTATTTATTGTTCAGGTATCGAAGTCGAAGCCGATATCGAAGCTTCTAAATATGGACGTGAGTTTGCAAGAGTAGGTGGTGTTAGTGCTGCGCTTGTGGCGGCTATGAAAGAAGATAATCAACCTGCATTTAGAAGTAGTGTTGGCAATGGTTGTGGTGATTGTAAGAAGGCGTTGTTGATGTTGAAGGTTAAGCGACATGACTTTGATGTTCTTGAAGGAATGGCTTGTATGGGAGGTTGTTCAAATGGTCCTGGAACCATTGAAACCAATGGCAAAGTTAAACAACGCTTTGATAAAGAGAATGTTGGAAATACTCATAGTATCGCAGATACATTAAAAGCATTTGAAGAAGAGCTACAGCATATTCATATTCATACTCATCATTAATAGAGACCATCCTTAGGGTGCAGAAGTAAAGTATTTGTAGACAGTTAATAAAAAACACGGAACCCTTGGTCAATCAAAAATTGAGCAGGGGTTTTGTAATGATGTTTGTAAGATGGTCGTTCATTATTGAAATATTGAATATATTCATTAAGAAATGATTCTAATGATTCCCAATCATTGATTCGATAATCGCAGGCAATTTCGGCTTTTATCCAACCATTGAGTGATTCAATAATTGGATTATCTGTTGGCGTTGCAGATCGAGACATTGAATGGATTATGTTATAATTTTTGTGAGCTTCTTGGAAGCCTTTGGAAGAGTAAACTGAACCTTGGTCACT
>JAGXRX010000042.1 GCA_018335655.1 Erysipelothrix sp.
CCTTTCTTCGAAGCGAAGAATTGCAAATTCAATAGGTATTTCATGGCTTACACCTCCTTATTGTTAATTTTAATGTGGTTTGGATGTGCTGCTTCAACTGATTTCAGTTGCATTAGCATCATTTCAAACATAATATTAAGCGATTCATGTTGAATGTTGAATACACTGTGAACATAGCCATCGTGTATCGTATCTGAAGTAGCATCATTGACCACTTGATCAAATGCATTCAATGAGCCAAAGACAATTGCACTAACTGCAGCACATACTAAATCGTGTCCTGGATCACCTGAATAAGCATGTCCTGATACGATTATTTCTAGTTTAGGTTGTCGTTTGACCTTGACTTCAATCATTATACGTTAAACTCTTCAATCACTAATCGAGTGTAAGGTTGGCGATGGCCTTGCTTACGACGTGTGGAACCTTTTTTAGGTTTGTATTTGAAGATAATGATCTTCTTTGCTTTACCTTGTTTTTCAGCTTTAGCTTTAACACTAATGCCTTTTAGATAAGGACTTCCTACACGGGTTGTGCGGTTTGAATAAACTAAAACTTTATCAAAGATAACTTCATCGCCTTCAGCGACGTCAAGTTTCTCAACATAAATAGTTTGTCCAATTTCAACTTTGAGTTGTTTACCGCCAGTTTCGATAATTGCGTACATGTTTGCACCTCCTTTATGGGTCTAAGACTCGCCTGAAAGGTGATGATGTGCTCATTCTTGGGACCTTTTTAGTGCGGTTGTAGTCATATAGACGTACAACATGAGAATTTTAGCATAAATCACAATAAGTATCAACACTTTATCAAAATTGTTAAGGTTTCATTAGGTTTTTACTTGCCTTCTCTACTACAAATATTAAACTCATCCTATTAACTAAAATATAATTTGTGATACAATTAACAAGAACGATTAAAGCAACCAAGGGGGGCAGCTTATGAATAATAAAAATACAATAGTTTTGTTTTTAATCTTACTAACTCAGATTTTTTCTACTTATCGATTGAATTCTATCAATAATGAAATCATGGATTTGCGTAATGAAAACCGAAGCTTACATTCTCAACTAATAAATCAACTTACTTTCTCAATAAGTGATTTAAATCGCCTAATTCTAGAAAGTAGTAACCCAATTGAACAAGCTTCAATCACATATGGCACAATTAATAAAGAAGATTTTTCCATTGAAGTTGTTTTTAATGTTGTGCCTAAAGAGTTGACTCCTACTACGAATGTATTTCTTGAGATTAATGGTGAAAAAGTGCAGTTAAGTCGAAATAGTTCAGTGTTTTCATTAAGTATGGAGTTTGATATATTTTCAGATGACATTCTTCCATTAATTATCATTGAAGATAATGAGAAACAAATCATCACTCAAGAATCACGATTAAATATATATGACTTGAGATACAGTGCATTTCCAGTGATTGATCTACAGTTTGGGGGGGAAACTAGATTTTGGAACAACAATATTCAGGTTAGTGGGGAAATTAGTGCATTAACAATTTTTGATAGAAACAAGATTGAGTATACTAGTTTTAAAGTGGTTTATTTCTTAGATAATGTAGTGATTGGCCAACAGAATCTAGTCGCTTCTCAACCTTATCAAAACGGAGATATGGCAGTCTTTAATCTAGATAATTTCTTCTTCAAAAGTACTTCATCAGAAAGTTCAATATTCTCTATTGTGTTTATTGCCACTAATGAATTCGGATTCGAACAGCATATACTGGTATCACAATCAAATCAAGATGGAAGTAATCATCTATTTTGCTATATATACAACATTGAAAGAATTTACTCTCCTACAAAGGAATTTATTTGGCAGACTAATCAAAACGATAATTCTAATTGTATCTTTCCGCAATATAAATAAACTAATATGCCCCAATGATGTCATTGGGGCATATTTTTAAGTTAAAATCAATATAGTGCAGCTATTTTCAATTAAATGACGTTTAAAAGCTGAGCAATAATGAGTGCAACTATAATCGATGGTAGTAGATTTAACATTTTATAGTTAGTTAGCTTCAACATATTCAATCCTAGAGCCATCACAAGAATATTACCAACACTACTAATGATGGTGAGGGTTGTGTCATTGAGCCATACTGATATCTCGCCTGCAAACCATGTAATGATGCCTTGGTACAGTAATACTGGAATAAATGAAAATAAAACACCAATTCCAAGGGTTGCAGAAAGCATCATTGCGGCGACAAAATCAAGCGTAGATTTAGTAAACACAATAATGTGGTTTTGATTAATACCACTCTCAATTGAACCAATAATAGCCATAGCCCCTACGACAAATAATACACTTGATGTAAGAAATCCATTAAGGAAAGAATCTTTTGAATTTTGAAATTTTAGTATTTTTTCTAGTTGATTTTTTACACGTTCTTCGATATTGAGTGACTCACCTAACCATAATCCTATGACTAAACTCAAAATAACGTAGATCATTGTTATATCTACTGTAATTCCACTGATTCCTATAACCAATACGACTAATCCTAAAACACTCATTGTGCTTTCAAGAAGTGATGTTTTAAGAACACGTCTTAATCCTAAGCCAAGAAGAGACGCCACGATTATGGCTAATGCATTTACAAGAGGTCCTATCATAACTTCCCTTTCATAGTTGTAATGGTTTTGATAACACTAAAGATTTAGATGAACCATGCTCAATAGTTATTACACAACTTTTATAATGTTCTATTCGATTATCATTCACACCTTGTATGTTAGTAATACTGAGTTTTTGCTTACTAGCTTCCATAAAGAAACTTGCGAGTGCTGCACTTCTAAAGACAATATAAGCTCGTCCTTGAGGATTAAGATTCTTCTTAATAACAAGTAGTAAAGACTCGGTGGTTAGTGATGAAGTAAACTTAGCTAATTGTTTGGATGGAGTTTGTGAGTATGTATGGGTAGACTCACTAAAGAATGGTGGGTTGCTAATAATTACATCAAATTTTTGATCAAACTGATGTGTAGTCACATCAGCACATAGCAATGTTACATTGGAAATGTTATTAAGAGACATATTTTTTTGAGCAACTTCAATGGAAAGCTCATTAATATCAATCCCTACCATCCATGACGGTTGAAAAATCGACGCTTCAAGTAATAATACTCCATGGTTTGTCCCAATATCTAAGACTGTTTCATGTGGTTTTATCTTCATTCCTAACATAAGTGCTGTCGTGTCTGAATTCATTTTAAAGAGTTTGTCATCTTGAATGAGTGGAATATGATGTATTGGTGTATAATCCATGATTATTCTTCCTCACAATCAAAGAAGAACACTGAGCCTTGACCAATAGTACTATTAACACCAAATCTCAACTTATGAGCTAAACATATACTTTTCGCAATACTTAAACCAAGCCCTGTACCTTGTTGATTTCTAGAAAAGTTCTTATCAATACGATAGTATCGATCCCAAATATTTGGAAGTTCATCTGATAAGATTCCAGTGCCATGATCTTCAACTTCCACTCGAATCTTCCCTTTTCGCTTATAAGCATTAATAATAACTTGATTATCATCCCCTACATGATTTATCGCGTTGTTTATAAAGTTAAATAATACCTGTCCTACTTTGATTTCATCAATCATCACAATAAGAGCTTCATCAACATTAATAACGAACTCAACACCTAATGTTGTAATGGAGTGCTC
Source organism: Erysipelothrix sp. (assembly GCA_018335655.1). Classification (GTDB taxonomy): domain Bacteria; phylum Bacillota_I; class Bacilli_A; order Erysipelotrichales; family Erysipelotrichaceae; genus UBA6182. The sequence continues at coordinate 3,692 of JAGXRX010000042.1, forward strand.
AAATAAAGAAACAATGTATTCAATCCATGACTTAACATGAACCGGTTTTAGATTAATGATTAGATTAGGACTATCATATTGTGTAAGTAAAAGCATATCACTCACTAGAAGTGCTAGATGATTTACTTCTTTATGAATAATTGCAAGATGCTCTTTACGCTTTTGCGGATTTTCTTTTGAAAACTCTTGAAGGAGTTCTGTATAAGCTTTAATGGTGGTGAGTGGTGTCTTAATATCATGTGAGACATTAGCAATCATATCTTTGCGCAGTTGATCGATACTTAGTAACTGTTCTTTCGCAAAGTTAAGTGCTTGAGCTAGTTCATTAAACTCTTGGTATGGAGTAGGTTGAAAATCAAACTTGAAATCCATACTTGCGAATTTATTCGCTCCTTTAACCATTTCTACTACTGGTTTTGATAGTAAAGAAGCAATCCAAAACGCAACTAAGGAAGATAATATGAATACAGCAATGGTTACATAAACAAATTGATCACGTAAGATCACAATGGTTGATTCGGTTGAATCAAGAGGAGAATTGACTAAATATGTAATATTTTCATTATTGACAAGGACATTCCTTCCCATAATAAGCATTTCACGCTCATATCCGATTGGATTATACGTTCTCAAAAATTCAGTGCCAGTAAGTATTCGTACATCTCGAACAACATTATCAATAAAATTAGGTTCTATTTGACTTGAGCGATTAATCATACAGTTAACACCTAAGGCATCCATAAAGAACACTTGAGTGTTTTCCTTAATGACCGTTACACAAACGTTATTATTCACAACGATAGGAACTAAAGATTCATTAAGTGTGTTATTGATAAACGCTTGTTCAATGGCAAAAGAGACTCCCCTTACATCGTTTATTTTCATGTTTCGATAGTATGGTGTAAGAAAAACAATTTGAAGTACCCAAAGCATGACTAAAATAGCAATCGTTAATAGCATTAGCGATTGCCAAATAGTTACAAGTAGTCCTCTTTGCTTAGTATTCAAATTTATAACCTGTTCCCCTTACAGTAACGACTAAATCGCGATATTGTCTAAGATTTTTACGAAGCATCTTAACATGTGTGTCTACAGTTCTAACACCTCCTATGAAATGATAGTCCCATACTTTTTCGAGTAAAACTTCACGAGATACGGCTTGATTTTTATGTTGAAGTAAATAAACAAGCAGTTCGAACTCTTTAGGTGTGACCACCACACGTTCATGATCAATCGTGATTGTTTTACCATCAAAATCAATGACTAGAGTTCCAATAGTTTCAATCTTATTCACATTAACCGAATGACGATTGAGAACACTCTTCATTCTTGCTACAAGCTCTTTGAATGAAAAAGGCTTCACAATATAATCATCAACACCTAACTCGAAGCAATACAGCTTATCAGCTTCTTCAAAGCGAGCAGACAAAATAATGACAGGTACATTGGTGATTGCTTTAATAGCTTTAGTAGCACTAAATCCATCAAGCACAGGCATCATTAAATCCATGATAATTAGGTCATACGATGATTGCCGAACTTTTTCAATGGCCTCTTCTCCATTGCTTGCAGTATCGGCCATAAATCCAAATTCTCTAATGTATTCTACGATGACCTCACGAATGTTAACTTCATCATCAACGATTAGAATTTTTGCCATATTATCCCTCATTTTATTTCTTGTATCAATTTTATGATAAAACTACCTTTTAAATCAACTTGACCTTCAATTATGACCATTATTTTCTCTTTTATCCACGAATATTCCTGATATTGTGGTGGCCATAAGATTGCATCCTTCTTCATAACTTCATCTTGTATACTTACAAAGGCCATGGTTTCACCACGTTTTGTCTTGATGACACGTAATGACTCAATCATTACAACACCTCGATAGTATTCTGAACTATCACTTAACTGATTAAGAAGATTGTGTTTTTGCTTAACTTGAATAATTGGATGTTGAGACACATAGAATCCAAGACATTGTCTCTCCTTCTCTAAGAAGAATGGTGCATCATAAGCCACTTCAAGATAGCGAGGTCGACTTAAGATGTTTGGATCTAAGTTAAGTTGTCCATTCACTTCAATTTTTATAAGATTAGCATAGTTTAATGCGTCATCAAGGGAAGCAAGTGCATTGGCTCGATTATCATCAAATTCATCAAAAGCCCCAGAATAGATTAAACTCTCAATCATTTTTGGTCCTATTTTGATCAAATTTAAGCGAGCTATCGCATCATAGTAGTCTTTGAATGATCCTCGTGACTGACGCTCATTAAGAATGCTAGTAATGCTCACATGTCCTAATCCTTTAATAATACTTAAAGGTAATCTAACTCCATGTTGATTGATAGTATAGACGTGTGATGATTCATTGAGTGAGACAGGATACAAGGTGTACCCTGCTTGTTTAATCTTTTGCAAGTATTCTAGTGTTTTTGTTTCTGAACCAAGAACTCCATTAAGAAGCGCGGTATAGAACTGAAGTGGATAATGTGCTTTTAAATAAGCCATTTGATAGGATATTAATCCATATGCTACTGAGTGAGACTTATTAAATCCATAGTTAGCGAATCTTAGAATAAGATCAAACATTTGATGAGCAACGCTTATACTAAGTTTATTACTTAAACATCCAGCAATGAAATCATCTTTTAGTTGATTTAATATAACTTCATTCTTTTTCCCCATGGCTTTTCTAAGAATATCGGCTTTACCAAGGGAGAAGTTAGCAAGTATTTGCACAGTTTGTAGGATTTGCTCTTGGTAAATAAGAATACCATGAGTTGGTCTAACAATATCATGAATAAGTTCAGGCATATGACTTAAATCTGTTTCACTTTGACGAGCTTTAAGATACATAGGTATGTTTTCCATTGGACCTGGTCGATATAGTGCAATGGTTGCGACAATATCATCAAATACTTTCGGTTTCATCTTCACAATCAGATTTGTCATACCATCAGATTCTAACTGAAATACCCCGGTTGTATCCCCTTTAGCAATCAATTGCATTGTTTTTTGATCATCTCTTGGAATAGTATACAAGTTGATTGGAGAATCTATCAGTTTAAGTGTATCTTGAATAATGGTTAAGTTTTTAAGTCCTAAGAAATCCATCTTAATTAAACCTAGTGATTCTAAATATTCCATTGAAAACTGAGTCGACAACATTCCATCATCCACTTTGACAAGGGGTAATACTTGAGAAAGTGGTACACGTGACATAACAACCCCTGCTGCATGTTTAGAGATATGTCGTGGTAATCCTTCAATACGTTGTGCAACGTCAAAAACACGCTTAAAACGTGGCTGAAAGTCATAAAGCTCTTTCATTTTCTTAGACTGAGCGAGTGCTTTACTAAGTGTCATTTTAAGTTCACTTGGTATAAGCTTTGACCATGTTTCAATTTCTCTTAAGTCAATATCAAAAGCTTTCGCAACATCACGAAGAGCCATTTTAGGTCCAAATGTTCCAAATGTTACAATCTGAGCAACATGTTCTTCACCATAAGTTTGATAAACATACTCAATGATTTCATCACGTCGGGTATCAGCAAAGTCAATATCAATATCTGGCATACTAATGCGCTCAGGATTTAAAAAGCGCTCAAACAATAGTCCATACTCAATAGGATCAACATGAGTTATGCCTAAGCAATAAGATACAAGAGATCCCGCAGCACTTCCTCGTCCTGGACCAACCGGGATATCGGCATTTCTAGCAAAGCGAATAATGTCCCAAATAAGTAGAAAGTAATTTTCAAATCCCATTCTAACAATCATATCAAGTTCATAGTTAAGTCGATTTTGATAATTCGGTTCAATGCGACCTTGACTACGTTTCTCTAAACCTTTATGACATAATGAAATTAAGTACTGATCTGAAGAGACTTTGAGGGGTAATTGCGGTGTTGGTAGAGATGTTTTCTCACTGAGTTCAAACGGTTCAATAGACTCAATGACTTTAAAGATTTGATGATGTAATGATTTAGGAAACATATTAAGAAGTTCCTCAGAATTTCTTTGATACGTTTCTCCACTTGAAATATTAAGTGGCTCATCAACTTTGCGCCCATTATGGATTGCTCGAAGTGTACTTAAGACAATATGATCTTCATTAGATTCGTAAGCAATCTGAAGGGATGGGATAAAACTATAGTTACTTTTAAATGATTCTAGCATCCATTCATTTCTGATTCTCCAAAACTCAATATGATAATGTGTAAGTAGAATACTAAACTGAGGAAGACAATTTTTGATTTGTGTGAGATGCTCTGCCATCGATTCAACATTCATGTGAATGAAATCATCTTCAATCCATGAGTTATCAATATGCACAAAAATGAAGAGATCTTGAGTGAAACTAAAAGAGGCAAGATCGAGAAGATCTTGCGTTTGAGAAGATAGAGTTGAAAGTTTTGATATCGCTTCATAACCAAAAGCGTTTTTAGCAATAAAAGATATCTTTAATATTTGATCATCAATCTTAAAGTTTAATGTTAATCCAATAATAGGGATAAGATTATTCGCTTTACACTCCTTGATAAACAACGGTGTTGAGTATAACCTTTTTTCTTCAACAAGAGACACATGAGTTAGATTTTGCTTTTTCGCATGAGAAACAACATCATTAATGGTTAATGATGAGTTCATCATTGAATATGTGCTTCGAGTTAAAAGATTAAGCATGTTACTCCGTGATTACTTCAAAGGCAATGACTTCAAAAACGTTATCGATTGGATCATTAAAGGTAATCTTGATTTGAGTTGATTCCTCTAAAAATAAGGCATTAAGATTTAAACTTAGCTTGAAGGAGTAAATAAACCCTGCTTCATCTCTAAAGATGACATAGGAATTTCCATCCATGACTACAAGCTCTTTATTGAGGATAGTGATGTCTTTTTGATTGGTAGGTTGTATAATGACATCCACCATATTGAGTGATTTTAAGCGTTGTACGTACGTCTGGTACGAAAGTGAAACACTTTCTCCTACTCCAACAGCATCGTAGTTCGTTACTGCGACCATAGCATACATTTTAACAAGTTCTTCACGGTCTTTTAAAGCAATAAAGTATGTTGGTATACCTTCAACATTAATCAATACAGGAAATGTTGCGACGTATCCTAAGTGTTGAACTTGACCTTGAGCAGAACTCATGGCTGCATATTCATCGGCTCCTCCTAATTGGTAAAAGCGAGCATCTTTGGTACGTAAGTTAATGAGTGAGAATCCAACAATTGAGCGATCTGCTCCCACTGATGTGAGTCCACTGTATACATGAACTTGATCATCAAGTAATACATAGTTATAGCCATCGGTTGTTTGAATCATATCTTTTTGAGCAAATAGAGTATTGAAGAATCCATTAATATAGTAACCCCAATTGTCTATTTGAGACCAAGCGATATCTGTTGGTTGAACATTGTCTACCCATGAAGGTAGATCTGCAATATCATAGTAAGCAGATGTTTTATTGATTGGGTCAACGATAATGGCTCCTTGAGCACTTAGTCCACCAAAGAAACCAATTTCTGGTTCAAGAACGGATACGACAAAGTATGGATAGTTTTGATCATCGACTTCAAATGCATAAGAACCTAGAATTTTATCACGATGATTAAATCTTACAAAACGTAGTAAATTATCATTAAACAAAGCATTTGGTAGAATTTTCATTCCATCATTAAGGTTTACAAGTACAACATCTGAAGGGTTAGATACGTTCACTTTAACAAATGAAGTAATTCCTTCTGAGCGGTTATTTAACCATTTAATGAAATCACGATATTCTAAGTTAGCAACACGATATAAAGAATCATTTTGAGAAATGATCGTATATTTTGGATTAACATCATATTGAGACCCTAATGATTGGATTGTCCCAATTTGCTTTTCACCCAACTTAATTGCAGTTTGCTTATCAACAACTGGAATTTTTGATAAAGCGATGGATTCAAAGCTTGAATCAAACGATGTTGTACTCGTTATGTTAATTTGCTTTTGATATCTTGAAGCATTTAGCATTTCAGAACTTAGAAAACCTAAAACAATCGTTAGCACCACAAGCAGAATGGAACCTGAGTATGAATACTTAGACCATGAGACTAATTTTCTGCTAATGAACTGATAAATTACTGTCCATACTGTAAGTGCGATTGCAATTAAGATAACGAAGAATGGATTTCTAAAGTTCCATGCTGGTAATAATACATAATCCACGATAAAGAATAAAACAAGAACGACAACCGTTGTTTTAAACATATTAACCAAATCATTTTGAGTATTATTTCGTTTTTTTCTCATTATTTCTCCTCATTTGCGATTTTAATGCAACATTCTTCAATAAGTTCATTGACTTGAAAATAAGATAAATGTTTCACTGCCGCGGCAAGTGGATGACCCCCGCCGTTATATCGATTAGCAATATCATTTACTACAATTGATTGTGAACGTAGGCTTCCGTTATAAAGGGACTTCCCTTCTACGTCGATTTCAATGAATATTGCCCAAACTTTAAATTCTTTTACTTGTGATAAAGCGAAAATGTATTCTTTTGCCTTATTGGGATGCATATTATGCTCTTCAAGCATTGATCGATTTACAATGACATAAGCCATTCCACATGATGATCTTTGAATTTTTGAGCGAAGCGCATTGATAAATATAAACTCATCTTCACTATAGTGATAAAGCTCAGCATGAATATCTGATAAACGAATATCGGATTGCGTTAAATAAGATGCAGCGAGAAACGTTTTAGATGAAACACTTGGGATTGAAAACATAATCGTGTCGCTCAATATTCCCGCAGTAAGATAAGTTGCAATTTGCTTTGGAAGTGGATCGATGTAGATATATCGAAACATAAGCGCTAGGATTTCACACGTTGATGAAGCTTGCTCATTGACTAAAAGTAAATCACCAAATAAATCATGAATTGGATGATGATCAATTCGAATCACATAATCACATTGATTAAATCGTTGATCATCCACTCTTTCATGATTTGCGGTATCACAAATAATACCAAGTGATCCTTTAAATTGATAATCAGCGATTTCATCAGAAGCTGGGTAATCTACACCTTTCACTATTTGATGTAATCCTGCACCTAGTACTATTTTCTTAGGAAACAATAAACGCAAAAAGCTCACAGTTGCCCACTGTGAACCTAGGGCGTCATTATCAGGATTAATATGACGAAACACAATAATTGTCTCATAGTCCTTAACAATGGATAAAAATTGCTCTGCAAACTTATTCATTAATAAGATTGAAAGTATCCTGGGCAATAACTAGTTCTTCATTTGTTGGAACTAACCAGATTTGTACTTTTGAATTTGGTTTTGATAAAAGTGTTTCTGATCCACGAACACGATTATTGAGTTCAGTATCAAATTCGATACCTAATGCCTTCGATACTTTAGCTGTGACGTCATGACGAACACCGAAGTCATTTTCTCCAACACCGCCAGTAAACACGATGGCATCAACACCTCCCATTTGAACAAAATAACTACCAATGGTATGTGCAATACGATTTGCATACATTTCACGAGTTAGAATTGCGGTAGGCTCCCCTTCTAAGAAAGCTTTTTCAATATCACGAGCATCAGAAGAAAACTCAGAAACGCCTAACATACCTGATTTTTTATTAAGAATGTCGATGACTTCTTTTGCGGACTTGTTTGTCTTATCCATTAGGAATGTAAGAATTGCAGGGTCAATATCGCCTGAGCGAGTTCCCATCATAATACCAGCAAGTGGTGTAAAGCCCATCGATGTATTAACACTTTTCCCATTGGCGATAGCACAGATTGATGCACCATTACCCAAGTGACAAGTAATAATATTTAAAGTGCTTAGTGCTTTGCCCATGAGTTCTGCAACGCGTTTTGATACATAGTAATGTGAAGTACCATGAAAACCATATTTACGTACTTTATATGTTTTATAGTATTCCATAGGGATTGGATATAGAAACACATCTTTTGTCATTGTTTGATGAAATGCAGTATCAAAAATTGCTGCATGAGTTGCATGTGGTAATGCTTTTGCAAAGGAGCGATAGCCAATCAAATTTGCTGGGTTGTGTAATGGCGCAAGATCAGATAACTCATCAACTTTCGCTTCTACTTCAGGAGTCAAAAGAACTGAGTGATTGTAATACTCTCCTCCATGAACAACGCGGTGTCCTACAGCTGAAATCTCATCAAGAGAAGACACGATATTTTTATCAACAAGTACTTTCAGAAGCATATCAACTGCCTCTGAATGTGTAGGGAAAGGTTGCTTAACAACATCCTTTTTTCCATCTACTTTAATTTGAAATATTCCATCTTCTAATCCGATACGCTCAAATATACCAGAACATACAACTTCTTCGGATGGCATATTAAATAATTGGAATTTTAGTGATGAACTTCCTGCGTTTACTGAAATAATTTTAGTCATGATTTTCCTCTTTCATAATGGTGTTAATAATTCTATTAATCTCCTCTTTGTTTAGTTCTTTAAGTGAGGCGATTAATTTTTGAAGTTTTCTCTCTGTTGAAACTGCTTTGAGTTCTTTTTCATAGTCTACAAGTCGCTTAGTAGCTTTTTGAACTGTGTCATAAACAGCAGAATGTGATATCTCAAGTAACTCTGCGATTTCACGATAAGAAAGGTCTTCTTGATAATAGTATATCATAATCTCTAACTGCTTTTTAGTGAGCAATGACTCATACCAGTCAAGATATAAGTTGATAACTTCCGGCTTTTCAATCATAGCGATCACCAAATAAACTTAGGAAATAACTTTCAGGATTGAATGGTTTTAGGTCATCTTCCTTCTCTCCAAGACCCACAAAAAGTACTTTTACATTAAGTTGATCTTTGATTGAGAGGACGACTCCCCCTTTACTACTGCCATCTAGTTTAGTGAGAATAATTCCACCAACTTCAGTGGCCTCAATAAACTGTTTGGCTTGATTAATTCCATTTTGTCCAATGGTTGCATCAAGAACTAACCATATCGCGTGTGGAGCACCAGAAATCTCACGATCCATCACTCTAAACATTTTAGCAAGTTCATTCATTAAGTTTGCTTTATTGGTTAATCGACCTGCGGTATCACATAACAAGATATCAATATTGTCGATTTTTGATTGACGTAATGCATCAACTAAAACTGAACTTGGGTCTTGTTGGTATGTCCCAAAATAGCATTTAACATCAATTTTCTGAGCCCAAAGTTTTAGTTGATCAATTGCACCTGCTCTAAATGTATCCGCAGCAACCAAACCAACATTTAATCCTTCAGATTTGTATTTTTTTGAAAGTTTTGCAATCGTTGTAGTCTTACCAACGCCATTAACTCCAACAACAAGAATAACCGTTGGTCCATCTAACGCCATCATTACATCAATGGGTGTATCCCCATAAAAGTCTATCATTGTTTGAACGAGTATATCTTTTGCAAGTTTAATATCACTAGTCTTTGAATCTTTTAAAGATTTCTTAAATAAATCTATGATTTTCCCAGCAGTATCAATACTCACATCAGATGAAACAAGTGCAAATAATATATCATCAAACCATTCATCATCCATCTCTTTTGAGGATGAAAACAAATCAGAAAACTGAGTGTCTAAATAGTCCCTACTTTTTTTAAGTCCTTCAATATATTCGTTTTTGTCTTTATTTAGCGAGAACGTTGCTTTTAATTTATCAAGTAATCCCATGTTGACCTCCAACTGGCTCAGCTAGTGATACTGCATCTAACAGTCTTACTTGTAACATATCACTAACACCATCTTCTGGCATAGTTACACCATATAGATTGTCACACATAGCCATTGTTCCTGGTCGATGCGTAATAACTATGAACTGAGTATCTTGGGCAAAGTTCTTAAGATATTTAGCAAAGCGTTCTACGTTTGCTTGATCGAGTGCTGCTTCTACTTCATCAAAGACGCACATTGGTACATGTCGCGCTTTAAGAATTGAAAATAACACAGAGATTGCAATTAGACTTTTTTCTCCTCCAGAGAATAAGCGGATATTCTGGATTGTTTTACCCGGAGGCGCAACATCAATGTCTATTCCTGTGTTGAGTAGATCATCAGGATCTTCCAAGACTAACTTGGCTTTTCCACCACCAAATAAGGAAGCAAATACACCAGGTAAATATTCATTAATTGAATTAAACGTTTGTGAGAAACGCTCAATCATAATTTGATCCATTTCATGTATTAAATCTTCAAGTTGTTTTTTTGCTCGATTCAATTCGCTTAGTTGTTCATTTAAGAACTCGTAACGCTCATTGACAGCTTCAAATTCAGCAGGAGCATCCATGTTGATGTTACCTAGTGATTGGATTTCTGTTCGCAGTCTTGAAACTTCTTCTTGCGCATTCACTAGATCTTCAATCATAGGAAGTGTTGATGCATAATCATAGGTCATTGTATAGTCACTTGAGAGTCGATTGAGTGTATTGTCTAGCATTGTTTTCATTCTTGCTAGTTCAATTTCTACTTTTCTTTCTTGAGCACTAATTTCAACATATTCTTTTCTTAAAGATAAAACATGTTTATCTTTTCTTTCAAGTTCGAATGTTAACTTGATTTTGAGTTCTCTTTTTGATTCAATTGCTTGGCGAACTTCATCTTTCAATGAATACTGTTGATTTAGATTGGTGATTAGTGATTCTTCAAACGATTCAGTGTTAGTGGAATCACTTTGACTTAGTTGATCATACTCATTGAGTAGACGCTCATATTTCGCACGTTTTGCTTCAATAACAGGCTCAATTTGTGCATTCGACAGACGAAGATTTAATAATGTTTCTTCCAGTTTTTGACGTTTTAATTGATGATCACTTAATTCTTTAGTGACCTTTGAAAATTCATCTTTTAGAGTAGTAATATTTTCTCTAACCACTGTGATTTCGTGTTTAGCTTCTATTTGGTTATGATGATCACGGTTTTTACCGCCCGTCATACTACCACCTCGATGAATGATATCTCCATCAAGTGTAACAATTTTTACATTTTGTTGAAGCAGTTTTGCCAAATGGTTTGCATGGTCTAATGTATCCACAACAAACGTATTGCCTAAAAAAGATTCACTAAGTAATCCATCTGCAACTAGATCAACAACAAAGTCAGATGCTACACCTAAATAACCCGGTGTAGACTTCGCAATAATCATTTGATCTTGGTGAACAGAATATCGCTTAAGAACATTTAAAGGAATAAAAGTTGCTCGGCCTGATTCATTTCGCTTCAAAAATCTAATGGCGTTTTTTGCTGATTCATCATCTTTAGTAACAACATGATTGCTTGCTGCACCTAAAGCCGTGCTAATTGCAATTTCATAACCTTGTTTAACGTCAAGACATGAACTAACAATATCTACAATCCCATTGAGGCTATGTTTTGCAGAAATAACTGCATTAACACCCACTGAACCAATAAACGGTTTATCAATCGTGTTTTGCAAAATTACTTCCTTGTTTTCCAAGCGGCTTAATCTACTCTTGATTAACTCAGAATTAGCTTGCAGATCAACCCAATTACGATTTAGATCTTGAATAAGTAAAGACGTTTCTTGTATTTCAGACATGATTTGCTCTTTACGAGAGACTCGGTCTTCATATTCTAGTTTTGAATCATTGAGTAATAATTGAATTTGCTCAAGCTTCTCTTCATCACTTCCCGTTTCAAAGATATATTTGCGTTTTTCATCAAGTTCAATTTTTCTGGTTTCCAAGGTTTGAATTTCATGAATAACTTTCATCAATTGATCTTGTAATTGAGCCATTTCTTTGTCAATTAGATTAATTTGTGACTTAACGTTTTGAATATGATTTTCCTCAATATTGACTTGAGTTGTCTTCAAAGTAGTTTGAGTCGATAGATCAAATAATTCCTGTTCAAATGTTTCAATATCCGATCTTAGTTTTTGAACTTGTTTAACTAAAACACTAATCTCTATTGTTTCTAATCGAGTCTTCTTTTCTAGATATATTTGCGCCTTTTTTGCTGCTCGTCTTAGTGGATTAACTTGTTTTTCAAGTTCTAAGACAATGTCATTAACACGACTTATATTCTCTTGAGTACGTGACAATTTTGATAATGATTCATTTTTTCTCTTCTTGTATTTTGCAACACCTGCCGCTTCTTCAAAGATACTTCTGCGATCAATTGGTTTTGATTCTGCAAATGAACTAATATTCCCTTGAGAAATCATACTTAAAGAATCCTTGCCAATGCCACTATCGGCGATTAAATCAAGGACGTCCTTTAGCCTTACGGGGGCATTATTGATTAAATACTCACCAACTGATGAATTCCGATGATATCTTCGTGAAACACTCACTTCATCATAATCGATGGGTAGTGACCTTCTTGAATTATCAAAGGTTAATGTTACAGCTGCAAGATTTACCATTTTTCTTTTAGCACTTCCATTAAAAATAACATCCGTCATTGTTTCCGAACGTAATGATTTAGTGGATTGCTCGCCTAAAACCCATCGAATTGCTTCAGCGATATTACTTTTACCACATCCATTGGGTCCTACAACACCTGTGATATTACTATCAAAGGTAATGATTTTTTTATCCGCAAAGGATTTAAAACCCTGTATTTCAATTTTCTTTAAAAACATTGAAACCTCCACTTAACGCTCTTTATTATACCCCAAATTCATATACAAACATTATACAATATTACAATTCTTTATTTTTAATTATTACGGTTTGATGTGGGAAAGCTATGTCAATCATATTTCGATCAAATTGCTTCTTAATGCTTTCTCTTAAATCTGCCATCATTTTAAAACTCTCTGTAGCGTTTTTTGCCCAAATGGCCATTCGTAAATCAACACTTGAAGTGTTTAGATTTGATACTACAACATTAACAAGTGGGACATTGTTTTCAATATCAGTTACTGAGCGAGTGTCGATAAGGTGTGGATGATTTGTGGCTTCTTCTATCATGATTCTCTTCGCAACATCAATGTCGCTGTCATATGAAATGCCTACAATAAAGAAATTGCAAATCTTATTGTCAATAATGTCTCGATTTTCAATCACTGAAGAGTTAATCACATTATTAGGCACAATAACACGATTATTCTCAAAAGTGCGAATAACAGTATGTCTTAGTGTAATATCTTCAATGCGGCCCATAACATTAATTGACGGGATATTGATAAGTTCGTCTACTGAGAATGGTCTAAATAATGACAAGAAAATTCCTGCGATAATATTTGAAAAAGCTTCTTGGGCTGCAAAGCCAATTACTAAGACCGCTACTCCACTACCAGCTAATAGTGAAACCGAAATCTGTGATAACGGTTTAATCTGAGAAATAATTACAAAGATAGAAAACGAATAAATCAACGTACTAATCAAACGTGTTAAAAATCTAGCCATTGTTGGATCAATCTTTTTATTTAGGGTTTGTCGTCTGAAATATCTGTTTTTAAGTTTAATCACAATGCTCATTAAAACCAACGTAACAAATGTAGAAATAAGAAATGAAACTATCCCCTGAGTAAACCATACCTCTGTCATTTTATTAATGTCATTTATCCATGCAATCATTGTTAATCAAATTCCTTTCATAATTAAAAATTAATGCGATTGTGTAATACCTTACCTAAGATTTGAAGTTTCTTTGACTCAATATCTTGAGGAGTAAAAATCATAGGTTCATATTTCTCATTTTCAGGTTTAAGAATAATGTTATTACCTCTAAACAAAATTCTTTTTACTGTAGCTTCTTGATCAATCAAAACGACTCCAATATCACCATTATTTACGCTGCTTTGTTTCCTAACAAACAAGTCATCTCCTGGGAAAATACGAGCATTAATCATCGAGTCGCCAACAACTCTTAGATAGAAATAATCATTATGTAGGTCGGGTAAATCAACTTCATATTCCCCTATCCAATTTTCTATTGCGGTAATAGGTAACCCTCCCGCAACAACACCTACAATAGGTACTTTGCGCCGATTATTAGCCTCTGCTAATAAATCACCAATACTTATCTCAAAAAGACGTGATAATCTTTCTAAAATATGAATAGGAGGAACAGCTTGATCCTTTTCCCATTTTTGAATCGTTGTAAATGATTTGTAGCCTAAATAATCTGCAAGCTCTTCTTGAGACATGTTTTTTACTTTGCGATATTGTCTTAATCGATGGCCAAGTGACATAGTTTACCTCTTATGATTATTGTAACAGAACTTGAATAATTTTCAAGTTTTTCTATTGAAACTTGAATTTAATTCAAGTAAACTTATATTATCAAGGAGGTAATCATATGAACCATGCAATTATTCTACATTGTGACTTAAATCATTTCTATGCTGCTGTTGAAGAATTACATCAACCTTATACACGATATGTTCCTATGGCAGTAGGTGGAGATAAAGATAAGCGACATGGTATTATTTTGGCCAAAAATCCGTTAGCTAAAAAATATGGTATTCAAACAGGCGAACCTCTTTGGCAAGCAAAACAAAAGTGTCCAACTCTTTTAATTCTTCCTGCACGCTTTTCGCTTTATATGAAGTTTTCAAAGAAAGTGATGGATATTTATAAACGATATACCGATAAAATTGAACCCTTTGGGATTGATGAAGCATGGTTAGATGTTACATCATGTAAAAGATTATATGGTAGTGGATATACTATCGCACAAAGGATTAGCGATGAAATTAAAAGTGAATGTGGACTAACAGTATCCATTGGAGTGAGCAACAATAAGATATATTCTAAATTAGGTTCGGATTATAAGAAACCCGATGCAATTACTGTTTTAGATGATTCTAATATTGAAAACATTGTCTACCCATTACCTGTAGAAGATTTACTTTATGTTGGAAGAGCTACAAAACTTAAACTTCATCGTTATGGTATTAAAACCATTGGAGATCTTGCGCATACTCCTCTAGCCTTTCTCACTTCCCATTTTGGGAAATGGGGTTATGTTCTTCATCGCTTCTCAAATGGATTAGAGGCAAGTGAAGTTAAGCATTTTTCACATCATAGTCTTGTTAAATCAATTGGTAATTCAACTACATCCCAGGTAGATTTATGTTCGCTCAATGATATTAAAATAGTCGCTACAGTACTTTGTGAAAGCGTTGCTTCCCGTTTGAAGCAGCAAAATCTTGCTTGTCGTACCATTAGTATTACGATGCGAGACGAAAGTCTTAATAGCTTTACTCGGCAAATGAGTTGTGAAGTTCCAACAGACGTCACTGATGATTTAATATACTTCGCCATGCTTTTGTTTAAAGAGAACTACGATGTCTCTAAAAAATACCGTAGTATTGGCGTGCGGGCAGAGCAATTAGTATCCAGTGAAGTAGCATGGCAAATCTCGATGTTTACTTCCATAGAAAACCATCTTCGATCTCGAAATATTGATCAAACTGTTGATGCAATTCGATCACGCTTTGGTTATGAGAGTGTTAAGCGAGGGATTTCTCTTTCTAATCTTTCTTTAAGTGACTTTAACCCTAAGGATGATCATGTTATTTTCCCATTTGCTTACTTTAAGGAGTCTATTTGATGCAGCATAAACATTATATTCAAGTCATTGCAATATTTAATAAAGAAGGAAAAATAACGCCCCTTAGTGTGATTGCAGATAATGGATTAACGTACAGTGTTGATAAAATCACTCAAATTATAAATGCTGCTTCACTAAAATCTGGAGGGGCTGGTATTCGATATACTTGCCATATTAGCGGACATATCCGATACTTATATTTAGAGGATACTCGTTGGTTTATTGAAAAAAAGGAGAACTAGGCTATGTGTGGACAAATATTTATTCAAGAAGACCTTATGATCGCCTATGACATTGAACAACTACAAACACTTTTTAGACCAAGTGATGAATTAATAGTTACTCAAAATATAGATTCTAAAGAAATAACACATGCTCGTTGGGGATGGCTTCATACTTCATCACAGCAACTTATATTATTTGCTCGACTAGAAAATATTCAAAACTCACGTCTATTTAGCAGTGCCTATGATAATCAAAGATGTATTGTTTTAGCATCTGGTTATTATGAATGGGATCAAAGTAGAATCAAACAAAAAATCGTAAATAAAAACCATGAACCCCTTTACATTGCTGCAATATATAATGAACATCAAGATAGAGTTGCACTTATAACCCATGAATCACAACCATCCGTAGCTTGGATACACCATCGCCAACCGATGGTTCTTAATAAAGAAGAGGCAATTGAGTATTTAAATCATCCAATAAAAAATCTTGATTTCTTAAGAAATCAAGATCTTGTGGTTGAGTCAACTATGCGCCAAGCATCACTTTTTTAACTAATTTAAGTTGAAGTTTTTGGCGATCTACATCGATACCAATAATTTCTACTAATACTGCGTCATTAACCTTTAAAATTGAGTAAACTGATTCATTTGAATCACTATTCATTTGTGACTTATGAATTAAGCCATCATTTTTCAACCCAATATCTACAAATGCTCCAAAATCAACAACATTTCTAACAGTTCCTTCAAACATATCATGAAGTTTAACATCTTCAAACTTCAGAATATCCTGTCGAAGCGAAACACCTTTAAACTTTTCACGATAATCCCTACCAGGTGCTCTTAAGTTTTCTAATATATCAACCAATGTATACATATCTGCATTGAGTGATGTAGACAGTTTTTGTAAATCTACTTGTGAAGGATTAAGATCTGGGAAAGAGTCTTTGAGTTTGCGAGCAATTTGATATGACTCAGGATGAATAAATGTAGCGTCAAGAGGTTCTTGTCCATCTAGAATTCTTAAAAATCCTATAGCTTGTTCAAATGTTTTTGGGCCTAATCCTTTAACATCTTTCAACTCATTTCTATGTTTAAACCCTTTAAGTTCTAAACGTTTTGAAACAATGTTTTTTGCTAAAGGTTTACTTAGACCTGAAATATTACTAATAAGATGTATTGACGCAGTATTTACGTCAACCCCTACTTTGTTTACAACTTTATTCACAACAAAATCTACTTTTTCTTTGAGTTGTTGAGGTGGACAATCATGTTGGTATTGGCCTACTCCCACACTTCTTGGATCAATCTTTATGAGTTCCGATAGCGGATCATGAAGTCTTCTTGCAATAGATATTGCTGATCTTAAACTAACATCAAGATGTGGGAATTCTTCTTTAGCAAGTGGACTTGCAGAGTATACAGAAGCTCCTGCCTCTGAAACAATTGCATAACTTAACGCCATATCGGCATGATTTTTAATGAATTCACTAATGAATTGCTCAGATTCACGAGATGCAGTACCATTTCCACACGCAATAATAGAGACATTAAACTTCTTAACTAAGTTCTCTACGGTTTTTGTTGATCCTACGATATCATTCTTAGGATCAAAGGGATAAATAGTGTCTACATGTAAACAATCACCATGCTCATCGATAATAGCAAGTTTACATCCTGTACGATATGCAGGATCCCACCCAAGAATTGTTTTACCTTTAAGTGGTGGCACCAATAGAAGTTGTTCAACATTATTCGCAAACACACTCACTGAATGTTCTTGAGCAACTGAAGTTAAATCACTACGAATTGAGCGGACAATACTTGGATAGAGTGTCTTCTTCATCGCATCCTTACACAATGCTACACAATCTTTTTGAAGTGTTGGGTGTGCGAAACTAATATACTTAACTTTAGTTTGATCATAAAATACCTCGACATCATAATCAATAGAGACACTAAGAATCTTCATATCTTCACCACGATTAATAGCCATGATTTGATAAGGTTGCATCGATGTTAAGCGCTGTCTAAACTGATGATACATAAGATACGTCTTTTCAGGATCTGCACCATCTTTTTTAAGTTGACTAATAAATAGTCCTTTACGCTCGATATCTTTTGTTAAAGCAAGTCTCCATTGTGGTTGATGAATAAGTTCATCAACTAAGATATCGCAAGCCATACTATAGGCTTGAGTTGTAGATGTTACCTCACCTTTAACAAAAGGTGTACATAGCTCTTCAATTGAAGCATTTGACCCTGCAGCTTTTAAAAGATTTGCTAACGGTTGAATTCCTGCAGCAATTGCTAGTGCTGATTTGGTGAGTTTCTTTAGTTTATATGGCTTATATATTTCTTCTACTTGGCTTAGCTTTTCACAATCCATAATTCGAACACTTAGTTCAGGACTTAAAAGTCCTTGTTCATCAATTAAGCGAATAACATCTTCTTTTCGCTTCAATAATTGAACTTCGTAGTCGTATCGTAGTGCAATACTTTGTATCATTTCTTCATCTAGGCCTTGTGTAGCTTCTTTACGATAACGCGCAATAAAGGCAACAGTGTTGCCTGATTGAAGTAATGAAAGTGTTTGCTCTACTTGAGATTGTTTAACTTGTAGTGAAGAAGCAAGCGACTCAATAATGGATGAATTCACTTATATTCCTCCTTTTTTCAGTTTCAAATATTTCTTTCTTAAACTCATATTTCTAAAGAGACTAATGATTAAGAGCAACCATCCTACACCTAATCCAATAATTAGTGCTAATAAGTAACGGCTATCTAATTCACTAACGTTTTCATCAAATTGGGCTGGTGTTATGACTAGATGTAAAGGCCCACCAACTTCGATTGTGCTTGTTAAAGGTAATACATTCCATGTCTCAATGAGTTGTAATCCATCTTCAGTCATTTGATATCCATATAATGATTCATATGCAGCTAAACTATCGAGTTGAATGAATGAAAATGGAATTGGTTTTGGAAAAACCGATTCTTTAAATGCAATATTTGTTTGGACAATAAACCCTAATTTTTTCTGAAAATCAGTGCTAGTGTCTTCTTCAATATAGAAATTTATGTCTTTTAAGAGTGCTGAGTCTTCACTTGAAAGAAACCAATAACCAAGTACTGATGGTGTTTGAACAAACACTCTAAATGATTTGTTTGATACATTAAGTGTATTCAGGATTTCTTCTTCAATTATAAGACCTTCATAAAAGAATGACAAAGTATCAATTGGGTAATCATCAATATTTTCTAATAGTTCTGTGAGTGTCACAGGGTTCATTTGATTCTCACGATAAAAATTAATAACTACAGTTCTTTCTGTACCATCAAACGCGGTAAGCGTCACAGAAATATTGTTGTCTCCAAAAACAAATGGACCATATTCAGCAATAACGACCTTGGTCAAACTTGAAACTGGAACTAAAGAAAGAATCGCTTCTTCAACATTGTAAGGAAGACGAACCATGTCTTGGTTGATAGCGTATTGAATTTCGTCAAGAAGAATTTTGTCAATGTCTGTTGACGTATATTTAGAAGGAAAATTGCCTTGATCATCCGCTCGAACAATCATAAGTGGATAAGACTGTGTACTTCCCTTTTCTGATTGAACAACAATTTCAACACTATTTTCTCCAACAATTAACGCTTGAGACAACGGTGAAGTCACCTTTGATGAACTTTCATTGAGAAGAATAGAAAGTTCTGCTAATGCAACACTATTAGGCACTAGTAGTATATTTTGAGTACTATCCTCTTTATTCCATTCTAATGATATATCACCAATAGAAACACTGTTAATTGTTGTATCATCACCTCTTAAATCTGGACGAGATACGTTAATCGTATAGGTTCGATTACTTCCACTCTCTGATCGTACATTAAGTGTGAATCGGTTATTTCCATAATTAAGATTAAAAGTACCTGTACCACTTAGCGTTGATTTAGTGTCAGTACGAACTGCATTAATCGTTATAGAAGTTGCTTGTGTTTCAGGTAGTGTGTAACTTGTAGTCGTTGGACTAAATCCTGAAAGATTTGATCCGTTAATCGATATGCTGCTTAAAGTATTAACTGTTGATTTTGGGGCAACGGAGGTGATTGTGACCGAGCGATTAGGAACAGACGATTCAGTTGTACCTTGAGTAACAAATGTATTCGTCATAGAAATTGTGCTTGGCGTTCCTGCAGTAAATGCCGCCCTAGCTTGAAACTCAACTCTTAAAAAAGAAACCGTTCCATTTTTTGGGCTACTAGTCCAAAAATCGGTGTATTTTCTATTTGCTGTGTTGAAATATGTTGTATTACTACTACCCAAATTTGTAGTGCTGACAATCGAAAAGTGGTTCGAGTTGAATGCAATCACTGATTCAACCCCAACTAAATTAGATGTACTTGTAACAGCAAATGTTAATGAGAATCTTGTCCCTGCAGTAATGCTTGTATTACCTGTGATTGCAGCGCCAGCTGCGTTCACTTTTATTGGAGCAACTATACTTAAGAACAAGACAATAAGAATTAATGTTTTTTTCATGTTTTATTCCAATCCCAGTAGGGTTCTGTGTAGGATAACTAAATCAGTGACCGAAAGTCTTCCGTCTTGATTCATGTCACCTAAAGCGATTAATGATGGACTTGATGGATCAATTTCAAGAATAAGTCTATGCATCAGTACTAAATCTGTTATGGATAGTCTTCCATCTTGATTCATATCACCTTGTGCAATCGTTACAAGTGCAATATTCATATTCATTTGATCACTAACTTGTGTAAAAGTAACTTGATGATTTGTACCCATTAAGACAGAATTTTGAGATGAATTTAAGCTTACAGGTAGCATAACTGTTTGATTTAGATATGCAGATTGATATTGAAGCTCAATACTTACAACGGCATCTTTAAGAGTTACATCAGGAATACTAAATGAGCTTGTAAATCCGAAGTTCTTTTGATGAAGTGATGGATTAGAACTCGAAACCACTGTAGTTGCTGCGGTAATGATTTGCTGTTGACCATCTTTAGATAATATTAGTCTTGGAGTAAGTATAACTTTAGTATCTTCTCCAAGGTAAGGTATTGTCATAACTCCGTTAAATGTCATGATATTCTCAACAATTACTATTGAATTTATCATCGCCTGTTTTGGTAGATCTACTTTAGAGGCATCAAAAAGATGTGGAACACGCGCTATCGAGTGATTAATCACGCGATAATTACTTGGACGTATAAAAGCCATGTTATGTGAGAATGGGTAAGCAACTTGAACACCAACTGATTGATTAGGATAGATTGTATTTCGACTATTATCCAATGGTAACAAGCTTGGTGTTAGTATCCAATCCCCTTCAACTCGTGATGCAATAAACATTCTTTGTTGGTTTCTTGCAGGTATCGTTTGAATTACGGAACCTGTACTCGCTTGTTTATGAAGTGTTGTAGTTGTTGTATCGTTTACCATAATTATTGGGAAATAGTTATAATCAACAAAATTAAAATAGCGATCAATGCGATATGCCCATCCTGCAATTTTTTGTCCCCAATATGGATCTGAAGCGTATTTCGTATTGAAACCGTTGTTTTTATTTCCAAGAACTTGTCCAAAATGACGCCAATCTGTAGGATTCATGTAGCCTCTTAAGTTGATACCTGTATGTTCATAGATTGAAGATTCAATGCTCGAAAACATATAGGCATCTGTAGGGTTAGCATCTTTTGCACCCCAACCAAATAGATTGTTCTTATTTTTGGCTAACCAACTTGTTCCACGACCTGATTCATGAAGAGCCATAGCATAGACTAATACTGCATTCATACCTAATGTATGTTGGGCATCCACAAAGAACTGCCCTGTTTGATACATCGCACTACCTTGTGCACCACTTAATGTGCTAAAAGCAACTTTTTCTAAGAAAGTATCCAGTTGAGCACCTGTTAAGTTTGAAGTAGATCTAAATGGTAAGTAAGAAAAATATTGATAATATTCACCTGTCTCACTTCCATTAAGTACAGGTAGTTTTAAATCTAAATCACTATAAAAACGAATACCATCATAACTGTAATAGCGTCCATTAGGCAGCCATGTTGGTGCAGGACCATAAGTATAAGTGCCACGTGAGTTACCTGAGAAAAAACTGAAATTTTCATGGAATATTTCACGTTGTCCACTAGAATTAGTACTCACTCGATACTCATTAACTCGAGGTCGAATACTGTATGGTTTTTCTTGAGTTTGATTATTGAGCTGTGTTTCAAGATAGGTATTACCACCTAATGAAATTGTCCAATTGTTTTCAACATAAATCGTAGGGATAATATCCACAGATGCAATGTTAATAAAGCCATTGAATCCTGAAACCTCAACTCGAACTACACCACGCTGGTGATACGATGTATCTCGAGTATATGCGATGGTAGTAGGATCATATCCAGTAGATCCTTCAATATTTCCATTAGCATCAACATTTACAAGTGTTTGATTCGGATTATATGAAATCGTTTCAACATATCTTAAATCATAGTATGCAGGCATGTATGTGCTATCTGATGAAGTTGAAAGTGCAGAACTACGATAAATAAAGCTAAGTAAAGCATTTCCAGTCCCATCACGAAGTCTTGCTGGATAAGAGGTAACAACTGCACGTGAAGCAGAAATTATCTTTAAAGGGCTAGGACTTGTCTCATGTCTTATGATGAGGTTTGGATGAATTGCTTTTGTTTCATTCATTGCAATTTGAGCATCAACAAACGATGCATAGCAACCTAGGACTTCAAATTGATTGTGTCCTGTAATGTTTGATAATGAATATTCTGTAACTGTGCATTCTAAACTAGCCTGAACGACCCATTCAGACTGAAAATTGAGCATAAGTAAAATGGCAAGAATGATTTTCTTCATGCAAACATTATAACAAAATTCTTATCAAATATCTTTTAGAAAGGACAACACTTGTGAAGAATGATATAATACAAACATGAAAAATATACCTTTTACAACATATTCAGTTAAAGAAGAAGTTGGAAACACGTTGACCCATGGCTCAATGGCTTTGTTGATGTTGTTATTTTTACCCTATGCATCGATACGTGCTTATCTATATCAGGATGCAAAACTCGCCTTTGGTGTGAGTACATTTATTATAAGTTTATTCTTAATGTTTTTAATGTCAACGCTATATCACAGTATGGCATCTGACACAAAACATAAGGCTGTATTTAAGATATTAGATCACATTTTTATCTATGTAGCCATTGCAGGAAGTTATACTCCAGTCGCATTATCGATCATTGGTGGAACTCTTGGATGGGTTATATTTGCAATACAATGGACCATGGTAATCATCGGTGTATTATATAAATCACTTTCAAGAAAATCTGTTCCTGCCCTATCCTTATTAATCTATATGGTTATGGGATGGCTTGTAGTACTTATATTCCCTTATCTTTACCGCCAATCAAATCTATTGTTTCTAGGTCTTATGGCTCTTGGAGGTGTCTTATACACTGTTGGCGCATTCTTCTACATACAAAAAAATAAACCATACACGCATGTTGTATGGCATATCTTTGTTAACTTGGCTTCAATCGCTCACTTTGTTGCGATTGTCTTCTTCATTTAATCGCTTTAGTCTAAACTCATAATCTGTGGATACAATATCATGAAGTGAATATTGTGGACTCCAATTTAATAACTCATTTGCTTTCGATGATTTTGCAATAAGTTTAGCAGGATCACCAGCTCTACGTGGACCCATTTGCACTGTTAAAGGTGCAATTTTTTTAACTTCATCAATAACTTGTTTTACTGAATATCCTTGTGAAGATCCTAAATTAAAGATTTCATTAGAATTGTTTTTAATGGTGTATTCTAATCCTAAGACATGAGCATAAGCTAAATCAGAAACGTGGATATAGTCTCGAATACATGTGCCATCAGAAGTAGGATAATCATCACCAAATATAGTGACATGAGGTCTTTGATTTAAAGCCGCCATGACTGTAATCGGGATAATATGTGTGAGTGTTGATTTGTCTAATCCTAAGCGTAGTGAAGGATGTGCTCCAGCAACATTAAAATATCTGAAAATACATGTTTTTAAACCATAGGCTTTAGCACAATCTTGAATGACCATTTCAGCAGCAAGTTTGCTATTACCATAAGGATTAATTGGCTGACATACATCAGTTTCTTGGCAAAATCCAGTAGGATGATCCCCATATACCGCAGCAGTGGATGAGAATACAAGTGTATTTATTTTAGATGTAATCATTGCTTGAATAAGAGTGATAACACCAAAGACATTATTATAGTAATAAGACAATGGTTGGCTAACACTATCAGGGACAATGAGTTTAGCAGCAAAGTGCATGACTGCATCAATAGGACTCTCTAGTGACTCTTGACTAAACACATCAAGGAGTTGTTGCTCATTGGTACAATCTGCTTCATAAAATCGTGCTTCATCAAATAAAAACTCTTTACTTCCTGTTGATAAATTGTCAATGACAAATACATCATGGCCTGCTTTTAATAACTCAAGTACTGTGTGTGAACCAATATAGCCCGCACCACCTAAAACACATATCTTCATAGTTCTCCCCCTATTTTTTGTTTAAGAAATAGATAAATCCAGCTGACACAACAAATGCAATGAGCTGTATGAATGGTTGGGAGAATGATGGAATAATTGACCAACTTGACCCAAGAATTAAACCTAATATGACGTGATATATGAACTTTGAATGTTTCTTTAAAAACATAGCCATAAGTTTAGATCCAAGAATTAAACCTACAACCATACCTATAAGTACAATAATAATATGCGGGAACACTAATCCTCTGATGATGAATGAAAAAATTGCTGAATAGTAACCAATCATCACAAGCAGCATTGATCCACTAACACCTGGAATAATCATGGTGATCGTTGATAAGGATGATGCAAAAAGTAGTCCAATGATTTTTGCTGGAGTTAGAATTGTCACATCGATATCACCGAGTGAGCGATCTTGATAAATAATCATGAGTGTAACAAGTATTGTAGTAATCACGAGTCCTAAAAGATTGATTATATTCTTCTCACGTATATGACTCAGTTTTGCAATGAGTGGAAAACTACCGACAATGATTCCTAAGAATACTGTATAAGTAAGATCTCTATAATTTTCTAATAGAAATCCCATAACTTGCGCAAAACCTAATATACCAACCACAATACCGACAAATAGAATAAACAAAGGAAATATGTATTTCTTAATGTTTTTAAAATTTAGTGATAGAACTTCTACCATCATCTCATAAACACCAAATACGACCGCCATTGTTCCCCCACTAACACCCGGGATCACATTCGCTACACCAATGAATATTCCAGCTAAAAACGTTTTGATTAATTTCATGAGAATAGTAGTCTCCATATATCTTGGAATGTAACAAGCACAAACAACGCTAACATTAAGAACATACTTAATCCCATTAAATTATGTTCAATTTTTTCAGGAAGAGGTCTACGAATGATCCACTCAATAACGGTTAGTATGACTCGACCACCATCAAGAATAGGAAGTGGTAATAAATTGAAAACAGCAATATTTACAGATAAAATGGCAATTAAAGCAAACAAACTCGTTGCTCCAGCTTGGGCTGATTGTGCAGTAATGTTAAATATTCCAACTGGTCCACTTACTTGGTTTAAACCTATTCCTCGAATAAGAAGACTTAATGATGCAATAACTTGAACAAATGAACTAATGAATGCATTAAACCCATAAATCGGTGCTTCATACCAAGCGATTTGTTTAAAGTTTGCTGGCGGTACATAAAGCCCTAAGAAATATCTTTGATTAGCTGCATCATATTCAGGAACAATTTCTACTGAAATGATTTGACCATTGCGCTCAATTCCAAAAACCATTGTATCACCAATGATTTGTGTCATATTGATGACATCATAAAAATCATTAGGCACATAATCTGTACCGTCTGGAAGTAGGATAGTTACAATACGATCCCCTTTTTGAAGTCCAACCGCTTGTGCTGGAGAATCTTCTACTACACGATCTACAATCGCATCTGGTGGAGTATTAATACCACCTTGATTTAGAATTAGTCCTGTAAATATTACGAAAGCTAAAATAAAGTTAAATGCGATACCTGCAAGCATTACAAGAATTCTTTTAAAAGGATGAATGCCCTTAATTGTTCTCTCAAATGGGATAGTGTCATCAATGCTCTCTGACTCCCCTGCCATGGCTACAAAACCACCAAGTGGAATAGCACGAATCGAATATTGAGTTTCATTTTTTTGTTTTGACCAGACTACAGGTCCAAAACCAAGAGAGAATTCTTTGCAATATACATTGAATGATTTAGCAACAATAAGATGTCCTAATTCATGGACAAAAACGATTAAACCTAAGACAAATATAAAGTAAATGATTGACATGTATCCTCCTTCGAGTTGCTAAACGATCATCGTCGCAAGCAAGGTATAAAAAAACATGAAGTTAAATAGAAGACTATCGATACGATCAAGAACGCCACCATGTTCTGGAAATAGATGACCAAAATCTTTCACTTTGAAATAGCGCTTAAAGGATGAAAACGCTAAGTCACCTAGCTGAGCAACAACAGGCATCAATATACTAGCAATTATGACTAGTTCAATTGGAAAGCGATTAGGAATGACATAGATTGCATAAAGGAATGATAAACCACTAGAGACAATCCAACCACCAACTGCTCCTTCAACAGTCTTATTAGGAGAAATTCGTGGTGCTAACTTGTGTTTACCAAAAAGCATTCCACTAAAATATGCAGCGGTATCTGTCAAATATGTTGCAACAGCCACATAGAGGATTGCTAGTGAACCATATGTGTTTACTACATATACACCTTTTACAGAAAGCGTAATAATCATAAGAAGTGTAAACAGTATCGTTGCATCAACAACTTGAAACCATTCAAAATAGACTGTTAGAATAAATAAGAATAGCAATATAGAAACTATACCTACAAGAAAGAAACGACTTGAAAGAGATGGAAGTACTAAAATTATTAAGATAATAAAGAAACTCATTTCGCTAGGCCATTTGTCTCTATACAAGTTGGTAATTTCTAAACCACCAATAATGGAGAACACAACAACTGCGATTTGAAAAAAGATTCCACCAAAATATAAAATGGGTAGGAACACTCCAACTAGAGCAAGTCCTGTTAAAATCTTCTGTTTCATTAAAGACCTCCATAGCGCCTTTGCCGTGATTCGTATTCAATGAGTGTATTTTCAAATTCTTGTTCAGTAAATTCTGGCCAATGAAGTGGACAGAATACAAGTTCACTGTAAGCAAGTTGCCATAACAAGAAATTTGATAAACGTTTTTCACCACTTGTTCTTATACATAAATCAACTGCAGGAAGATGTGATGTATCTAAATAAGATTCAAGCATTGTTTCATCAATCATAGTGTTTGGATTTTGAGTGATAAATTTGTTTACTGACTTAACAATTTCTTGTTTTGATCCATAATTTATCGCCAGAACGAGTTTCATTCCTTGATTATCTTTAGTTTTCTCAAGTAATTCTTCACATATTTTTACGGTTGATGCTGGTAGATTCTTCCAATCGCCAATAAACTGAATGCAAATATCATTATCCAATAATTCTTGAAGATAATTATTCAAAAATACGCGAGGTAAATCCATGATAAATGAAACTTCACTTTCTGGGCGTTTCCAGTTTTCTGTTGAAAATGCAAAAAGCGTCAAAACCTTGACACCTAATTGATGTGCCTTAATCGCAATTCTTCTTATGTTTAAAGCACCATGATAGTGGCCATGGGTACGCTCTCTTCCAATATTCTTAGCCCAGCGTCCATTACCATCCATGATAATTGCAATATGTTGAGGAATACTCATAATTCTCCTTTAAAAAGAAACTCACGTGTCGTGAGTTTTAAACCGTCATGATTTCTTTTGTTTTATCAGCCGCTAGTCCATCAATCGTTTTGATTGTTTCATCAGTGATTTTTTGAACTTGATCTAAGGCTTTCTTTTCAACATCTTCACTGAGTGTATCATCAGCTTTAATGTGATCATTGATTTCACGACGTACATTTCTTGCCGCAACTTTTGCATCTTCCGCCAATTTACTCACTTGTTTTGACAGTTCTTTACGAGTGTCTTGAGTAAGTGATGGGACATTAACACGAATTACAATTCCATCATTTTGAGGAGTTAATCCAATGTTAGCATTAAAAATAGCTTTTTCAGTGTCTTTTAAAACACTATTATCAAAAGGTTTAAATAAAAGTTGTTTCCCTTCAACAACATTAATCTGTCCAAGTTGTGAAAGTGGAGTTGGCATTCCATAGTAATCCACATTAATCTCAGAGATTAATAGAGGATTTGCACGGCCTGATCTTAATGAAGAAAGGCTATGTTCAAAAGCTTCAATAGACTTCTTCATCTTATCATGTGCTAAATCAATATGTGTTTTCATTCGTTTACTCCTTTAGTTATTCGTGTCCCGATGTTGTCTTGTGAAACAGCTTTTAGAATATTACCATCTTCATTCATATTGAAGACAATTACATCAATGTCATTATCCATACACATTGACGTTGCGGTAGAATCCATGACTGCAAGACCCTTCTTTAAAACATCCATATAAGTTATTATATCGTATTTAGTAGCATCTGCAACAATTTTAGGGTCAGCACTATAAACACCATCAACACCGTTTTTAGCCATTAAGATAACATCTGCTTTTATCTCACTCGCACGTAGAGCTGCTGTTGTATCTGTTGAAAAATAAGGACTTCCAGTTCCTGCTCCAAAGATGACAACTCTACCTTTCTCTAAATGACGAACAGCACGACGAACAATAAATGGTTCGGCTACTTTGCTCATTTCAATCGCGGTTTGAACGCGAGTAGCAACATCATGTTTTTCTAAAGCATTTTGTATCGCAATTGCATTAATGACTGTTGCGAGCATTCCCATATAGTCTGCTTGCACACGATCAATACCCATACTCTCAGCAACTTTTCCTCTCAAAAAGTTACCTCCTCCAACAACTATAGCGACTTGAACCCCTTGATTAACAACGTCTTTAATTTGACGTGCTAAAGAAAATAGTATATCTGGGTCAAGTTGATGTTGTTTAGAAGATAAAGCTTCCCCACTAAGTTTTAATAATACGCGTTTGTACATGTGCGTGCTCCTCCTGTTAAAAATGGACACAAAGTGTCCATTAGTATGCATTATTTTCCGAATGCTTGATTCATAACCTCTTCAACAAAATTATCTTCTTTCTTCTCAATACCTTCACCGACGCCATAACGTACAAATGAAACGACTGTTGCATTAGCTTCTTTTAAAACTTGTGCAATTTTCTTGTCTTGATCTTTGAAGAATATTTGATCTACTAAACACATTTCTTGAAGTGATTTTGAAAGACGTCCTTCAACGATTCCATTTAAAACATTTTCAGGTTTTGATTTTAACACTTCGTCATTTAAAGCAATTTCACGTTGAATATCACGTTCTTTGCTGACGACATCTTGTGGCATATGGTCTCTAGAAATATATGTTGGAGACATTGATGCTACTTGCATAGCAATGTCTTTCGCAGTTTCTTGTGATCCACCACTTAAAACAACTAATGCTGAAGTACGTCCACCAACTGTGATTTTAGCATCAGTTTTGTGAACATAACTACCAAAGAATTCAGTATCTGATTTTGATACACGAACAAAACGACGTAACGTAATTTTTTCTCCAATAGTTGCAGTTGCATTAAGAAGAACTTCTTCTAATAACACACCATCAACATCAATCTTAAGTGCTTCTTCTACAGTGTTTGCATCTGAAGCTAATAATGATTTTGTAACAACACTAAGTAATGCTAAGAATTGAGAATTACTCGCAACAAAATCCGTTTCAGAATTGAGTTCAACTAAGACTGCAGAATTGTTATCAACTAAAATATTAGTTAATCCTTCTGCTGCAATACGATCTGCTTTTTTAGCAGCTTTTGAAATTCCTTTTTCGCGAAGCCAATCGATAGCATCTGAAACATTTCCTTCAGTTGCTTCTAAAGCCTTCTTACAATCCATCATTCCAGCGCCAGTGCGCTCACGTAGTTCTTTGACTAGACTTGCAGTAATCATTACTTAGCTCCCTCACTTGGTGTAGTTACTTTTGGTGATGAATCAACAGTTTCTGTTTTTTCTCTAGGTTTGAAATCACGGCGTTCTTTATTATACCCACCTTCGCGATTTCCATCACGAGTATATGGTTTACGATTTTCTTGACGTTGACGACGCTCTTCCATACGAGCTTTACGACGACGTTCGTTTTCTTCGTTTTGACGCTCTACATTAGCTACAACTTCAGCCATAGTAATGTCATTGTCAGTATCATCAGTATAAGCAGTAGTAAGTACACTACCATCAACTGATTCTAATAATGCATCAGCCATTAATGAAACAATTAAGCGAATTGAGCGAATAGCATCATCGTTTGCTGGAATTCCATAATCAAGGTAACTAGGATCACAGTTAGTGTCCATGAAACCAAATACTGGAATACCTAATTTCTTAGCTTCCATAACAGCGATTGTGTCTTCTGTAGGATCAACAACAAAGATTGCTTGTGGAAGAACTTTCATAAGTTTGATTCCACCTAAGAATGTTTGAAGACGTAATACTTCTTTTTGTAATTGAATTTGTTCTTTTTTAGTGTAAACGTGAATTGAACCAGTTTCGATCATTTTTTCGATTTCAACCATACGTCCAATAGATTTTTGGATTGTCTTGAAGTTAGTTAATAAACCACCTAACCAACGTTGATTAATGAAAAATGAATTTGAACGAAGTGCTTCTTCGACGACGATTGTTGATGCTTGTTTCTTAGTTCCAACAAATAAAACTCGTCCTCCATTCGCTCCAATTTCTTTCATCTTGTCATATGCTTTATTAAGATGTACAAGCGTTTGATTTAAATCCAGGATATGGGTTCCAGCTCTTGAAGTGTGAATAAACGACTTCATCTTTGGATTCCAACGACGTGTCTGATGTCCAAAATGGGCTCCAGACTCTAATAATTTTCTCATCGATACTACTGACATGATATGTCCGCCTTTCCGTTTTCCCTCCATCGTTTCCAACATTAACAACTCAATTGAGCACGGGTTAATGAATCCACGATGTGCGATTTTGAGCACTTATGTGCCATCTAATAATTTACCACAGATAACTATAAAAGACAACTATTACTTCACCTTTGGAAAATAATCATGATACTGAGACTTAAGATATTCTACACTAACATGAGTATATATTTGAGTTGTACTTAAATTCTCATGTCCAAGAAGACGTGACACTGTAAGTAAGTCAGCACCATGTTCCAACAAGTGTGTTGCAAAAGTATGTCTTAGAATATGAGGATGAAGCGAAAATGGTAGTTGTGCCTTTTCCCCAATCGATTCAATAATACTTTGAATTGATCGCATTGATAAAGCTTGTCCTCGCTGATTTACAAACAATGTTTGATGATTATCTTTCATAAATTGAGGTCTTACATTATTAATGTAGTCATTTAATTCATCTTTAAGAGCATCATAAAATGGAATAATTCGCTCTTTATCCCCTTTTCCGATGACATGAACGAGGTTTTGATGCATATCAAATGATGAGATCTTTAGTGTGGCACATTCGCTAAGTCTTAACCCACATGCATACAAAACATGAAAGATTAAACGGTCTCGCTCCCCAACAATACTATTATTGCAACTATCTAAACATGTGACTACTTGATCAAAAGTTAAAGTTGTTACCATATTTTGTCGCTTTTGCTTAATCTTTATGCGCGACATAGGATTATAGTTAATCCATTTTTGACGAATTGAGAATTGATAGAAGTGTTTAATTGCAGATACTTTTCGTGCAATTGAAGAAGACTCAAGATGACGCTCTCTTAAACTTGTCACATAACGCATCATATGTTCTTCACTTATACTCATAATCTCAATCTTTTCAGCATTAAAATATTCAAACATTTCTGACACATCTTTAGAGTACGCAATTTGAGTATAGTGTGACTGTGAGTGTTTAGTTTTTAAGTATTGTTCAAAAGCATTGATATAATCATTCATACATCTCACGTACAAGAACAAGTGCACGTTGAACAAATTTCTCAGAACGCTCTTTAGGTTTATCAAGATGTGATCGTTCAACTAATCCAAAGTTTGCATTCATAGGCGCAAAATGTTTTGGATCTGCTTTTGAGACATAATCAGCCATCGAAGTAATCATAGTAAAACGATGCCCACCAAGCATTGGTCTATCTTCAAGAAATCTCATCATATTTAAAGCAGCTAATAAACCACTTGCTGCAGATTCAACATATCCTTCAACCCCTGTCATCTGACCTGCGAAGAAAAGATCACTACGGGTTTTACTTTGGTAAAAGGAGTTAAGTACTGTCGGTGAATTAATATAAGTATTGCGATGCATCACACCATAACGGACAATATTAGCATTTTCAAGACCTGGAATGAGTTGAATGACCTTCTTTTGGTCTGGCCACTTTAAATGAGTTTGAAAACCAACAATATTATAAAGTGAAGCCGCTGCATTATCTTGGCGTAGTTGAATAACACCTTTAAAGCGTTTGCCTTCATACTCTAAACCAACAGGTTTAAGTGGTCCAAATAAAAGTGTTTCCTTACCTCGACGTGCCATTTCTTCAACAGGCATGCACCCTTCAAAGTAAATCTCTTTTTCAAATTCCTTTAAAGGAACATTCTCAGATTGAGTTAATGCTTCATAAAAACGATCATATTCTTCTTCATTCATTCCACAATTGATATAAGAAGCTTCACCTTTATCATATCTGGATTTATAGAAGGCTTTCGAAAAATCAATGGAATCCTTTTCAATAATCGGAGCAATTGCATCATAAAAGTAAAGTGAATCTTTTCCTACAAAAGAAGCAATTGATTGGGCTAACGCATCCCCTGTTAGTGGTCCTGTCGCAATGATGGTTGGTCCTTCTGGTATTTCATTCACTTCATCAAGGATGACTTCAACAAGTGGATGAGAAGAGAGATATGATGTTATTTCAGATGAAAAACCAACACGATCTACAGCTAATGCACTCCCTGCTTCTACACGATGTGTATCTGCTACTTTCATAATTAAAGAATCAAGAATTCTCATCTCTTCTTTCAATAACCCAACTGCATTCGTGATTTGATCCGAGCGAAAAGAATTAGAACATACAAGTTCTGCAAAATCTGATGACACATGAGCTGGTCCTGATGTTTTAGGACGACGCTCATAAAGACGAACATTATACCCTCTTTTAATTAATTGGTACGTTGCCTCACTTCCCGCAAGACCCGCTCCAATCACATTAATGATAGGTTTCATTATTCTTCTCCTTTAATTTTTTCCTTATTAATATATCGACATTTAGGGAAAGCTGAGCATGCTTCAAAATCTTTACCATATCGTGATTTGCGCATTACGAGTTGAGATCCACATTCTGGACAAATTCTTCCTGTAAACACCACTGGTTTTCTTTTTATATATGTACATGTTGGATAATTTGAACATCCCACAAAATATTTTCCACTTCTAGCTTTACGTTTGATTAAAGGATGACCACAATCTGGGCATAATTCATCGGTCATTGTTTCTTTATCATAAGTTGAGTAGTCACAGTCAGGATACCCACTACATCCGACAAAGCGCTCATTTGTTTTAGTGAATCGATAGACGAGTGGAAGTTGACATTTAGGACATGCATCCCCTGTTTTCTCAGGTTCAATCTTTTCCATCTCATCATTCGCTTTTTTCATTAACTCAGAAAATGTTTTATAAAAATTCTCTAAGCTAGTGAGTGGATTAAGTTTACCTGCCGCAATATCATCGAGTTCTTTTTCAAGTGTTGCTGTATAAGTAACATCGATAAAGTCTTTAAAATGTTCGCGTAGTTTCTCATCAGTAAGAAAGCCTTGAGCTGTTGGTTTAAAGACTTTAGTTTTACTTCCATCTTCATTGGTTACATACTCTACATATCCTCGTGTAGTAATGGTCTCAACAATCGATGCATAAGTAGAAGGTCTTCCAATTCCATTTAGTTCCATTTCTTTAATTAAAGCAGCTTCTGTATAGCGAGAAGGTCCTTTAGTGGAATGATCTGTCTTTTCTATGGACTGAGCTTTAATGGCATCATTTTCTTTTAATAGTGGTAATGCTTTGTCTTTGTTGGATTCAAAAGCACTATACACCTTTAAGTAACCATCAAAGGTCACAACAACTCCAGATGCATAAAAGACTTCATCATTGGATTTAAAACGCACTTGTGTCGTTAATGTTTTAGAATTAGCCATAAGGGATGCAAGTGTACGATAGTAAATAAAGTTATACACTTTAAACTCTTCAGCTGTTAATTCACTTCTAATTGAATCTGGAGTAAGTGCAATAGTGCTCATACGAATCGCTTCATGCGCATCTTGGACTGTATTATCTTCTTGTTTTGATTTCTTAACAAATCCTTTGTATTCAGATCCAAATTCTTTCTCAATATATTCAAATGCTTGATCAATAAATTGTGGACTTAATCGAGTTGAATCAGTTCTCATATACGTAATTAAACCAATAGCTTCTCCATTGACTTTAACCCCTTCATAAAGCTTCTGAGCAATTCTCATTGTCTTTTTAGCTTGAAAGTTATACTTGTTTGCCATTTCTTGTTGGAGGGCTGAGGTTGTAAGTGGAAGTTTTGATTGACGTGTGCCTTTCTTTGAAGACACATCAAGAACAGTCATGTCTTTTGAAAGTGACTTTAGAATAGTTAAAGCTTCTTCTTCTGTGTCAAACTCTGCCTCTTTACCTTTTTCATTTAATAAGTACGCATCAAAAGCAATTTTACTTTTCTCAAACTTAGCTTGAACTTTGAAGTAATGTCTCGGTACAAATGCATTAACTTCATTTTCACGATTAACGATGAGCTTTAATGCGACAGATTGAACACGTCCTGCACTTTGAGAGCGAATCTTTCTTTTTAGTAAAGACGAAAGTTGAAAACCAATAATGCGATCAAGAAAACGTCGATTCTCTTGAGAACGCACTAAATCCATGTCAACGACACGTGGATGTGCAATGGCAGTTAATACTGCATCTTTTGTGATTTCATTAAAAGTCACACGGTTTTCTTCTTGAAGATCTAATCCTAAAAGATCAGCAAGATGCCATGAAATAGCTTCTCCTTCACGATCGGGGTCAGTTGCTAATATAACATGTGATGCTTTTGCTGCCGCATCTTTAAGTGATTTAACAGTATCTTTCTTATCTTTAAGGACAACATACATTGGTTTAAACCCGTTATCGATATCTATGCCTGTTCTTCCTTTGCCTGTAAAGGTTGATAAGTCACGGACGTGACCTTTAGAAGACATAACAATATAGTCTTGTCCCAAGTACTTTGACAAGGTGGTGGATTTTGATGGTGATTCAACAATTACTAGTTTTTTCATATTTTTTTCTTTCATATCTTTTATAGTGTGGCGAATTCAGAAACATTTGTCAACATACTTGCGCCATTTTCAATTAGATGATTACACCCCTCTCCACAATTTTCATTGATTGGATGAGGGATTGTAACAATTTCTTTATTAAGTTCTAAGGCATACTTTACACTGTGCATCGTACCACTCTTGAGAGATGCACTCATTACTAAAAGCTTATCACTAAGTGCTGCTACGATGCGATTTCGCTCAATAAAGTGATGAGGTAATGGTAAAGTATTTAATGGGTATTCACTAATCACAAGATAATTTTCTTTAATCGTTTTAAACAATTCTTCGTGCTTATGTGGATATACCCTGTCTAAACCATGTGCACATACCCAAATTGTCGCCATGTTATGTTGAAGTGCTCCAAAGTGAGCACAACCATCAATACCATCAGCTCCTCCAGAAACAATCACAAGATTCTTATTCAGAAAACTAAACCCTTGATGAAGTACTGTTTTAGCATACACAGAAGGATATCTTGAACCTACAATCCCTAATGAAGGACCCTTTAAACAGTGTAGGTTTCCTTCATAAAACAACACCCAAGGGGGCTGTGTCAAGTGTTTTAAACAATTTGGGTACTGAGGATCAAGAATAGTAATCGCTTTTTGAGTGTGATAATACTTGATGTTAGGCGGATTATCAAGTGCTTTTTTGATTGCGAAATAGTTGCCTTGATGACATATCGCAAGATGAATAAGGAGTGATGATGTGAGCATAATTATTATAGATACGATAACTAAAAAATCCTTCACTTTTTAAAAGTAAAGGATTTACGATGGATTGGACTTAGTCCATGTTTTTCCATCATTGCTTTGTGTTGTTTAGTTCCATACCCTTTATGAGCATCAAATCCATACATTGGGTATGTCTTGTGATAATCCATCATAAGATCATCACGTACTACTTTCGCAATAATGCTTGCGGCTGCAATACTAATTGAGCGTGAATCTCCTTTAATGAAAGATTCATGTGGGGCACAAATCGGCATGGCATCGGTCAGTGCGAAACAATGTGAGGTGTTTGCAACCCACTCCATCGCTTCTTGTGTAGCACGATAGATATTCAACTCATCAATCATCGCTACACTTACACTTTTTACAATCACTTGCTTAGCATGCTTGTTAATGATCTCATAAGCTTCTTCTCTTTGCTTATGTGATAAAGTTTTTGAATCTCTAATCAATGGATGATCAAAATATCGAGGCAAGACAACTCCTACCACAATACATGGACCTGCCATAGGACCACGACCCACTTCATCAATACCAATAATATCGATGTTATTATTCCAGTATTCTAGATCAATTTTCGACAAAATCATATGTCATCTTACCAATACGGCCTTCTTTAAAATCACGATAAAGTGTTAATAAAGCCTCATCATGAGTTTGAGATTTAGAGTTTTGCTGAATCTTAGCGATGTAATGATCTATATATGCTTCAACACTTGGTTCAGTAATGTGTGGATCACACAAATGAGGATAATGCTGCATCATGAAATTGATTGCGAACTGAAGCACTTCTTCGATGTTCACAACACTTTCTTTCATTGAATGACATAAAGCAATTTTGACCCCGATTTGAGGATCTTCAAACTTAGGCCATAAAACCCCAGGTGTATCCATAAGCATGAATTTACTATCAATATTTAACCACTTTAATGATTGAGTGACACCTGGCTTATTCGCCACATCCACAACACGTTTCTTCGCTAATGTATTAATCAGTGTAGACTTCCCAACATTAGGAATACCCACTACCATTATTTTAAACATTCTAAATTGAATACCTTTAGCTTTATCTTTTGCGCGTTTCTCTGATAATGTATCCTCGATTGCACGCATAATTTTATTTCTTGCACTGACATGAAGGGAGTTCACAAAGAGTGTTGGTTGGTTAATTGAATCAAAATAAGACTTAAACGTACTATTAGCTTTTTCATCCGCAAGATCACTCTTAGAGAAGACGATGAGAGTAGGTTTATTTCCTTTTAACTCATGAAGCATAGGATTAGCACTTGAAAATGGAAGTCTCGCATCGCGAACTTCCACAATACAATCAATTGATGAAATATGCTCGCTCATCAATCGACGTGCTTTAGCCATATGCCCTGGAAACCAATGATTAGCCATTATCTTACCACTCCAAAATCATCAAAAGGATATAAAATAAAGAGTCCCACAGATTCAACATCATCGACTTTAATTGGTCCTAATTCTCCACGAGAATCTGAACTTCCACGGCGGTTATCACCGACTACAAAAAACTCATCATCTCCTAGTGTGAATGGTCCAAAGTTTTGTGTAAATAGTAAACCACGATTCTTATATTCTTGAGCAAGTGGATTGTCTAAAAATGGTTCTTCAAATAACTCCCCATTAATGTATAAGCGATCATTGTTGAATTCAATCGTATCACCTGGTAAACCAATAACACGCTTAACTAAGAAAATTGATTTTCCTTGATCATCTTTTCGAACTCTTCCAAACTCATCAACATGTGGAAAAATTACGAACTCAAAACGTCTTACCTCGCGAAAATGTAAAGTAATAATTGAGCTTAGGCCGATTTGACCTTCTCTTATCGTTGGAAGTGAACTTGGTCCATATACTTCAATCGGTTTAAATACAAAGTTCGTTAATACGATCACGACTAAAATACTGATGAGGGCCGATTTCAGCAGATCAATGACTTCATTTAATAAGTTATCTAATTTTTTGTTCATAGTACCATTATATATAAAAGAAACGCCTAACGGCGTTCTTTTTTATCGAATCTCTTTTAAACGTGCTGCTTTACCAGACAATTTACGCAAGTAGAACAATTTACTACGACGTACTTTACCTACACGAAGCACATTAATGCTTTCGATGACTGGGGAATGGATAGGGAAAATTCTTTCCACTCCAACTCCATTAGATATCTTACGAACGGTAAACGTTTCTGCTATGCCACTACCTTTGCGTTGAATGACTAAACCTTCGAACGCTTGGATACGACTTTTTTCACCTTCTTTAATCTTTACGTTTACACGAACCGTAGTTCCTGGACGAAAATCAGGCAAATCAGTGCGTAGTTGGGACTCAGCCACAACTTGAAGCAATTTGCTATTCATAGTTCACACTCCTTTTCTTCAACATGGTTCATATTCAAAGACAGCGGAACCTGAGGGCCATAGGCCATTTAAGAATACAACAAACTTTACTATTTTTCAACCTCATTCGAATGTTTTTTAATGAATTTTTTGTCTTTATCACTCAATTTAGCTTTTAGTAACAAATCAGGACGATATTTCATAGTTTTCAATAATGATTGCTCACGACGAAACACTTCGATATTTGCATGATGTCCACTCACTAATACATCAGGTACTTTCATACCTCGAACTTCTACAGGTTTAGTGTATTGAGGATACTCCAATAAATGATCTTCAAATGATTCTGAAATGATACTTTCTGATGAAATAACACCAGGAATTAAGCGAATTATCGAATCCATCACAACCATAGCAGCAACTTCTCCGCCTGTAAGAATATAATCACCAATACTTATCACATCATCGACCATACACAGTACGCGCTCATCAATACCTTCATAATGTCCACACAATAAGATGATATGTGAACAATGACTTAAACTCTTTGCCTTTTCTTGAGTGTATACAGGTGCAACAGGCGTTAAATAGATAATTGTTGAATCACTTTGACGAACATGATCAATCGCATCCATAATCGGCTGTGCTTTCATCACAAGGCCTGCTCCACCACCAAATGGTGTATCATCTACCCTTTGATGCTTATCGAGTGTGAAATCACGAATATTAATGCATTCAATCTCAACAATTGACTTTAATGTTGCCTTCTTAATGATTGAAGTTGTGATGTATGGGTCAAAGAGTTCAGGAAATAGCGTTAGTACACTTATTTTCATAAGAATCCCTCAATAAGTTCACAATGAATCGTTGATGATTCAATGTCTACTTTTTTTATGAAACGATCCACATAAGGAATCATGATTTCACGCTCATCATGTAACTTAACACGAATGATGTTATGTGCAGGATAAGATAAAGCTTGGGTAACAACTCCAATGGATTCACTGAAGTTGTAAACCGTACACCCTTCAAGATCACTTAAAGTAATTCGCTTTGGATCAACATTAACTAGTTTTTCAATAACAACAAATCGATATTTTTCAGCTTCTGTACGATCTTTTATATGGTCGCATGTAATTAACGCATGTTCTTGATGCATGCGAAAAGTCAGTACCTTCGTTTCTATCTCTTGATCAAGATATTTAAGAATAATGGTACTTCCAACTTTAAACCTTTCTTCTGGAATATCCGTAAAGCATTTAACTTTAAGTTCTCCAAGAATTTTAAAAGGTCTTACAATTTGTCCAATTTTAATTTGTTTTTTACTCATAAAGTATGAAGAGGATGAACATCATCCTCTCAATAATCCTCAAATTTTATAACGATTTTTTTGTCCTCTAAACGAGCAGGAATAGACATGACTTGACGAAGTGCCGTAGCCATCGAGCCTTGACGTCCAATAAGACGAGCAATATCTTCACTTTTTGCATACACCATTAAAATGACTTCGTTTTCGTCAAGTGTTGGAAGACTTTTAATTGATAAAGCAGCTTTATCTTCCACTAATGGTGTGACTAAATCCATTAAGGCTTGCTCAAGGTTTGTCATGGTTATTTACCTAATTTTGACTCATGAAATTTCTTCATGATTCCAGCTTGTGATAATAAATTGCGAACTGTATCTGAAGGTTGAGCACCATTGGATAACCATTTTAATGCTACTTCTTCGTTCACTTTTAATTCTGCTGGTACTGTTGTTGGGTTATAGAAACCTACTACTTCGATGAAACGACCATCACGTGGTGCACGTGAATCAGCAGCAACAATACGGTAGAAAGGATCTTTTTTTGCTCCCATACGTTTTAATCTTAATTTTACAGCCATTGATTTGACCTCCTAATTTACTCGCCTATCATATCAAAAGACATTTATGGTGTCAAGCATTTTTACTTAACACACCTGTTTATTTTTTTCGCTTCTTTGGATTACGTTTTGTGTTAGATCCTGCTGATAAACTTGCTGGCATTCCACCTTGATATTTCATCATTTGCTTAGCTTGTTCTTTGGTTTGTTCAAGTTGCATGATGGTTTGATTAACGACTAAAAGTGGTTGCCCTGCCCCTTTTGCAATACGCTCTTTGCGTGGTTGTTTAAGAAGTGAAGGATTAGCACGTTCTTCTTTAGTCATTGATTGAATAATGGCTTTAGTTTTCTTGATGTTTGATTGAGCAACATCATCATCTATGTCTGGCATGAGTTTATTAGCACCAGGAATCATCTTCATCATATTCTTGATTGAACCCATTTTACTTACTTGATTAATTTGCTCAAGCATGTCATTAAAATCAAATTGACCACTCATCATTTTTTGAGCCATATTCATGGCTTGCTTTTGATCAATATTTTCTTGTGCTTTTTCAACAAGTGAAACAATATCACCCATTCCAAGTAAACGATTTGCATAACGATCTGGGTAGAATAGTTCAATATCTTCTATTTTTTCACCAACCCCAACAAATTTTACTTTGATATTGGTTAATGAAACAACCGAGAATACACCCCCACCTTTAGAATCACTATCAAATTTAGTTGCGAATATTCCTGTTAAAGGAATGGTTTCATTAAATCTTTGAGCTACATAAATAATGTCTTGTCCACTCATTGCATCAACTGATAATAAAACATCCGTAAAAGCAACGCGTTGTTTTAAGCGAGACAGTTCATCCATAAGTTCTTCATCAATGGATAAACGTCCTGCAGTATCGATTAAGACTGCATTAAATCCTTGAATTCTCGCATACTTTAGTGCTTGATCAACAACGTCTTGAGGTGTTGAATTATCTACTGAGAAAACTTCTACACCGATGCTTTCACCTAAAGTTTTAAGCTGAGTTACCGCTGCTAGACGTTGCAAGTCAGCAGCGACAAGTAATACTCTTTTTTGATGTTTTGTTTTAATGAAATGAGCTAATTTAGCAACGGAAGTCGTTTTACCAGATCCTTGTAAACCAACCATACCAACAATCATCATTGGGGTGTTAAATGTAAGTGTTGATGCTTCTTGTCCTAGTATTGAGATAATCTCATCATGGACGATCTTAACGACCATGTTGGATGGTGTTACTTTTGCATTCAAAGAAATCCCAAGAGATTTCTCTTTAACACGATTTAAAAACTTATTGATTACAGTAAGGTTTACGTCAGCTTCTAAAAGAGCTAGTCGTATCTCTCTCAGCATTCCTTCCATATTCTTTTCATCAAGGGTACTTGTACCTTTGATTTTTGAAATGATACTCGATAAACGTTGGGATAATTGTTCAAATGGCATGGGATTCTCCTCGTGGGCTTTTCAAACAAAAGACAATGTCAGACATTGTCTCTATTAAGCACTCTTTGCATTTTCATTGATTAGTTTTTCAAAACTATTAGGATGTAACTTCTCGATTGCTTTTAATGCTTGATTTAGTGCTAAAGTGTACTCACCATTTCTAAAGCTTAGTTCAACACGATTAAGTTCTGAATCAAGATTTGGGCTGTGACTGCGATATTTGTTCGCAAATACAATAGCACTTTCAATCATTTCTACCATTCCTACAATGTTATTGACATTGTTGTAAAGAGCATAGATATAATCAATCGCTTCATTCATAAGTTGATTTAAACGTGGTAATTCAATAAGTTCTTTTTCTAATAACTGATTAATTAATACTGTCATTTGCTTAGCTTTATTTAAATCACCACTGTATGAGTCAGAAATAGCGGGTAAGCGATGTTTTTTGATCTTAACTTTTATCTCATTCACAATTAAATGAAGTTTAAGAAGTTGCTTACGAATACGCTCTTCATCTTCTTTTAAAGATTTAAGTGTAGTCAATGCATCATCAAGTGTCTTTAAGAGTCCTGAAGTTGTAGATGATGTCTCTTTTACGAGTGCAACACTAGTGGAAAACGGAACATGATCCTTGATTGATTTTTCAATTTCTTCAAGATTGATTTTCACTTTGCCTAAAGTATTTTTATGCATTGAAATGTCGAAAGTCTTTGGATTTGTTTGATATCGTTGTTTTAAAGCATTGAGTGCATGATCTAAATCATTCATTTTAAGTTCAATGCTTGGTAACATCACATCAATGTTTGAGAGAAGTGTATAAACTTGATCATGAGCGCTCACTTCATGAGCACAAGATTCTTTCATTTGATTTAAGCGTTTGAGACGTTCTTGATTATTCTTTGAAACATCCTCAACGATTGCGTTACGAAGTAATGCTAAGTCCTCTTTTAGTGTAGATGAAATTAGTTCTAGATTCTTAGGAATCATGAGATGTTCAACAGGAATATTTTTAGAACGACATGAAGCATAAAGCTTAGAAAGTTCTTCCATTAAGAGCGGAATTCTACCTTTGCAATCCTTAATTAATTCTGGAAGTATATGAATTCTCTTCTCAAAGTCTTCGACAGTATGATGGATTTCAACCATTTTCAAACGTGCTTTTTCAAATTCTGAAGCTGCCATCCATGATTCAAAAGATTCAAACATGACTTCAATTTCACCAACAGTAAGCGTAAGCGTATCAAGTGAAAGCGACAACTCATTACTCTTTGAAGTAATGAAGTTCTTGCAATGAATAAAGGTTTCTTTAATGGATGTAATTTCACTTCGCTGTTCAAACTCATCTTCTAAAAGTAAATCTAATCGTTGATTCAAATCCGTTACCAATGGCGTTAACTCTTTGATTGCATCAACAGCATCGTCAAGAAAAACCACTGCTTTAGAAATTGAGCCATATAATATTTCATCTTCTGTATCTGACATTAAAGAAGTAACTACACCAAACTGTTCATTGATCATTTCAATGGTTTCGCTAGCATTCTTTACCGATGGAATAAGAGATTCATTGACTTTCGCAAGAGCAATTGCTTTATTAACTTTGAAATGTAATGGTATTGTTCTTAATGTGGTAAGTTGAAACTCTAATCCTTTGTATTTTTTCTTGAGTCGAGATTTTCTTACAGCTTGTAAGAACATTATTAAGACTACTAAAACAAGAGCCATAATAAGACCATAAAATACAAAATCATTTTGTAGATAGTTCAGTATTTGTTCCATAAAAACCTCATGACTATTGTAACATAATTGTGAACCGTTGTTTGAAAAATTGACAGTAAACAGTTGATGTGTTATTATTCACTAGCGTTTAATAATAGCGGAAGTGAGCTAGTATTAAGGACATGCGTTTATCAAACCTTATGGTCACCCCAAAGTAACCCTCTGCTAGGGCGAAATGAATAGGAT
This sequence comes from Erysipelothrix sp., assembly GCA_018335655.1. GTDB lineage: Bacteria > Bacillota_I > Bacilli_A > Erysipelotrichales > Erysipelotrichaceae > UBA6182. The sequence goes on from JAGXRX010000042.1 coordinate 47,488, forward strand.
AAACACCCCTTAATAAGAAGACACCCTGTTGTTGTTTTATGAGCCATAAAACACAAGGAGGAATACAATGGCAAGAATTATTGGTAAACTAACCAAAAAATCCCGTCGATATGAATTCATGTTGACAGAACGTCCTACCGATTTAAGACGTACTAATGCACCTGGTGCAGCTAAAGATGCCCGTCGTGGTAAACTTAGTAACTACGCGCTTCAACTTCGTGAGAAGCAACGTATTCGTTTCACTTATGGTGTTACAGAAAGACAATTCTACAACACATATTTGAAATCAGCAAAGATTAAAGGTGTTCATGGTCATAACTTCTTAGGAGTTCTAGAATCACGTCTTGATAACTTAGTTTATCGTGCAGGATTCTCCAACACACGCGCTGGAGCAAGACAACTTGTAAACCACGGTCACGTGCTTGTTGATGGAGCTAAAGTTGATATCCCATCATACATCGTTAGTAAAGGTCAAGTTATTTCATTTAAAGAAGGATCAGTTAAATTTGATATCATCACTGAAGCTCTTGCGAGTGGACGTGCTGTTCCAACTTTCTTAAATGTAAACAAAGATAGCCGTACTGCTACACTATTGCACTTCCCAGAAAGAACTGAGATTGCAAACGACTTCAACGAATCACTCGTTGTTGAATTCTACAACCGTTAAAACTAAAAGCATATCTTAATTTAGATATGTTTCGGACTATCGACAAAGTATCGATAGTCCTTTTTTTATTTTATGATAAAAGTGATGTTGAAATCCTAATTTAACAAGTATCCACTAAAATAATCAAAACGAATCCAAAAACCCAATCAATACTCTCGATATCAATCATAAAAAAATGCTTTAAACTCAAAATTGACAACATTCAGGATTATTTTGAATGATTTGATCCATATAAAAAAACTTAGTTCAAAGTGAACTAAGTTTGGTTCTATTACTGCGCAATTCAACAATCGCATTAATAAGAGGATGATTAGAAGGTATCCCCCACAAATCAACTAGCGCATTCACAATCCCAACTTCCTTTATCTTATTGTTTAAATATACTGCTTCATCATCTTCAGAGTAGTCAAACATTAAGGCATAATGGACAGATGTTTCAAAATGCTTACTATCACATTGATATTGATATAGCTCAAGTAGTGGTTTAATAAATCGATCATTAGGAGATAGTTTTCTCATTAATGATCGTCCAACACGATAAACCGAATCAGTTATTTCAGGATTACTGAATCTTTTTAATGTTTTCTGTGCGTATTTTTCCAATTCATCAATATTGAATCCATGTTTTAACTCTAATAGTTTTGCTGCTTCAAGCATTTGGGAATATACATGTTCCATCACTTCATCATCTTGTAGTGCTTCACAAATCGTTGTATACCCTCTTTGATAGCCCATATAGGCAATTGCTGCATGACCTGCATTGACTAAATATAGCTTTCGCTCAATAAATGCGTCAAGTTTTTCAGTGAAAATTGCACCATCAATAAGCAGATCCCCTTTAGAAGTTAAAGAATCTATTACCCATTCATAGTAATCCTCAACTTTGACAAGTAAAGATTCGATATTATTTTGAATAGGAACAATACGGTCTACAGCAGAATTGGGAAACCCCACCCATTCACTAACGAAACTTTTTGCGGAATCATTTAAATATTTGAATATTTCATTTTTTAACAGTTCACTTCCACCAATGACATTCTCACAAGCAATAATGTTTAAATATGAAAATATTTGATTGTCATATTTTGCTTCAAGTGCTTTTGCAAACAATGGGGCAATTTTTGGAAGTATGTTTGGTCCTACTGCGGTTGTAATTAAATCTGAGGTTGACATGGTTTTGATTAATTGATCAGCATCTTTGTTAATATCAAAACATAGTTCAACATCCACGATATAACGTTTCGAAGGCATAGATAATGTTTCTACAGGGTACTTTTTACTTTCATTAAGTTGTTGAATCAGTGAAGCATTTACATCAGCAAATGAAACCTGATAACCAGCTTGATTGAGTATCAATCCAATAAAGCCACGACCAATGTTTCCAGCACCAAAATGGCACGCCTTTTTCATACTATTCAAGATTGGCATGATGCTGCCATAGTGATTTCAAATTAACATCTTTTTGCTTTATAATCATTAAAGCAACAATATCACCTAATAATAGAAGAGATTGTTCAAACAATGATGTCATGGGTTGTTGAGAAGTGATCTCATCCTCAAGATAAAACTTGGTTTGGACAGGAATGCGGACCATCAGATTAACTATTGAACTTAATTCGCTATTTGGATTAGATCCAATATGTACAACTCGAGCTCCTAAATGATGAGCTTTTTTTGCGATAGCGAGAGGAAATAGCGTAGAACCACTTCCTGATCCTACTATAAGTAAATCTTTGTCGGTGAGAGCTGGCTCAGTAATCTCTCCAACGAAATGTGTATCAATCCCAAGATGTGCAAGGCGCTTGCATATGGATTGAAGTGATAACATGACTCTACCTACCCCAACAAAGAATACTTTCTCTGCTGAGGTTATTTCATCAACGAGCTGTTGAACTGTTTCATCACTAATATGATTTAATGCTTGGTTTAGTTCACTAATTACAATGTCTTTGTTTTGTTTAAAAGTTGTTTGATTCATTTTACTTACCTAACGCTTTCATTGATGCTTTAAGATTATCTCTTGAGAGACAAGTTGTACCTAATACAAAGATATCAACTAAGCCATTCCCATAGTCATGAATATTTTGTGGTGATATTCGTCCATCTATAGAAATCTTTGTGTTTAGCCCTCGCTCTTCAATTAGGGATCTTAACTCTTTGATCTTTCGATCTGCATAATGAACTTGACCCTCTTTTCCACTTGATGCGTAACCAGGATTGATAAGCATAAGGACAACCGTATCGCATTTATCTAAAATATAGTCAAGTGATGAGAGAGGCGTTGAAGGTTTTAATGCAACTCCTGCCTTAATACCAGCATTATGGATTTTGTTAAGTAGACCGTCAACGTGTTTAGCAGTTTCTAGTTGAAAAACTATTTGCTGGACACCAATTGAGATTAGTTCATCCACAAAAAAGTCGTAATCATCTGCCATTACATGGCAGTCAAAAAATAGATCTGTCTTGTTTCTTAATTGCTTAACAGTTTCAAATCCTAAAGGCATACTTGGACTAAAGTGTCCATCAAGGATATCCACATGAAGCATCTTAACTCCTGATTCTTCAAGGTCTTTGATTTGAGACTCTAAATTACACATATCTAGCGTAATCAGAGAAGGCGAATAAATCTTGTGTTCGTTCCAAATGTTGTTCATTTTATTTCCTCGTTTCTTTTTAATTTCTTAATGCGAAATCACGTATATATGCTATGACTTCATGTTCATCATTGAATGTACCAATTAATTGCTTATAATCTGGTTCTCTTATTAGATTAGAAATAGCAACTAAAGCATCTAAATGCTCATGATGATCTGCTGAGCAAAATGCAAAAAATGATGATATACGGTGTTCATCATTGAACCATACAGGTTTTTTACATATGGTAAGAACAATACCCGTTTGAAATACGTTATCTTCATTTTTAGCATGAGGTATTGCGATACCGTCATCAATCACCATATAAGATCCATAATTCTCAAAAGCATTAATCATACTTTCAACATAGTGTTCGTTTACATATCCATTAGTGACTAACATATCCCCACAAAGTGAGATAGCGGTTTGCCAATCAATTTCATCTTCAATAATAAGAATATTATCTGAAGGTAAAAACTTTATGAGGTTCAAATTAGGTGATTCTAAATCATTAATGAGTGTATTCCCAAAGCGTGAAACCAAACTCTCAACAAGTTTTTTTCGATCAACAATTTGTGTATGTTCACTAATGATATCTGTGAGATCTGAAAGCAATATTTGTGACTTGCGATTAACCAAATAATCATCCAATTTTTCAAAATCAACAGTGGATAAGATTGGTTTAACATAGATTAGTGGAATAGGTTGTTCAATGGCTAAGTCTTTGATCGTTGTGACAATCAAATCAATGTCCGAAAGATTGTCATAGAATGGTAAGAAGTGAGATGGAATACATTCAACAATATTTACCGAATAAACCTCGTTAAGCTGTTGTTCAAGTAAACGAGATGTCCCATAACCTTGCGAACAGACAATCAAAACTCTAATTTGATTACTATGAGTTGTATGATATCGATTGATTGCTGCTTTAAAATGTAAAGTTATAAGCGCAATTTCATCTTTATCTGCAGTATGATTTGTAAAGAATTTTAGTTCATTAAGTACTCTTTGTGTAAGATCATACTCTATAGCAAAGTTCTGCATAATTTCATCAGTATCAATCTCACTAAGTTTAATATTGTGAAGCATTCGATACATGGTTGGTTTTAAATGAGCTATTAGACTGTCATACAGTAAATGATCTTGATTGAGGTTAAGATTTATGTACTTACTGAAGTTTGCAATTAACTTCGTCACAAATAAGTTATTCTCAAACCATGTATTCTCTTTAAACTCATTATTAAATGAGTAGTGACTACCAATTAGTAAATCAGTAAATTTTTCAACTTCATTTTGATTGAATCGAATATCAAATGAATCTTCTAAAAGTTGAATGTGTTGATTAATAGTTTGAAACTCCAAACTTTTGGAAAGAAAACTTAAATGGTTTGAGAAAAGAATATTTTTCTGACTTTTAATTCTACGAATTGCAATTATTAGGTAGTTTCTGCAAATCTGATAAGAATAGTCTGTTAAAAGCGATTTCAATTCACTTTGTATGGAATTCAAGAATTGATCAATGGGCAAGAAAATGTAGTCAGTTGTATATTGGTTTGTAATATCATTCAAGGATCGTTGCTTTACTTCACTAAAACTATGATAGTCAAGCAAAATCTGAAGTTGTACACTTCGAATAGATTCTTCTGATCCAATAAGATAGATACCATTGTTATCAAACTTGGTTTTCAAAGAATATCGTGCTAATTGACTTTCAATCTCCAATAGATATTGCTTTGCGGTAACACGGCTAATATCCAATTCTTGCGCCATGTGAGACAAGTTGATTGATTCTTCAAACGCAAAAACAAAAAGCATCCGGTATTTTTTAATACTTGTTAATGAAGATATATTATGTGGGTCCGCTAAGAATGATTTGATTACATCCATATTTTTTATGGTGTATGTTCCTCGATCTAACTCAATTTGTGCATCTTTCAATTCTTGCATAATAAAATCCATGTAATAACGGATACTTCGAGGATTCAGTTGAAACTTTTTGCAAAGCTCATCTAAAGTGAGTGTATTACCACATTCAATTAAATATTCTAAAATTTCGAGTTCTTTGTTTTTCATCGCATTACCTAAAGTTATTATAGCATCATCCTAAAATTGATGAAGTATAAGAAAATTTCAAAAAAATTTGAAATATTCTTTGTATTTGCAACAAAAAGACTCCATGTTACACTGTGATTGTCTAGAAAAGAGGTTAGCCATGAATATTGTTTCTTACTTTAAAAAAGTTTCGAAGAAAGAAAGTGTTGATAACTGGATCGATTCAATTAAGGTCGCAGCGAAACCACTTCTTGATGCGGGATGCATTAATGAAAACTATATCGATGCGATGATTGATAATGTTAAGAACAATGGTTCCTATATTGTAATCGTGCCTTTTGTAGCATTACCTCATTCTAGAGCGGAGATGGGGGCATTAAAAACTGGAGTGTCAATATTAAAACTTGATCAACCAGTACTGTATCCAGACAATAAACCTGTTAAATTAATAATTTCATTTTCAGCTAATGATAATAACCAACACATGGAGCTATTATCAGTACTTGCAGAAGTCTTAATGGATGAAACAAAATTAACTGGAATACTAGAAACAAATGACATACAACAGATTGAGAAGTTGTTTTTTAACTAAGTTGGGAAAGATGTAAACATCTTTTACATAAGTAGCACTTGAAAATAATGATAAGTTATTTGGCCACTAACTTATAGAAATTATGATCAAGATGATACTGTATTCATTGAATCATGAAAATTAAAGGAGAAATTGAATGAGCATCAATAGAGCAAAAGTTCAAGCTTTTGGTGGATTTTTAACAGCTATGGTCATTCCCAATATGGGTGCATTCATAGCATGGGGGTTTCTAACAGCACTATTCATCCCAACAGGATGGATTCCAAATGAAGCATTTTCTAGTATAGTAGGACCAATGATTATTTATGTACTACCACTTCTATTAGCATATACTGGAGGTAGACTTGTTCACCAAGATCGTGGTGCAGTTGCAGGGGTCATTGGTACTGTTGGTCTAATTGTTGGCGCAAGCATCCCAATGTTCTTAGGAGCTATGATTATGGGACCATTAAGCGCTTATATTATCAAAAAGTTCGACGAGTTTTTAGAGGGGAAAATTCCTGTTGGATTTGAGATGGTAGTTAATAATTTCAGTTTGGGTATAATTGGTTTGTTATTGATATTAGGGTCTTTCTCTGTAGTTGGACCACTCATCGAAAGTGCAAATACACTAGTAACTACTTTAATTGAGGCATTGGTTAAGACAGGTTTTCTTCCGATTTTAGCTTTAATTAATGAACCAGCAAAAGTATTATTCTTAAATAACGTCATTGACCAAGGGATTTATTATCCACTTGGTATGCAAGAAGCAGTTAATCTTGGGAAATCAATCTACTTTACAGTAGCATCCAACCCAGGATCTGGTTTAGGTTTATTACTTGCATTCATGTTCTTTGGAGAAGGTATGCCAAAGAAATCTGCTTCAGGAGCAATCATTATTCACTTCTTTGGCGGAATTCATGAAATCTACTTCCCATATGTATTAATGAGACCTATCATGATTATTCCTATGATACTAGGTTCAGCATCAGGTATCTTCATGTTTAATCTATTCAATGCAGGATTAGTTGCAGGACCAAGTCCAGGATCAATCTTTGCATATCTAGCATTAACTCCACGTGGAAACTTCGTTGGAATCATTGCTGGGGTGTTAACAGCAACTGTAGTGAGTTTCTTATTAGCTTCATTTATCTTGAAAACTTCAAAGAAAAAAGAAGAGAATTTTGAAGAGTATAAAGCATCCGCTAAAGAAATGAAAGCAGAAGGTAAGACAGTATTAGAGGGTGCATTATCAGCTAAGTCTGTTGAATTAATTGCCTTTGCATGTGACGCTGGACTAGGTAGCAGTGTACTAGGAGCCAATGCATTTAGAAAACGATTAGTAAATGCTGGTAAAAAAGTAAACGTTGCAAACTATCCAATTGAGAAAATTCCAAGTGAAGCAGGTGTTGTTGTTACACACCGTAGTCTTGTTGAACGAACTCGATTGAAATATCCTAATGTGCGCATTGTAGCTATTGAAAACTTCCTTAATGACAGTGCGCTTGATGATCTTTACTCAGAATTAACAGCTTAAACATACACATGAAACTTAGCCTTGATTTTAAAAAGGCTAAGTTTTTTAATAGAAAAATTGCGTAAATGAGTTTTCTCAATATCTATTTAATTGTTTTAATCATGGGTTCATCTATAGTCAAAAGCATATCTGATTGATTTCAGATATGCTTTTCTTTTAGGCTTTCTATTTCTGATTGAGTTAATGCACGCCACTCGCCTTCATTAAGTGAGTCAAGTGTTAAAGGTCCTAATCGATATCGATGAAGTTCAACCACTTCATTATCCAAAGCAAGCATCATACGCTTAATTTGATGATAACGTCCTTCTGAGATTCCAAGTTCTATTATATGTTCTGAGACTTGGTGAACTTGAGCTGGTGCAGTAAGGGTTTCATCTTGGATGTCTACCCCAATTCTTAATTTATTTATTGCTTCTTCAGTGATTGGCTTTAATAGGTTTACACGATAGTACTTCATGACCTTTTTATGTGGGCTCATGAGTTGATGTGTTAACTGTCCATCTTTTGTCAACAACAACAATCCTGTGGTGTCTTGATCTAAGCGTCCAATCATATGGTATATTTTTGAAGATAATTTAAAGAAATCAAATACAGTAGGTAGATGTGGATCCGTTGTTGAGCATACAACCCCCTTGGGTTTATGAATCATAATGACTTCATCAAAGGTTGTTTTTACGAGTTCTTCATCCACATAGATTAAGTCATTATCAGATACTTTAATTGAAGAATCTTTGACAATGACATTATTTAATACTACACGTTTTTGCTTAATAGCATCTTTGACTTCTTTACGAGACCAACCTAATCCATGCGATAGAATTTTATCAATTCGTTCCATGGATTTTTTTCCTTTGTAGGATATACATTTGTGGTAAACCAAACATCCATGACAATCCTAGATAAGTTGCTAAAGAAGCTCCCCCACTCACAATAAGTTTAGCTAAAGTCATCCATCTACCATCAATCACAATATTGTGCCATCCAACGAGTAAAAAGAAATAGCCAACTAGACCCATAGAAAGTGTTGCAATCAACATAAGAAACACGCGTGATCGAACTCTAGAATAGTTAAATCCATATAATTTCTTCAATGTCAGCAAATTATACCCAACTAACACAATATGAGAAATAATGGATGAAACCACTGCACCTTGATATCCAATGAACATGATGAGTGGAATGAAGATGGCGAGTTTAACAATAAAAGCTAATGCTAATGATGAGACGACTTTACGGCGTAATTGAAGAACAATAAGAATGTTAACCAAAACTGGAGAAACTACCGATAATAATGATTGAATACTTGCGGTTTTTAAGACTTCTCCACCAATAAAGGCATAATCAACATAGAAAACATAATAGATTTCTTTAGAGAAAATGAATAATCCTGCAACCATAGGAAGTCCAATAAACAAGACTGTCTCAATAGCATCATACACATGATTTCTAAGTGCTGGACGATTATTAAGTGTGAATGCCTCACTAATATATGGAATGATAGCAATAGAGAATCCTAATGCTAAAACATGAGGAATAGAAACAAGTTTCTTAGTTGTAAACATAATGACTGTAAACAACAGATTAACATCAAGTTCTTTGACTCCTAAAGAAAGCATTGTAGAGTTAAAGCCAAACAATGTAACCATTGCTTCTAGGTTACTTAGAACACTAACTATTAAAAACGGTATGGAAATCGCAAAGATTTCTTTTAAAAATGTAGTTACATTCAGTGGAACAGCGACTGACTTGTCAATATTGAAGGATTTGATGATACAGCGCTCTTTAATATATAAATCGACAATTGCAAATATTCCAGCAATTGAAGCTGCAAGCATCGCAATGTATACAGCATAAATTCGATCATAGTTAAATACATTAACAAACAAGACACTGACTCCTAGTAAGAACGCTACACGAATGATTTGCTCAAATACTTGGGAGAATGCATAATGACGCATTTCCTTTAAGCCTTGCATGAAACTTCTATATGATGATAAGACTGGTGTTATAAACATTGCTAACGCAACAAATCTTAAAACAACTAAAGTGATTGCATATGATTCTTGAGAAGCTTGACGACCGATGATAAAAGGCACAATCCATGGGGCCGTTAGATATATAACAACAAAGAAAACAATACCTACAGTGAAAAGGACCCGTTTCATGAAACGGTTAATCATAAGCATCATTGCGATGTCATTTTTTGCTGCATAACGAGAGATCAATGTAGCAGCAGCAACAGGTATACCTGCAATAGCTAGTTGCAACATGAAATCATAAAATGTATATCCATAACTATAGTAAGCTGTATTCGCTTGCCCAGCGATTTGGGTGAAAGGTGAAACATAAAGAATACCAATCGCTTTGGTGATAAATATTCCTAACGAACTAGTTAATCCGCTAAGTATTAATGAGCGCTTATTCATTCTTTACTCACCATCTTCATTATCTTCATCAGGGTCTAGAGGTTCTAGAGGTTCATCACTCGCTAGAAAATCAATGTTAATCGTGAAGTACTCTCGAATTTGTTTAAGTTTATAATAATCTTTCCACGAAATCATGACTTTGAGTTGGATAGTTTCATTACTTGATATACCTGAAAGAAGTATTCCTTTAGGGAATCCTTTATCAATGTTTACTTGATTAGGAACCAGGTTAACAGTAGAATCAAATACACCAATTGATGGGCTTAAATTCTCAAGTGTTTCAAAATCTTGATTTCCTTCAACAACAACAATTACTACGTCATACATTGCAACTTGAGGGTTATCAATAATTAGGTCATAACGATATTGTGATGATAATTCATATTTCTCAATGGAGATATCAAAATAGTTAGAAAAAGTTAAAAAACGATCATTATCTAAAATTGAAAAATAATGACTTTCATAAAGTGTAAGAGCACGCTCAAAAGCAATGTCTCTAGGGCGTTCTAAACACCCACTTAATAGGATTAAAAGTACTAACCAGCCTTTTTTAAACATATAAAATACCTCGCGAATATTATATCACACTATGATGTGATGAGTCGCGAGGATTTTGTTAGGTAAAGTCTACAAGAAGATAGTTTTTCTTACCTTTTTTAATTACTGAATATGCATGATGATAAGCATCTTTGATTTCAAGGGTTGCATGAATATCTTCAACTTTATTTCCATTGACACTAATTGAACCACTTGTTATTAATTCACGCGCAACACGATTTGATGAAGCGATTTGAGACTGAACTAAAGCATCAATTAATTGAATCGATGATTGGGCATT
>JAGXRX010000043.1 GCA_018335655.1 Erysipelothrix sp.
GAAGATGCAATTCTAGCAATGAAGGTCATACGACCTGAAATTAAGATTGAAGTGAGTGTTGAACCACATACATTCTTTGGCATTGAAGAGCCATGGCGAATACTATGTGAGAACCTTATTGATAACGCACTTCGTTATGCTCAAACAAAAATTATAATTAAAGTTAAAGGTAAAGTATTAGAAGTGTTTAATGATGGTGAACCCATTGAAGCTGAGCGTATTCATCGTTTGTTTATTCCTTATGAAAAAGGCAAGAATGGTAACTTTGGTTTAGGACTTGCGATTGTAAAGAAAATTGCGAATACATTCAACTGTTCTGTAAGTGCTAGGAATCATAAAGAAGGTGTAAGTTTTATTGTAAGAGCAAACTAAAAACATCCTTGCGGATGTTTTTTAGTTTAGTTATTTGGTTTCGCCTTCAAGAATTGCTTTAGCACTAGCTAACAATCCTGAGATGTCTTGAATTGATGAAGGAATGATAATCTTAGTAGCTTGTCCATTAGCAACTCTCTCAAAAGTTTCAAAACTTCTTAATGTGAGATATGCTTGGTCAGGTTTAGCTGCCTTCAAGAGTTCAACCCCTTTAGCTTGAGCTTCATAAACACGCTCGATAGCTTCTGCTTCCCCTTCAGCTTCACGAATTAATGCTTGCTTCTTAGCTTCAGCACGAAGGATTGCTGATTCTTTTTCCCCTTCGGCAATAAGGATTGATGAACGTTTTTCCCCTTCAGCAATCAAGATTGCAGAACGGCGTTCACGCTCAGCTCTCATTTGTTTTTCCATCGCATCTTGAATATCACGTGGAGGTTGGATGTTCTTCACTTCAACACGGTTAACTTTAATTCCCCAAGGGTCAGTAGCTTCATCAAGAATACTTCTCATCTTAGTGTTAATAATCTCACGTGATGTAAGTGATTCATCAAGTTCTAAATCCCCGATAATGTTACGAAGAGTAGTTGCTGTTAAGTTTTCAATTGCACCGACTGGATTAATAACCCCATAGACATAAAGCTTTGGATCAGTAATTGAGAAATATACAACAGTGTCAATCATCATTGTAACGTTATCTTTAGTGATAACTGGTTGAGGTGCAAAGTCCTTAACATATTCTTTAAGGGTAACACGAGCTGCAACACGATCAAGAATAGGAATAATGAAATGTAAACCTTGGTATAATGTGCGATCATAAGCTCCTAATCGTTCAACCACAAGGGAGAAAGATTGAGGAACAACACGAACTGTATACGATAAGATAATAATAGTTACGATTAAAAAGGCGACTAAAAGAATAATAACTTCCATGGTTTTTCCTTTCCTAGTTAACCGCTTTGACGATTAACTTAGCTCCTTCAATAGCTATGACTTCTACAAGTTGACCTTCATCAATTGATTTTTTATCAATCGATTGAGCACTCCAGACAGAACCAAAGACTTTAACTTGTCCCCAACTTGTTGATGTGATAGGAACTAATAAAGTTGCTTGAGCACCAATAATTCGGTCTTGATTGGTTGGTACAATATTGCCTCGGAAATAATTCGAAGCAAGTGGACGAATGGCTAATAATGAAGCAATTGCAACAACTAAGAACAGGATGACTTGTAGCGGAATAGGTCCTCCAAGCCAAAAGACGATGAGTGCAACTAATGCACCAAGCGAAAACCAAATCGAAACAAGTGTACCAGCCGTTTCAACCTCAATAAGAAGGGTAGCGACCAAAATAACAACCCAAATCCATAGTTCCATCATACACCTCCTTAAGGGTGAACCTGCGTGAGATCAATGACTAACATATGACTTTTAGCATCAAACTGTGAAAGAAAGCGTTGCCCAGTCAACGGTTGATCGATTAAAGCACTGATTTCATCGCATACTAACTTATTACTAATTCTACCATATCCCTTGCCAATTGACACCTTGTGAAGTTGTTCAAGAGGAACAAGTTTTAAGTCCACTTCCCGTTTAGTGATGGGCTTAATGGCCACTTTATTGGATTCCTTATTAAATCCAATGGTGACATAACGTACATCATTGAAAAATGATGCGGCTGATGCGTTAAGCGTAATATTGGTTGGGTACACACGCACAATCAGTGCATGAGCATTCCCGGTTACCCATTCATACATAGCATTAACCTCCTTGGCATCATTATATTATTTTTCTTACAAAACTTCAATATCTTTGCTACATCAAGCAAGCGAAATAGTTGAAAATTAGGTATAATAATAACATGAATGATTTATATAACCATAAAAACCAACCGATGTACTATCGGTATCACCATAATGTTGATACAACACTAGTTTTCTTGCATGGTTGGGGCCAATCAATGATTATGATGGAACCCTTTGAAACCCATTTTCAGAAAAAATATTCGACATTAAATATTGATTTTCCAGGTTTTGGATTGAGTGCTCCATTAAATGATGCTTGGACGATATATGATTATGCAGATGCTCTAGAAGCACTGCTTGACCATCTTCAAATTAAGAATCCTATATTTGTTGCACATTCATTTGGTGCGAGAGTAGCTTTGATATTAGCTCATCGATTACAACCTCAACAAATGATTCTCACTGGGGCAGCTGGATTAAAACCAAAATTATCTTTAGGAACACACATTAAAGTAAGAGCATATAAGCTATTGAAAATTGGTTTACGTGTCCCTGTTGTTGGAACAAAACTCGTTCCTTTAAAGACTTTTTTTGGAAGTGAAGATTATCGACAAACCCAAGGAGCATTAAGACAAACATTTGTCTCTGTTGTTAATGAAGACCTTAGCAAGATTTTAAAAGAAATTCAAACCTCAACATTACTCATTTGGGGTGATAAAGATGATGCAACTCCACTTTGGATGGGTAAGACGATGGCAAAGAACATGAAAGATGCTGCGCTAATCATATTTGAAGAAGATGATCATTATGCATACTACCATCAACGTGTAAGAACTATTCGAATTATTGAAACCTTTATAAAACAGAACAAAGAGGTAACCCCATGACATTAGAAATGATCAGTTTAGTTGGAGCGATGGCCTTGAGTTTATGGCCACGCATGAAACATGCTTTGCATATGTTTCAACAAAACCGTTATGAACATCCACGCTATATTCCGTGGGTACTTCAAAGTAAATCCACATGGGCTCTTTTTTTCTCAACTTTATTATTAGGGTTAGCCTTAGTATTGAGTGTTGTCATTGACCAACCTTGGGTAGGTGTTTTGTTTTATTTGCTTGTTGCCTTTGGTTCACGGTTATTTAAGAGAAAAGAGAAGTTTGTTAAACCACTTGTGTACACATCACGTGTTAAACGTCAGATCTTTGTTTTCTATGCATTAGTGATTGGTGTACTAGTAGGAATTACTTTTATTTCTGAAGATTCATCATTTACTATCATTATTCTTGGATTAGCTGTATTAATCATGCATGTACTCATGCACTTTGTGATGATGCTTGTGGGATATTTGACAGCACCTCTTGAAAACATTGTTCATCGCCTCTACATGAGAATCACACGCAAAATTCTTAAAAGAAACAAAAGACTTGTTAAGATTGGAATTACAGGTAGTTATGGCAAGACAACATCAAAGAACATTATGAATGAAGTTTTATCCTCTTCCTTTTATACACTCATGACACCTGCCTCATACAATACCCCAATGGGGATTACAAAAACTGTAAGAGAACTATTAAAACCAATTCATCAAGTCTTTGTATGTGAAATGGGTGCTGATAAGATGAATGACATCCATATTTTAATGGGGATGGTAAGACCACAGTTTGGTCTTGTGACAGAAGTGGGTCCAGTTCATCTAGACACATTTAAAACACAGGAAAACATACTTAAAGAAAAGATGAAAATGATTGAAGAATTACCAACTAGTGGATGTGGTTTTATAAACTATGATAATGAGTTAATTCGAAATTATCATATTAAAAATAAAGTTCCTGTCGTTAAGATTGGACTTGAACACCCAGATTGTGATTATCGTGGAGAAAATATCTCAGTAACTCCTTTAGGATGTAAGTTTGATGTCATTAGTAAAGAAGGCATGCATATCACTTTAGAAACGAAACTTCTTGGCCGTCACAATGTTATGAATATCTTATTTGCAGTCGCTGTTGCTCGTCATTTGCAAATTGATTGGGATACTATTGCGAATGCTATTAAGAATTTGAAACCAGTTAAAAACCGTTTAGAACCAAAAATCTTATTCGGTTTAAACTTCATCGACAATGCTTATAATTCAAATCCTACAAGTGCTAAACACTCACTTGAAGTCTTAAAGATGATGCCAGGTATACGATTCCTTATCACTCCTGGTATGGTAGAACTCGGTGACAAGACCGATGATTATAATGAAATCTTTGGAGCTTCAATGATTAATCATGTAGACGAAGTAATACTTATTGGGAAAAATGGATCACTTCCAATTCAAAAAGGACTTATGAATAGTGGGTTTGATATGAACCATGTTCACGTCGTTAACTCAACGCATGAAGCCTTCGACGTTGTTAAAAAGAAGGCAACATCACAAGATACAATTCTTATAGAAAATGATTTACCAGACGCATTTATACATTAATGCGTCTTTTTTTTAAGTGCAACATCGCTTGGTTTGGAGTATAATGTGAAAGAGAGAAAAAGCGATGACAATTGAACAATTTGTAATAAAAGTGCTTGGGATTGCTAAGATTGGAAAGAAATTTTCAAAGGATCCCTATGCTTTAGAAAACTATGAAGAACTACATTTACTCGGTCAAGAGATGGCAGGGACTTTAATGCCATCTGTGGATGCGTGCACACTTTTTGAGCGTGACGTCTATCCAACACCGAATCTTTCAGTGCGAATTATCATTACTAATGAAGACAATCAAGTTTTATTTGTAAGAGAAAAGCAAGATGGACTATGGTCTGTGCCTGGGGGATGGGTTGATTTGTTTCAAAGTGTGAAACAAGCTGCCATGGCAGAAGCACTTCAAGAAGCAGGAGTCGTCATTTCAATTGATCGCATATTATCAATCTTTCAAAGAGAGAAACACAAAGATTATCCAACACTACTTTCAGAAACATGTATCTATTTCCACGCTGTGATTCTTGAAGGAGAACCACATGCTGGTTTTGAAACATATGAAACAATGTGGGTTAATATAGATGAAGAATTACCTACTTTATCACGTAAGAATTCTAGTAACGAGATTATGACTGCTTGGAGATGCTATAAAGAACAACAGCATCCATACTTTGAGTAAACAGGAGAAACCATGAAATTAAACGTCGGAATATTTTTTGGAGGTGCATCAGTAGAACATGACATCTCAATCTTATCAGCAATGCAAGCTATTGCAGCTGTCAACAAAGATCACTATCATGTGATTCCTCTTTATTTGAATAAAAAGGGAATCTTAGTAAGTGGTAAAGCTTTAGGGGATGTTAAGACATTTAAATCTAGAGCTCTTGTGGAAAGAAAATCAATTCCAGTTACTTTATACAAAGAAGGTCAGTTTGTGATGGTGAAACACCTTAAAGGATTTCATAAAACAGAAAGACTTGATGTTATTATTCCAGTTGTACATGGAACTAATAGTGAAGATGGAAGTGTTGCGGGTTACTTAAATGTTATTGGTGCTGTCTATGGAGGAAGTGATGTTATTGCTTCTGCGATTGGACAAGACAAAGTCATCTTCAAACATATTCTTGAAAACTCAAAACTTCCAATTGTCCCTTGGTTTTGGTTTTATGCTAGTGATGTGGAAGCATCAAAAGTCTCAATCCTAACCCAAGCTAAACAAATAGGATATCCTCTTATTTTGAAACCTTCTAATCTAGGTAGTTCTGTTGGGATTGAATTAGTGAAAGAAGAAAGTGAACTCTTTGATGCAATTCAGCGAGCTAGTCAGTTTGATGAAAAAATTGTCGTTGAGAAAGCAATTACTAACCTAAGAGAAATTAACTGTTCAGTACTTAAGATTAAAGGACAACATAAAGCATCTGTCTGTGAAGAAGTAAGTAAGAATGATGATATTCTTTCATTTAATGATAAATATCAACGCTCAGGTAAAGGAAAACATGAAGGACCAAGTAAAGGAATGGCTTCACTTGATCGCATTATTCCTGCTCCACTTGAAGAAGAACAGACAAAGCATATTCAAGGCCTTGCGACAACATGTGCACGTTTACTTAACGTATCTGGTGTTGTTCGTATTGATTTCCTTATGGATACCTTAACAAACCAAGTTTATATCAATGAGATAAATACAATTCCAGGATCGTTATCATTCTACTTATGGAATGAGAGTGGGATTGATTTTGAATCACTCATGGAAATTCTCATTGATGGAGCGATTGAAAGAGAAAAAAGAAGAGAGAAACTTACATTTACATTTGAGTCTTCAGTATTAGAAGGATTTAAAGGAACGAAAAAACAATGAAAAATTAAGGAGGTGAATTATGGATTTATTGAATCTAACGCTCGCTGAGTTTAGAACTTTGATTGAGCAAAAAAAGGTTAAGGATTTACGTTATGTATTCGAAGAATGGCATCCTGCAGATATTGCAGATTTGCTGACACACTTAACCCTTGAAGAGATATTATTTCTCTTTAAAACAATCAATAAAGAACAAACCTCCCAAGTATTTTCTTATTGCACAATCGATACTCAAGAACGTCTTATTGAGGCCTTTTCAGGGCCTCAGATAAAAACACTTTTAGAACACGTTGAATTTGATGATGTCGTTGACTTTTTAGAAGATTTACCAGATGTCCTTGTTCGTAAGGTTCTTCAAAATGCTTCAGATAGTCAAAGACAAGAAATCAATGTTTTACTTTCTTATCATCCTAATTCTGCAGGGGCACTACTTACCACCCGATACGTAGAACTCAATGAAGAAGATACTCTTAAAACTGCTATTGAAAAGGTTCGTCTTCAAGGAAAAGGTGCTGCTAGTATTCAAACATGTTTTGTGGTGAATCAAAATGATCGCCTTATTGGAACAGTCCTTCTTAAGGAAATGCTCACTAGTAATGAAGACATTCTTATCGATGAAATCATGGAAACTGACATTATTAGTGTAAATACTAAAGATGATCGTGAAGAAGTTGTTAAAGTGTTCTCCAAATATGACTTATCTGTAGTACCAGTAGTAAATGAGCAATTTTGCTTAGTTGGTATTATTACCGTTGATGATGTCATTGACGTTATTGAAGAAGAAGCAACCGAAGATATCCAAAGAATGGCTGGGATTACACCGTTTGAAGGATCATACTTACAAACAAGTGTCTGGGATATGTTTAAATCACGTATTCCATGGCTTTTAGTACTCATGATTTCTGCAACCTTAACAGGACTTGTTATGGAGTCATATGCTCATATTACCATTGCACTTACAAGTCTTGTCATCTTTATTCCTATGCTCATGGATACAGCGGGTAACGCAGGTTCACAAGCATCAGCTATGGTTATTCGTGGCATTTCTATTGATCATTTAGATATCAAAGATTTCTTTGTGGTACTACTCAAAGAAATGAAAGCATCAGTCTTAACAGGTTTAATCTTATTTGTGGTTAATGTGGTACGTATTGTGGTGTTTTCACCTTCCATTGCGTTAGGTGTTGCGATACTTGTATCACTTGCTATCTTCTTTACAATCGTTTTAGCAAACCTTATTGGGGGATCACTACCGTTAGTAGCTTTACTTATTAAAGTTGATCCAGCCGCAATGTCAGGACCTGTCATTACAACACTTGTAGATGCCGTCGCACTTATTATCTACTTCAATATGGCTGCCTTTTATCTTGAGAGGTTCATCCAATGATAGATTTCGCACAATGCAATGCAGAAATGATAAGAGATTTAATTCAAGAGCGACAAGTTAAATATCTTAGAGAACTTTTTGATGAATACAACATAATTGACTTAGCTGAAATGGTAGCTGAACTTGAAGTGGAAGAAATTATGTTTCTATTCAAAACACTACGTAAAGAAGTAAGTGCTGAGTTATTCACTTATCTTCCTAATGATGTGAAGGCACAAATGATTACATCATTTACCTCTGGTCAGATTAAATCAATGATTGAAAACCTTTATACCGATGACCTTGTAGATTTCCTACAAGATCTTCCTGCGAATCTAATTCGCCAAATTCTAAAAGAAGCAGATCAAGAACAACGATCAGAAATAAACCTTTTACTAAGTTATCCAACGTATAGTGCTGGTAGTTTAATGTCTTTAGATTTCGTTGAACTTAAAGCTGAAGATAGCGTAAAACAAGCCATTCAAAAGATTAAAAGACAAGGTAAAGCCGCAGAAACCATTCAAGTATGTTTTGTGGTTGATTTACAGCGCAATTTAGTTGGGTCTGTATCTCTTCGCACTATTCTCTTTGCGCAAGATGACGCAACCATTAAAGATATTATGGATATTGATGTCATTTATGCAACCACAAGAGATGACCAAGAGCATGTGGCTAAGATGATGCAACGCTATGACATGACTGTTTGTCCAATTGTTAATGATGAATTAAGACTAATCGGTATTGTCACGATCGATGACATGATTGACGTTTTAGAAGAAGAAGTTACCGAAGATATTCAAAAGATGGCTGCGATTATTCCTTTAGAAGGTTCTTATTTGGAGAGCACTTTAGGTGAGATTGTTAAATCACGGATTGCATGGTTGTTAGTGCTTATGGTGAGTGCTACATTAACTGGTGGTATTATTGGAGGATTTGAAGAGAAGATAGCGCTTATTCCTGCATTATCCTTCTTTATCCCTATGATAATGTCCACAGCAGGGAATGCTGGGTCTCAAGCGTCGACAATGGTTATTCGTGGTATTATCGTAGATCAATTAGATACTAAAGATATATTTAAAGTCTTATCAAAAGAACTCTCAATAGCACTATTAAGTGGTAGTGTCATATTCATTGCCAACATGGTGCGAGTACTTATCTTCATGCCTGAAACAGACATCACAGTGCATATTGTTGTCTCAGTCACCATGTTTATCATGATGGTCATTTCAAAAATGGTTGGAGGATTATTACCACTGCTTGCTAAGAAGTTCAAACAAGACCCTGCAGCCATGGCAGCACCCCTCATTACAACCATCGTTGATGCCCTAGCAATGCTTATTTACTTCACACTTGCGCTTGCATGGTTGGGGTTATAGTAAAAATTTGGTATAATACCAGTGAGCGAAGGAGAATTAATTTATGAGTACACCACACAATCATGCCAAGATTGGGGATATTGCTAAAACGGTATTAATGCCAGGCGATCCACTACGTGCTAAATTTATCGCAGATACATTTTTAGAAAACGTAGTCATGTTTAATGACGTTAGAAATATGTATGGATTTACAGGGACATATCAAGGACACACAATCTCAGTCATGGGTTCAGGCATGGGAATGCCTTCCATCGGAATCTATTCCTTCGAGTTATATACTACGTATGGTGTTGAAAACATCATTCGTATTGGATCAGCAGGTTCATATCACAAGGATGTTCACGTCTATGATGTCATCTTAGCTGATAGTGCTTGGAGCGAGAGTTCATTTGCGAAAACAGCATTCAATATTGAAGAAGCTGTTCTTTTCCCATCTCAAACACTTAATCAATCACTACTTAAGGCTGCGAAGTCTTTAAACATTGATGTCAAGTTAGGACGTATTCACTCATCAGATGTTTTCTATCGTGATTCAGGAGTAGGTTTTGAAATGATTGCACAAGAATCTGGAAGCATCTGTGTTGAAATGGAATCCTTTGCATTATTCGCTAATGCTCAAAAACTTGGTAAACATGCAGCATGTCTTGTGACGATATCGGATTCACTTGTGACGCACGAAGCAACAACTCCACAAGAGCGACAAGAATCATTTACTAAGATGATGCAAGTTGCACTAGAAATGGCAAAACTATGAAACACATCCTCTTTGTAAAGGGACTTAAGTCACAAGATGATGTGCGAAAGATTACTGAAGCACTTCAAGAAACCCAATTAGAATTTGAAGTCTCGCTCACAAATCAAGCAGTTATTGTCCATGGACGTAATGATTTAGTGAGAATTGCAAAGGTAGCACTCATGGAAGCTGGATATCTTGTCGATTAAACAATCAACCTAAAGGAAACTTTAGGTTTTTATTTGTTATTTATACAGTTTTGAATTATTTATACCTTTTGAATTCTACTGAAAATAACATATGATCAAGTCGCAAATTCAAAAAGTATTTAAATGTTTTTGACAAATGATTAATAATCTGAGTTTATGGTTTTTCAAACAAGTAAAACTCGAAGCAAATAATAATATTCAAAATCAATGCTTCACATTAAAGCCACAATGTAGAGCACTAATATTAGAAAGACAATACACCACAAAAACATTCATTTTTGAATCATTTAGGACTTGATAAAACATATTGGGTATGATAGTATTTAAAAGCGCTAAGTTACTCAGCACGTGTTGGAGATGTACTCAAGTGGCTGAAGAGGTGCCCCTGCTAAGGGTATAGGTCGGGAAACTGGCGCGAGGGTTCAAATCCCTCCATCTCCGCCATCTTTTATCAGTAAAAACTAAATGGTCCAGTGGTGTAGCGGTTAACATGCCTCCCTGTCACGGAGGAGATCGCGGGTTCGATCCCCGTCTGGACCGCCATTTCTTTGCAGGTGTAGTTCAGTGGTAGAACACGACCTTGCCAAGGTTGAAGCGGGGGTTCAATTCCCCTCACCTGCTCCAGAGAATAATTTGAGTCCTTAAAGGGCTTTTTTTGTGCAAGAATAAAAGTGTTTCCTTATCATTGCATATGTATTATGTGAGAATTATAGAAACAGTATGAAGTGATAGGAATGTAATATTAAATAGAAAACTGTGTTGAAAAATAGAGATTCTTCACAGTTTAGCCCATATAGCTTATGGGTCAAAAACGCCAGAGATTGATATATTTTGTGATACAATGATTGAAATGAACAAATCATACATGCGCTGAATAGTATTCTATAATCGCACATGTACTGGGAGTAAGTATGAATAATCATCATAATGAAAACTATTTAAAAAAGGAACTATATGAACTCATAAAAACAGATAGCACCTTGTTTGACTTTATCCAGGATGGTTCTTTGGATGGTATGTGGTACTGGAATTTAGAAAACATAGAAGATGAATGGATGAGTCCTAAATTCTGGGAAGTTTTTGGATATGATCCAAAAGAAAAGACACATCAATCTAGTGAATGGCAAGATATCATATTTGAAGATGATTTAAAGGATGTCACAGATAATTTTAATAAGCATCTTAAAGACCCAAATCATCCGTTCGATCAAATAGTACGATATAAACATAAAGATGAATCGACGGTTTGGATTCGATGCAGAGGGATTGCGATAAGAGATAAAAATGGTAAAGCAATTCGAATGCTTGGGGCACACACGAATATTACAGATATTAAGCAACAAGAAAAAGAGAGATTGGAAAGCGAAGAAAAGTATCGTTTACTATTTGAAACGATGGCACAAGGTGTTGTCTATCAAAATAGTGAAGGATTCATTATATCTGCTAACCCATCAGCTGAAAAGATTCTAGGCCTTTCATTAAGTCAAATGCAAGGAAAAACATCGATGGATCCAAGATGGAAAATGATTGATGAAAATGGAAATTCAATAGCAGGTGAAAATCATCCAGCTATGATTGCTTTAAGAACGAAAAAAACAGTTGGACCAGTTGTATGTGGTGTTTACCACCCAGAAGAAGATAGATATGTGTGGCTAAATCTTATCGCGATTCCACTTTTTTCCAACGGCAATGAAACCCCAAACCAAGTGTATGCAGCGTTTGAAGATATCTCTGAAAAAAGAGCTGCTGATGCTGAAGTGGCATATCAAAAAGATTTACTTCAATACGTGATTGGTCATGGGAACCAAGGAATTGCGGTCTTTGACAAAAATATGAATTATGTTTATATAAGTGATAAGTAATGCAATATGTTTAGTGTCGACAAAGGAATTATTGGTAAGTATCATTATGATGTTTTTCCTGACTTGCCACAAAAATGGCGTGAAGTCCATCAAAGAACACTCAAAGGTGAAACACTAAGCAAAGATAGAGATGTATTTGAGCGAGCTGATGGAAGTGTACACTATACAAAATGGCTGTCTCAACCTTGGTATGACCAGAATAATGAGATTGCTGGTATTATTGTCTATACCGATTTTATCAATGAACTTATAAATACTGAAATACAACTTCAAAAAACAATCGATCAGTTACAACGTGTTATGGATAA
This sequence comes from Erysipelothrix sp., assembly GCA_018335655.1. Classification (GTDB taxonomy): domain Bacteria; phylum Bacillota_I; class Bacilli_A; order Erysipelotrichales; family Erysipelotrichaceae; genus UBA6182. Next base: position 12,280 of record JAGXRX010000043.1, read on the forward strand.
TTTAACGATAGGTATTGCGGTGAATTCAGTTGATCCTGAAGTTAAATTTGAATACATGAATGATAATTTTCCTAAATTCTACGGGACAACAAGAGAAAAACTAATGAAATCAGGTTCATTTTGGGATGAAGTTTATGAAGATGAAACTTTCCGAGAAGAGATCAAACAGAAGGTCTTGCTAGGTTTAGCAAGTGATGACCCCAAACTAAAACGATGGGAGTTTGTACCCATTACTAAGAATGGGAAGATCGAACGCTACATAACAGCTCAAGGTGTAAATGTACCAGATTCACCACTCATCATTTCAATGGTTATGGATGTTACCGAGCAAAAGTTAAAGGAAGAAGCTGTTATATACACAAGTAATCATGATTTTCTTACTAAATTACCGAATAGAAAATATTTTGAGGAAAAGCTAATCGAATTGGATCAAAAAAGGTTTTATCCATTATTGGTTACCATGATAGATTTTGACGGCTTGAAATTAATCAATGATGCCTACGGGCATAATATTGGGGATAAAGCACTTCGAGAAGTAAGTATGGTTCTTAGCAGTAGCATAAGGGGAAGTGATTTCCTTGCACGTGTAGGTGGTGATGAGTTCGTCATATTGTGTCCAAATACAACATCTGATGAATTCAATGATTTGCAACTAACAATAACAAAAAATCTTCAAAGTGTAGTTGTTGAAGAAATGAAGCTTTCGTTATCAATAGGGTATGATATTAAAAAATATGAAACTACTGATATCAACGAAGTGCTAAAAAATGCTGAAAACAATATGTATAGCAGTAAAATACTTCATGGTCAAAGTGCACGCAACGAAACGATTATGGCTCTTTTTGAGACACTAAATGAAAAATATGAAACAGAGAAATTGCACTCAGATAGAGTTAGTAAATACTGCAAGAAAATGGGAGAAACACTAAGATTATCTTTCGATCAAATAAAAGAGTTAGAATTTGCTGGACTCATGCATGATATTGGGAAAATCACGATTCCTGACAATATTTTAGATAAACCAGATAAGTTGACAGAGGAAGAATGGATTATCATGAAGAAGCACACTATCAACGGATATAATATACTTCGATCAGCTGATAAATACTCAAGACTCGCTGAATATGCGTTAACACACCATGAGCGATGGGATGGGAAGGGATATCCAAATGGTCTCAAAGGAGAAGACATACCTTTATTTTCTAGAATAATTAGCATAGCTGATGCATACGAGGCTATGACTTCAAATAGACCCTATCGAAAAGCACTGGACTCAAGAATTGCCATAGCAGAGCTTTATCGATATGCAGGTACACAGTTTGATGAAAAACTTGTAGAGATATTTGTTAAAGAAGTTATCTAAAGAATTGATAAAGCTTGTCTTCGATATTGTAACAAAGACAAGCTTTTTAGTTTCATTTGAAATCTTTCTTTGTTTTATAAGCAAATATTCTTTGAATTTGATAATTAGATTTTCAATCAAATAATGGAAATGTTAATACCCATTTTATATTACTTAGAGCTGATATTGAATATTATTTCTAAGTATGGTAATGCTTACAAGCCATCACATTGCCTCTTATAAAGAAAGGAGAAATACATAAAAATGCTTATACCATTTGCATATTTTTTCTTTATATCGGGACTAATAATTTCTTTAAGCACTCCAATCATCTTGATTTTGTTATTACTGGAATACAAAAAAAAAATAGATGATTGACTAGATTTAGTAATAACGATTAATATCGTAAATAGATTAAACAAGTTTTGAATAACTGCTCAAATCTGGCATTAAACCAAAGTTTTAATTCTAATATCTAAGTATAATTAGGCCATATTACACAAAAGCACAAGCTAATATTAAATCTTTAGTTTCTTGAAATAATCATGCTATTAGTGTCTGCGCCACATTCTCCCCACACGAATCACATCATTCAAATACAACTTATCTCATTATAGTGTGATAGCACACCTTAATGACTAAAGAGGGTTGTATTTTAGCACGTTTTTCTTTATGATACCTAAGTAAAGGCAGGCTAATATGAATATCTTAATTCAAAAAAACATCTCACTTAAACGATTCAACACATTACGCTTAGATTCTAAATGTGACTATGCAATAACACCACTCAATATTGATGGTGTTGTTGAGGCTATAAAGATTACAGAAGGCAAACGACGTGTCATTTTAGGCAATGGATCTAATGTCCTTTTAACCAAGGAACATTACGATGATTCCACTGCATTTATCTTAATGCATCGCCTTGACGATCTTGATATTATTGATAATGAAATCATTGTGGAAGCAGGAAGAACACTGCATGATCTTGCATGGTTTACTATGGATCATGAAGTAGATGGCTATGCATTTTGTGAAGATATCCCGGGTACCGTTGGAGGAGCGCTCCTCATGAATGCAGGTCAATGGGAATACACGATATCTCAGTATGTAAACTGGGTTGAAGTGGTACACTGTGATGATGCACGTATTGAGCGTATCTATCCTCAAGAAGGATTCTTTGGTTATCGCCATTCGGCATTCAATACTATGGATGCGATTATTGTGAGAGCAGGACTATCGATCATTAAAGGTGTCTATAATGATATCTTCGAAAAAATCATGTACTACAAACGTGAACGCTATATGAAACAACCTCGTAACTATCCAAATGCAGGGAGTGTATTTAAACGTCCATATAAAAACGGAGAATCCTTGTATGTCTGGAAACTCTTTGATGCCACCAATATGCGAGGTCATCAAGTGGGTGGTGCACAAATTTCAGATAAACATCCAGGCTTTATTGTGAATGTCGACAATGCAACCTCAACAGATTGTGTTGAACTCATTGAAGAAGCGAAACGTCGTGTAAAAGCTGAGTTTGATGTTGATTTAGAACTTGAATGGAGAATTATATAAACTGTCGTATGACAGTTTTTTTAAGTCAAATAGTTAACATCCTTAAGTAAAATATGATAGGATAGGCCTAAGGAGAATACATTATGAGTACTATAATTCTTGCATTATCCATTTATTTCATTCTTTGGTTTATTGGATTAACACTAATTAAAAATGCAGGGTATATTGATATTGCTTGGGGACTTGGATTTGTTCTTATCGCATGGACAGCTCAATTTGTTTATGCACAACCTTTAGGTTGGGTATTTGTAGCTTTAGTGAGTGTATGGGGACTTCGCTTAGCCTACCACATTGGAAAAAGAAACCTTGGAAAACCTGAAGACTTTCGTTATCAAAACTTTCGAAAAGATTGGGGTAAAAACTACTTCATTCGATCTATCTTTCAAATCTATCTTCTTCAAGGTGTTCTAATGTTTATGGTATCTTTGTCCTTCATTGAAGGAATGAGCAAAGACCGTGTTCATACCCCATGGCTTTATGGTTTAGGAATACTACTGTTTATTGTTGGGTTTGCTTTTGAAGTCATTGGTGATGCACAACTTCGTGCTCACACTTCAAACCCTTCAAATAGAGGAGTACTGATTACAACAGGACTTTGGAGTCGTACACGACATCCTAATTACTTTGGAGAAGCAGTTTTATGGACAGGAATTGCACTCATGTCACTAGGGCTAGACACATCATTTATTCCACTCTTAGGAGCACTTACGATTACAATCCTAGTACGTTATGTATCAGGGGTACCACTCTTAGAAGTACGTATGAAAAAATACAAAGGATTTGAAGAATATGCTAAAGAAGTACCAATCTTCTTTCCAAAAATCAAATAGGAGAAACACAATGTTCATTACTTTTCTAGTCGCTTTTGCAGTCTTTATGGTTATTGATTTAATCTGGTTAGGAGTCATTGCAGCTCCATTCTATCGCAATCAAATTGGCTTTCTTATGGCTAAGAATGTGAACTGGACAGCGGCAATCTTATTCTATATCATCTTTATCGCGGCTATGGTTGTCTTTGTAATTCAACCTGCGATTGCTAATCAGTCTCTTATGTCTGCAGTCCTTATGGGAGCATTATTTGGTTTAGTCACCTATGCAACGTATGATTTAACTAATCTAGCAACCCTAGAGGGATGGCCAATTACTTTAGTCATCGTAGACATCATATGGGGAATGTCACTCAGTGTTTTAGTTAGTGCTATTACTTATCTATTAGTTAACGCCTTCTTCTAGAAGGCGTTTATCATGGTCAAATGTGTTAAAATGCGATACAATTAAAACCGAGGTAAACCTATGAGAATGAATGATATTGGTGTCATCGGCATGGCCGTAATGGGAAAAAACTTAGCACTTAACTTTGCAGATCAAGGGTTTAAAGTTGCTATCTATAATCGAACAACAAGCATATCATATGAAGTTATCAAAGAAAATCCACAACAAAATCTAGACCTACATGAAACGCTTGAAGGTTTTATTAACTCTCTTTCTAAACCTAGAAAGCTTTTAATCATGGTACAAGCAGGAGATCCTGTTGATAAAGTCATTAGTGCATGTGTTCCTTTCTTAGATGAAGGGGATATTATTATGGATGGAGGGAATTCCTTTTACCAAGATACTCAAAAGCGATTTAAACAATTAAAAGAACGTGGATTTCATTTTTTAGGAGTAGGTGTATCTGGAGGTGAGGAGGGTGCACGATTTGGTCCTGCAATTATGCCTTCCGGGGAGTATAATGCTTATCAACTCGTTCAACCGTTTCTTGATAAGATTGCGGCGGTTGCTGAAGGTGAACCTTGCTCATCCTATGTAGGTAATGATGGTTCAGGTCATTTTGTGAAGATGGTACATAATGGTATTGAATATGGAGATATGCAACTTATTGCCGAGACATTCACGATTTTAAATCGTGGATTTAATACTCCAATTCCTACCATTCAATCGATATTCGAATCGTGGAATACTGGTGACTTGGAGTCTTATCTAATTGAAATCACATCACAAATCCTTAAAGTAAAAGATACACATAGTGATAAATACTTAGTTGAAATGGTTGAAGATGTTGCTCATCAAAAAGGTACAGGCAAATGGACTGCAAATGCTTCTTTGGAAATGAACATTGACTCATCAGTGCTAACTTCTGCTGTCTTTGCGCGTTTCATGTCTGAAATGAAAGAAAAACGCCTTCAAGCATCACGTCTTTTTAAGAAACAAGAAAGTCATGAAACACTTTCCAAAGAATGGGAAGGCAAACTTGAGAAAGCGTTATACGTTGCAAAACTTATGAGTTATGCGCAAGGATTTGAGTTACTCACTCAAGCAGATCAAAAGTATGCTTGGAACTTAAAGTTTAATTCTATCGCAAAAGGATGGCGTGCTGGATGTATTATCCGTGCACAATTCCTAAATAAGATTGCTAATGCTTATGAACTCAATGCTTCATTAAGCCATTTACTCTTTGATCCATTCTTTGAATCACTCGTGAAGATGCATATTCAAGATTTACGTGATGTTGTTGTTCTTGCGGCTTCTAAAGGAATCGCAATGCCAACATTCATGAATGCTTTAGCTTATTTCGATGGATTCACCACAGCCTATTCAAGTGCAAATCTAATTCAAGCACAACGTGATTTCTTCGGGGCTCATACATTTAAACGCACTGATCGCGAAGGAATATATCATGATGAGTGGAAGTAAAACCATCTTCTTTACACTCTTTGGGGCAACAGGAGACTTAGCCTATAGAAAGCTTATTCCTGCACTCTACAACTTACATTCTCTTGATTTACTTGAGGATGGTTTTAAGATACTTGCGATTGGACGTCGTGATTATTCAGCACAAGACTATCATGAACTATTAAGACCTTGGTGTGAGAAGTTTGTAAGAACCGGATTTAATGAGCGTGTATTTGATGCATTTTTATCAAGAATAGAATATATTCAAATGCGCTTTGATAATGTTCAGGACTATCAAGTACTAAAAGAGCGATATTCACCATGCCCTCAATCACAGCACTTATATTACCTTGCAGTTGCCTCATCTTATTTTGATGTCATTGCATCAAATCTAGTTGAAAGTGGTTGTACAACTTTAAGTCGCACAAGACAATGTCTTATTGAGAAACCATTTGGAACATCCTTTGATAGTGCTCAAGTCCTTAACGATACACTCCTAAAATTCTTTAAGGAAGAAGAAATCTATCGTATTGATCATTATCTAGGTAAAGAAATGATTCAAAACTTGCTGTCTATTCGTTTTGAAAATCCGATATTAACACCACTTTGGCACCATTCTATGATTGATTCCATTGTAGTTCGTGCTCTTGAAGAAGTTGGTGTGGAGTCACGTGGTCAATATTATGATGACTTTGGTGCTATCAAAGACATGGTTCAAAACCATCTCTTTCAAATCTTAAGTCTATTATTAATGAAACCTTCAAATGATCTGGATGAGCGAATTGTAAATCAGAAGGAAATCATTGATCATTTAACGCTTTATGATCAAAGCACTCATGATATTATCTTAGGTCAATATACCTCAGCACAACATGATTCAAAGATTACTAAAGGTTACCGTGAAGAAGAACATGTCAATCCTCAATCGAACACAGAGACGTTTGTATCAATTAAGGCGCGTGTGAATCTTCCTGACTATAAAGACATCAAAGTTATCTTACAAACAGGGAAACGCACTCATATGCGCTCTACTGAAGTACTCATCAACTTTAAAGGTAAAGGGTCAACTCCTAATCAGATGATTATTAAGATATCACCCGATGAAGGGGTATACTTAAGGATGAATATTAAGAAACCTGGTCCTAATTATGATGTTGAATCAGTTATGATGGAGTATTGTCAATCATGTGTCTATGAGAATCGCTTAAACACACCAGAAGCTTATGAGAGATTACTTAAAGCCGCAATTCAATTTGACCGCTCACTGTTCACTCCTTGGGAGATGGTAGCATCCAGTTGGAAGATTGTGGACGAATGGCTAGCTTTTATTAACACAAACAAAGTATTACTCCAGTTCTATCCTGCTAAAACGTATGGTCCAACCGATATAATGGAGCACATTCATGAACCCACGCAATAAAGTTGTAATCATCTATGATTTTGATAAGACATTAACCCATAAAGATATGCAAGAATATGGGTTGCTTCAAGATTTAGGATATGACAATCCTGAACTGTTTTGGGATGATGTTAAAGAGTTTACTCATAAGCATCATGTTGACCCAATCTTAGGATATATGTATGAATTGATGCGTTTAGGTCAACTTAATAATAAACCAATGACGAAAGCATTACTTAGAGAATATGGTAAAGCGATTGAATTTGTGCCAGGTGTTGATGAGTGGTTTCAAAATTTAGAGAAACTATCAAAAACACTTAATGTCACCATTGAACACGTAATTGTGTCCAGTGGTTTAACGTCCATGATCCAGGGGTCAAGTATTGCGAAATACTTCTCACATGTATATGGATGCGAATATGTGTATAATGAACATGGTGAAGCCATTTGGTGTGCCTATGCCAATAACTACACCATGAAGACACAATTCATTGCTAGGATTCATAAAGAAGCTCACGATTTAAGTGATCATGTGATTGTGAATGAAAAGAAGTCAAAACCTGCTGTGCCTTATTCTCATATGATTTATATTGGAGATGGGTTTAGTGATGTGGCTTCGATGCTGATGATTTATGATCATGGGGGATTAAGTTTAGGAGTGTATCACGAAAATCAGATGGAACTTGCTCAAATCCTACTTAAAGATGGACGTGTGCATGGAGTTTATGAAGCGGATTACCATTTAGAATCAGCCCTTTACCAAAAAGTAGCTGCTTATATTTCATACATTACTAAGCCTTAATGGGCATTGTGTTTGAACTATGAAGGGTGACTCATTACAATGACACAAGATAGAAAGAGGTATGTATGAAAACCGTTATTAACGCAATCAATAGTCGACGATCAATGACACAACTTAAGAAGACGATACCTTTACACCAAGAAACCATTTCACAAATGATTCAGGATGTTCTTAAAAACACACCATCTGCCTTTAATTCTCAAAGCAGTGCAGCTATTGTAGTGTTTAACGAAACTCATGAGTTGTTTTGGGAAGAAGTAAGACGTCGTGTTTTACCACTTGTAAGTGATGAAGGCGCAAAAGAGAGAACGAATAAAAAAATAGATGGATTCAAGAGTGGTGATGGAACTGTAATATTCTTAGAGAACCAAACCATTAATCAAAGCTTAAGAGAGCGTTTCCCACTTTATGCCTCATCAGTAGACCTGTGGGCTGATCAAGGACAAGGCTTTGTGCAATATGGAGTTTGGTTAGCACTTCATGAACAAGGATTTGGGGTTTCACTACAACACTATAATCCACTTATTGATGACTATATTTATGACAACCTCGATATCCAAAGACATTTCAAGATTGTAGGTCAAATGCCATTTGGAAGTATTGCGGGTGAACCAAGTCCAAAAAAATTCATTGATTTAAAACAAAGATACTTTGAAAGATAATGCTAATTTAAGCATTATTTTTTTATCATTTTCTAGCACTTAAGTGTTGACAGTGCTAAAATATTGAGTATAATAAAAGTGTAAAGATTAGCACTCTTAAACATACAGTGCTAAAAAGGAGGAACCAATATGGTAAGATTTAATCTTTCAACTCGTCCTACTTCTTCACTTTTAGACACATTCTTCATGGATGATTTCTTTAGTGATCGATTTGCTCCATTCTCTTCATTTGCGGGAGTTGATGTAATTAAGAATGAATCAGGTTATGAACTGCATGTTGACTTACCTGGTGTCAATAAAGAAAACATTGTAATTGATATGAAAGATGACATTCTAAGCATCAAAGTAAGTGAGCAAAATGAAAGCGAAACTAAAGAAAAGAATTATGTCATTCGCCAACGCTCAGCGCGTCAATTCTCTCGCTCATTTAAGGTAGCAGGAGTTCAAGAAGACAATATTATCGCATCCTATGAAAATGGTGTCTTAAAGCTAGAATTACCATTTAAAGAAAAAATTGAAGTATCAAGAAAAATTGAAGTGAAATAAGGGCAAAAACATTGCCCTTGTTTTATAATAGAGACAAGGAGGATTCCTATGAAAGTTAAATTACCTCGCTTTAATAAAAACACTCGCCAACTTGTCCTGTATCGGGGTATGCGTTATTTTGAGGAACAACGCATGAAGAAAATTTCTGAACTTGATCATACTTATGTGTATGAGGTACAAGGTGAAGTCAATCACTATGAAGTCGTTATCAATGTAGCTCAAGATGATACGATTGTCTTTTCATCATGCACATGTCCTTATGAGGATGGAGGATTTTGCAAACACCAAGTCTCTGCATACTTTGACATTCTTAACGATCAAGGAAGACTTCACTTAGACGATTATAAGCATGCGCTTACTCTTAAAGAAAAGCATCCTAGTAAACCCGTACCACAAGGTTGGAGTAAAGAAGACTACATTCAACTTCAACAATTCAATGTTAAAGAATACATGACCTCTTTCACTAAGGAAGAAATCATGGACTTAATGGTCACCTACATGAAACAAGACATGAAACTGTTTATGTATTTATTCCATCATTATATGGTTGAAGAAGAAAAGAATAAAATCAAAGGATTAAGCTAGAATGAGAATTCTAGCTTTTTCATTAGTTGACAATTACACTCTTTATGTTAAGATAATGAGCATTAGTAAAGGAACATTTATGGACAGTGACAGTAGTATTAAGCAGATAACATTAAATACAGCTCTTTTTCTTTTTGAAGACTTATTAATTGAGAGGTTTAACAATGAATAATGAATTACTGAGTTTCAGCATCATTTTAGGGGTGTTGATTTTATTGTCTGCATTTTTCTCTGCAACAGAAACAGCATTTTCAACTTTTAACAGAATTAGAATGAAGAATCTCTTAGCGTATGGAAACAAAAGAGCTAAGTTAGTGCTCGAATTATCCGAAGATTTTGATCGCCTACTTTCCACAATTTTGATAGGTAACAACATCGTTAACATTGCATCTGCATCCATTGCAACCGCTCTGTTTGTCATTTATTATGGTGATTTAGGTATTACTATATCTACAGTTGTGATGACTTTACTCGTACTAATATTTGGTGAGATTACTCCAAAAAGCCTCGCAAAGGAAGCTCCAGAATCATTCGCATTGTTTGCAGCCCCACTACTCAAATTCTTTACATTGGCTCTAATTCCACTCACGTTCTTTTTCCAAATTTGGAAGAAATTACTTAATAAAATTATCAAAGTTAAAGATGATCGCTCATTTACTGAAGAAGAACTTATCATTATGGTGGAAGAAGCTACGCAAGATGGTGACATGGAGAAACATGAAGGGGACTTAATACGTAATGCGATTGAGTTCAATGACTTGGATGTCTCAGATGTACTAACTCCAAGAACTGAACTTACAGTTATTTCCTTACATAATACTATTCAAGAAATTCACGAGAAATTTGCGGAAAGTGGCTATTCACGATTACCTGTCTTCGATGGATCTATTGATAACATTATTGGTGTGCTTCATTTAAAAGACTTCTTTTCACGAAGAAGTGATACGATAACTGATTATTTAAAACCAGTAGTTCATACTTCCGACAACAGCAAAATCTCAAAATTATTACCACTACTCCAAGAGCAGAAATGTCATCTTGCGATCGTGTATGATGAATATGGTGGAATTATGGGGATTGTTACTTTAGAGGATATCATTGAAGAAATTGTTGGAGAAATCTGGGATGAGCATGACGATATAGTTAATGACTTTGAAGAAATTGAAACTGATGTATATATAGTTAATGGTAGTGCAAGTGTAGAGAAACTATTTAAACTCTTAGATTTAGATCATGAGTCCAAATCAATAACTGTGAATGGATGGATTATTAAGGAAATTGGACGTTGGCCATTAATAGGCGATACCATAACACTTGATCATATTGAAGCACAAGTCATTGAGGTTGAAGGACGAAAGGTTAAAAAGATTAAGATTGTACGCAATCATATAAGCTAAATGATTTGATGTTTAAAACACTTAATTTGAAAAATGTATTAAAGTCTTAAGCTAGAAAAACCTTCTAGCTTTTTTTCATGACATCAAGAGAATGGTTTGATACAATAAGATTATGAAAAACATTCTAAAAATAAAACCACATTTTAAAGAAAAGATTTGGGGTGGTTCACGACTAAGTGAACGATTCGATTTTGATACACCGTTTGAGAAGACAGGTGAGTGTTGGGCAGTCTCTGGTATAAAAGAGGGAGAAACAACCATTGATGGGGGACCCTATGATGGACAACCACTCAATGAAGTTTACCAAAGACACCCAGAATTGTTTGGACACTGTGATCAAGATACATTTCCTATCCTTGTTAAGATTATTGACGTGCAAGATGATTTAAGTATTCAAGTTCATCCAAACGATCATGATGCTCGTCTTATGGGCTTTAAACATGGTAAAGCAGAGGCATGGTATATTTTAGAAGCGAACGAAAATAGTGAAGTTGTGCTTGGACATACATGTTCTACAAGAGAAGAACTAGAGTTCTGCCTTAATAATCCTACAGACCATGAGTGGCTTAATCGTTTTAATATCCGCTCGAATCAATTCTATTATTTACCAGGTGGTACGATTCATGGTAAATGTGCCCATACTTTATTGTACGAGATTGAACAAAACTCAGACATTGGGTTTAGAATCTATGACTATAATCGCTTAGACCAAGATAAACAACTTCGCTCACTTCATCGTAAAGAAGCTTTGTCTTGTATTAAGATTCCTGATGTTACTCGAGAAGCAGCTCCGACAAAGATTATTTCTAGCACTATGAAACATACAACATTCTTAAAGAGTGAGCACTTCATTGTTGAGCACGCTCATATTGATGAAGATACTACTTTTGAGCATCATTCACCATTTACAATCATTGGTTTTCTTAGTGATGGAGGACTAAATGGTGTCTCATTTAAAGCAGGCGATCATGTGATTGTGTTAACACCATGTACTGAATACACATTGAACTCAAATAGTGAAGTCATGCTTATTCATATGCCGAATCGAAAGGAGAGTCTTGCATGATTGGATGTATTGAAGCAGGAGGTACAAAGTTTGTATGCGGGTTAGTGGATGAGAATCTTACGATTCATGATCGTGTATCTATTCCAACTACAAATCCTCAAGAAACATTAACTTTGGTTCTAGATTATTTTAAGGATAAAGAAGTAAGTGCAATAGGTATTGCAAGCTTTGGACCGTTAGATTTAAATCTCAATTCAAAAACGTATGGATATTTAACCACGACACCTAAACCTTTTTGGGCATGGACAGACATTGTAGGACCATTAAGAGCACTTAAACAAGTACCTATAGTGATAGATACTGATGTCAACGCGGCAGCCTTAGCAGAAGCTAAAGTTGGGGCAGCACAAGGTTGTGATCATGTTGTTTACTTTACAGTAGGCACAGGACTTGGAGGAGGTGTACTAATTCATAATCAATTAGTTCATGGACTCATGCATCCTGAGTTTGGCCATATTGGAGTAAAGAAACACCCTCAAGATGATTTTAAAGGAGCATGTATTTATCATGATGATTGCTTAGAGGGAATGGCTTCAGGCTTTGCGATGGAAAAGCGTTGGGGTGTGAAGGGTCATACACTCCCATCAGATCATATCGCTTGGGATATTGAAGCTTATTATTTAGCCCAGGCCTGTGTAAATGCTCTTATGATTGTTTCTCCTCAAAAGATTGTTTTTGGAGGAGGAGTAATGCATCAAGAACATCTACTCCCACGAGTAAGAGAATACTTCAAAACACTCGTTAATGAGTATGTAGTATCAGACATTCTTAAGAATCTTGATGAGTATATTGTTAGTGCAGGGTGTGGTGATAATGCAGGACTTCTAGGTGCCTATTTCTTAACACAATAAAGAGAATCACCTTCGGGTGATTTTTTTGTCTTCAGAACACTTTACTTTATTTTTGATAGTGAAGTATGTATAATAAGGTTTCGAAAGTGAGAAACCAGATGAAAGTCTTTAAAAATAAAAAAATATATACTTACAAGGAAACTTTTAGAACTGCAGTATGCTTCTTTAATGGATTAAGATTCATTAAAAAAGCAAAAAAAGATAAAGTCATTAACAAAGCATTTGTAGAGCGTATTATGCTTGGAGTGACAGAAGTCAATGGATGTACGTTATGCTCATATCAACATACTGGAGTAGCCTTAAAAGCTGGATTAAGTCGTGAAGAAATACGTGCACTTTTAGATGGAGAACTACAGACTGTAAAAGAGCACGAAATCATAGGAGTCTTGTTTGGTAAGCATGTGGCGGATCAACGTGGACTTTTCGATAAAGAAGCATATGATCGCATGGTAAAAGAATATGGAGAAGAACGCTCTCTTGGAGTACTCGGTGCAGTTCGCATTATCATGTTCACAAATATTATTGGAATCATGGGGGGAGTCCTCTATGATACATTAACACTTAAGAATAAAAAACTAGGCCTATTCATTCATGAACTTATAAGACTACCGTTATTGATTATAATGATGCCAATAGCATTTATAACATTCCTTGGGCTTCAATTATTAAGCATTGAGCGTTTAAAACTTGGGTATAAGGCATAAGAAAGGATAACTCATTGAGTTATCCCTTTTTTTACAATAATAGTAAACTAATAGCCATGACAGCCATTCCACTCACTAAACCATAGATAGAGAGATGATGTTCTCCATACTTCTCAGAAGCAGGTAGAAGTTCATCAAGAGAAATAAAGACCATAATCCCTGCAACCCCAGCAAAGAGAATGCCAAGAATGACATCATTAAGAAATGGCATTAGGATAAGATACCCCACAAGTGCTCCAACTGGTTCAGCAAGTCCTGACAAGAAGGAATAAAAGAATGCTTTACGCTTAGATCCAGTTGCATAGTAGATAGGAACAGAAACTGCAATTCCTTCAGGGATGTTATGTAGCGCAATCGCGATCGCAATTGGAATAGCCAATTTAGGTTCTCTTAAAGCAACGACAAATGTTGCTAATCCTTCAGGAAAGTTATGGATTGCAATTGCAAGTGCTGTGAATAGTCCCATACGCATTAGGTTACTTTTCTTCATTTCTTCATTATCATTATCTTCAACGACATGCAGTTCATGAGGGTTTTCAGCTTTAGGGATGAGTTTATCAATAATTGCTATGAGTAACATACCTCCAAAAAAGGAAAGTACATTAACCCATGATCCTAAGTTTTCACCCAATTCAGCAATAAGTCCTGCTTCTGCTTTAAAGAAGATTTCAATCATTGAGACATAAATCATAACACCCGCAGAGAAGCCTAAAGCGAGTGATAAAAACTTTGTGTTTGTGGTCTTCGCAAAGAATGCAATAAGACTTCCTATGCCTGTGCTCAAACCAGCAAAAAGCGTAATCAAAAAGGCAAATAATACATTATTCATAAATATTCCTTTCTATATTTTTTTATTCAATTTCAACATTCATACGTCCAACGACATAAGAATGAGGGATAGTATATTGCTCTTCACAAAATTCATGTACCAGATTTGGAGTAAGAACGCCTTTAAATGGCAATGTATTCCATAACGATGTTTTTAGTATAAAGCGAAGGAAACTAACTCCAGATAAGATAAATGGATTAGCACTCATAAATGGTTCAAAGTTAATTGCTTTAAGTTCACATTCTTGGGATAACATACGTTTTGACATTAAGAATCGTTTACGATTCTTAATCTTTCTAATATCATAGGGTGATGAAAATGTTGTGAGTTTGCTTATTTGCTCTTCAATTCGTTTAGCATGGTCATCAGAAATTAACAATGTGAATCGTGTTACTTTATGTTTGTATTTAAAACCAAATCGATGTGTAAAATGTTCTTCATCTGCTGTTAACAATACACCTTGTCTTTGCCATGGGAATCTTGCGTTAAGTTTGGGCATTACAAGGACATGGTATATTTTTCCTCTAAAACCAATGTAGACATAAGAATGTCGAATTTGTTCTTTTTCATTAGTGACGAAGTAAATATGAAGCCTTTGAACTAAAACCGATGAATTCGCAAAGTTAGAGATAGTTCTTTGATCAGACAACAACCACTCATTAATAGTATGGATTATAAATGAAGGAAACAACCTTGAAAAAAACAAAGGCAAATGAAGTCTTGTAGTATGAATATTTTGATGATCCTTAATCATTTTTTTTATGACAAGGTGTCTGTATGTTTGTACTATACTTGAACCTAACATGAATAATAACACAAACCAAGATTGCAGTAAATTACTTTGATAAGGATTAAAGAGTAAAACCAATCCAAATGGCGTAGCAATAAGTGTATCAATAAGAAGCATTCTCATGATTTTGAATTGATTTTTATTTAGCCAAACATATCCAATTAATCTTAATAGTAGTTGAATGACAATCCAAGCACCAATAAGCTGATCAAGCGTCATCCAAGTATCAATATTCCATACAAGCCACGCAAATAATAAAGAAAGAAATCCTCCAGCCTTGATAAGACGCTGATGAAACAAAGGCGTAGACATGTAGATAACTAAAATAAAGCGTGTAAATGCCCAAAAGAAAAAAGAGATACTTAAGAGAACACGAAATATCCAAGTTTCTTGAAGGAACACAACATGAAGTAGCGCAGCACTAGTCCAAGAAACAATCGAAATCAAACTGATCAAAGGATAGTATTTAATGGATAATGCTGAAAGTGATTTTTTCATAGTCCTATTATACACTACCTCTCACACGATTCAATGACAACATTAGTTGCGAAAGCAACTAAAAAAAGATACAATACTGAACAAGTGAGGTTATTATGAAAGCAATTCTATTTGATTTAGATGGGACATTACTACCAATCAATATGGATGATTTTGAATCATTGTATTTTAAAGGGTTATCTTCTAATTTTATGGACTGGATGCATCCTAAAGAGTTAATTGAAATGGTTTGGAAAGCAACAGTCGCAATGGTTATGAGTCAAGATGATCGTACTAACGAAGAAGTATTCTTTGAAGCATTTACTCCTCTTATTGGAGAAGATCGACTTGAAGAAGCTAAAAAAAGATTTGAGAATTTCTATCTTGGAAGTTTCAGTGATTTAAAGAAAGCATTATACCCAACGCCATCATGGAAACCAATCTTGAAGGAGTTAAGGGGTAAAGGATATAAACTTGTTTGTGCTACTAATCCAATATTTCCAAGAATTGCTACCCAACAACGATTATCATGGATTGGTTTAGATTTTGAGGATTTTGAATTAGTTACAACGTTTGAATCATCAAAAGCATGTAAGCCACAATTGAAATACTACCAAGATATCTTTGGATTTATAGGAGTACATCCTCATGAAGCCATCATGGTAGGTAATGATACCTTTGAAGATACTGTGGTATCTCATCTAGGAACACAAACCTTCCTTGTGACTAACTATATAAAAGAATCTTCGAAAGGATCTATCCCCACAACATATCGTGGAGATCGTGATGAATGTATTGAATTCCTAAAACAACTACCAACTACAGGAGAACAACAATGAATACATGGGACTTAACAGATTTGTATCCAAGTTTAGATGATGCTTCTTTTCATCAAGATATTGCATCTCTAGACAAAGCTATTAATGAGTTTGAAGCATGGTCTACAAGTTTAACTAATCTTTCAGCTCAAGAAGTACTAGAGTCATACATTGATCAAAGCACGTATATTAGTTCAACCATGACACGCCTTGGTGCATTTGCATCACTTACATCAGCTACCGATGCATCAAATACTCAAGCTCTTAATGCATTGAATCAAATTCAAATTATGGGAACTAAGACAGTAAATGGTTCAGTTGCACTCATTCATTATCTTAAAACTCTTGATGATTTAGATTCAGTGATTAATAGTTCAACACTGTTAAGTGAGCATCGCTTTGTCTTAGAAACACTTAAGAAACAAGCAAATCATGTTTTATCCGCAAAAGAAGAATTAATTATTTCAAAAATGAGCATGAATGGTTCAACAGCTTGGACAAATCTTCAAAATAAGATTACTTCGACCCTAAATGTTGATGTAGAACTCCCTGATGGAGTGAAGAGTATGCCACTACCAGCAGTTAGAAACCTTGCGTATAGTGAGAGTCACGATGTAAGAAAAGCTGGATATGAAGCTGAAATGAAAGTCTACTCACGCATTGAAGATAGCTCTGCAGCTGCATTAAATGGTATTAAAGGTGAAGTATTAACCCTTAATGAACTCAAAGGCTATGAAGGAGTGTTATCTGAAACACTCATTAAGTCACGCATGAGTGAGGAAACACTTAATGCAATGCTTGATGCGATTAAAGAATACTTACCAGTTTTCAGAGATTATTTAAGACACAAAGCAAAACTTTTAGGTCATACTAATGGATTACCATTTTATGATATGTTTGCCCCAATCAATAAAAACACATTACAGTATACTTATGAACAAGCAAGTGACTTTGTGGTGAAACAATTCGCAACATTCTCACCAGAGCTTGCAGACTTTACAACCCATGCAATTCAACAACGTTGGATTGATGTGGAACCACGAAGTGGGAAACGTGGAGGAGCGTTTTGCTCTAACTTACATCCAATTAAGCAAAGTCGAGTTATGCTCAATTTTGATGGATCATTCTCAAACTTAACTACATTGGCACATGAACTAGGACACGCCTATCATGGACATTGTTTAAAAGATGAAACCATTCTTAACTCACGCTATCCTATGCCAATAGCAGAAACAGCATCAATCTTCTGTGAGACAATAGTTGTTAATGCAGCATTAAAAGAAGCTGATCAAGAAAATGCAATTGCAATTCTTGAGGCTAGTATTTCCGATGCAACTCAAGTTATAGTGGATATCTATTCACGTTACTTATTTGAGACGTCTTTATTTAAGGCAAGAGAAAACAAAGTCCTTGATTCTAAAGAGCTACAAGGGTTGATGCTTGAAGCACAAAAAGCAGCATATGGGGATGGACTTGATCATCAAGTGCTACATCCATATATGTGGCTCAATAAACCTCACTACTATTCAGCAGGATTAAACTTCTATAATTTCCCTTATGCCTTCGGTTTGTTGTTCTCAAAAGGATTATATGCACAATATCTTAAAGAGGGAGAATCCTTTGTAAGTAAGTATAATGCTCTACTTCAAGCAACAGGAAAACATAACATTAAAGATGTCGCTGCAATGGCCAATGTTGATAGTGATGATAGTGAATTCTATAAAGCTTCATTACAACTTGTTGCAGATGATATTCACCAATTCATTCAATTAACTTCAAAGTAAACCTCGCAAGAGGTTTTTCTTTTGTGTTTGAAGTTATGTGATATAATGTGAACAATGAAACAACGTTCAACCTTATCAAATTATGAGAAGATTGCTTTTGATATCGCGTCACGAATTGTAAGTGGTGACCTTTCTGTTGGAAGCAAGATTTCAGGAAGAACAAAAATTTCAAGTGAATACAATGTATCATCAGAAACGATTCGAAAAGCTCTTAAGTTATTAGAATCCTCATTCGTGGTTCATATTCATCCTCATTCAGGAGTTATTATCGAAGATAGTCATCATGCAATGAATTACATTAATCAGCGCAAAGCATTCTTAAGTGTTGAATCACTCAAGGATGAGTTACATGACTTATTGAAAGTAAAGAAAGAATTGGATGTAAAGATTGAAGCAAAAATGGGAGAAATTATGTCAGCGATGGATCGCTTCAGTTTCTCAGATCCGCTACATAAAAGTGAATTTGAAGTATTAGCGAATCATGATTTTGCATACACTACTATTAAGTCATTAGCATTATACCAAAAGACACAGGCTACAATAATTGCAATTAAAAGAGAACAGGAACTCATTACATCTCCTGGACCTGATGCAATATTAAACCCACAAGACAAAGTGTTAGTCATCATCCCCAAAGAGAGAATGATGGATTTGAGTGAATTCCTAGCTACTTCACTTCGTGTCAATGAGGAGAAATAATATGAAAGTATATATTATGATTTCAAAAACAGGTACATGGTTATCACGAATTCTAGGGTTTCTTTCAGGATTTAAATACATGCATTCTAGCATTAGTTTTGATCCAACCCTTAACGAAATGTATTCTTTTGGAAGAATTAAACCACATAATCCAATCCATGGGGGATTTGTAAAAGAAAGTCTATACGAAGGGGTGTACACTTTTTCACCAAAGAATGAATGTATGGTTTATTCCACGATTATTAGTGAAGAGCAAGCTGAACAATTGAAGAGTGAAATTAAACGCTTTGAAATGTCACCTCGAGCATTTCATTATAATTTCTTAGGCCTTTTCTTTATCCCATTTCGAATTAAGGTACAAAGAAAACATCATTATTTCTGCTCCCAGTTTATTACTGAATTGTTTATTCGAATTGCAATTTTGGATCAAAACGTGAAACCATATCGCACTAGTCCTAAAGATTTGGTTCATTTACTTAATTTGGATTTAGAGTATGAAGGATTGATAAAAGACTATCCTCTAAGACCACTTAAGGCGAAGTAAATTTACATAGGTTTAACATATTTAGGCATAAAATGAGATACACTAAACAAAAGGAGAAGATGTGTATGAAATTTAATAAATCAGAACTGAGTTGGATACTGTATGATGTTGCGAACTCAGCGTTTATTCTAATCGTTACTGCAACGATTCCGGTATATTTTCGTGCATTAGCAGAATCTGCAGGGGTAGAGACTTCTAGTGTGACAGCATTGTTTTCCACAGCAACTACAGTTGCGGTATTAACACTTGCAGTATTGTCACCAGTTTTAGGTGCAATTGCTGATTATCATGGAATGAAGAAGAAACTCTTTGTAGGCTTCTTATTGATGGGTCTTTCAGGAGCAGCTTCACTCGCGGTTGTTACACAATGGCAAGCATTCTTAGTGTTATTTATCATTGCACGTATTGGATACAGTGCATGTAATGTCTTCTATGATTCTATGCTTATTGACGTCTCAACGGATGAGAAAATAGATAGCTTATCATCACATGGTTATGCCTGGGGATATATTGGGTCAACCATACCATTTATAGTTGGGATTGCGCTTATCTTAACAACTCCATTTGGCTTAAGTGCAGGACAAGCAACACAAATTTCATTTATTATCACAGCTTTATGGTGGGGACTATTTACAATTCCACTCCTTAAAAATGTTAAGCAAACCTATAGCTTACCTAAGCAACCTAAAGTTATCTCATCATCATTTAAAAGAGTGGGAATTACCTTTAAGAAGATTACAGAAAATAAACCTCTATTCTACTTTATCATAGGGTACTTCTTATACATTAATGGTGTTTACACAATTATGTCTCAAGCAACTAACTTTGGTGGAGAAGTTGGAATTGATCAAACTCAAATGATTATTGCTTTATTAGTCACTCAGTTTGTTGCCTTCCCATTCGCAATCTTAGCAGGAAAACTTGCTACAAAGTATGGGGCATTAAAACTTATTAAATTCTACATGCTTGTATATACACTCGTTACAATTCTTGGATATAACTTAAGTACAGCTTTAGAATTCTGGGCCTTAGCAATCGTTGTAGGGATGGCTCAAGGTGGTATTCAAGCTTTATCTCGCTCTTACTTTGGCAAACTTATTCCTAAAGAAGAATCCAATGAATACTTCGGTTTCTTCGATATATTTGGAAAATTCTCTGATGGTATTGGTCCTTTATTCTTAACAGCAGCAGTTCTACTAACAGGTAGTGCAAGACTTGGAATCTTAGGCTTGATTATATTCTTTGTGTTAGGCTTTATTTTCATTAATAAAGTTGATAAACTTACTACAACTAAGTAACAAATCATTATCCACCTTGCAGGTGGATAATGTTGTCTATGGAGGAAACTATGCATCCATATCACAATACTAAACAACTCATACCGACACAAATCCATTTGAATGTTAAGAATATTCAAAGGATGACTACTTTCTACAACGATACCTTAGGTTTGTTTATGCATGAGCAAAATACTGAATCTGTCATATTAGGATCACATGAGCATGCATTTTTAGTGCTTCATCATACACCAGATTACTTAAGCGTAAGTAACTATGAAAGTCATTTATATCATTTTGCAATCTTAGTTAATGAGCCTTATCAGTTGGCTCATATCCTACAACATCTTGTCTCTAAACAATATCCAATCGATGGAGCATCAGATCATCAGATTTCACATGCTGTATATTTAACAGATCCTGAAGGAAATGGAATTGAACTTGCATATGATCGTGATGAGTCCTACTGGCCACGCATTGATAGCCAATTACTAGATGGCCAAGCAATGATCAAACCATTTGATGCTGACTTGTATTTGCATATGAAATATCCTAAAGATGAAGTGTGGCATAATCATGCAGTGCTAGGACATGTTCATTTTCACTCACATGATTTAGATGCTACAGATGCTTTTATGATTAATACATTATCTTATACACTTACCATGAATCTTAATAAACAAGCTCTATTCTATAGTGTTCATGATTATCATCATCACCTTGGTTTTAATCGATGGGGTAACTTTAGAGTTCCACTTGAAGACAATAAACTAGGCATTAGAAAATTAGTCTTTGAGAGTTCTAATATTAAAGAAGATAAAACACTCACTGATCCTAATGGTTTTGTGTTTGAGTTAAAAAAGGTTAGATAATCATCACTTATTTATGGACTAATAAAGAATTTCAATCCATAAATCAAAGGAGGAATTTCAATGAAGAACCAAAGAAAAGTTGCATTATATATAGCTCAAAGTCTTGATGGGTATATCGCAAGAGAGAATAATGATATTAGTTGGTTATCTGTTGTAGAGCGTGATAACGAAGATTATGGGTACGATGATTTTGTTAAGACGGTTGATACTGTATTCATGGGTAGAAAAACTTATGACAAAGTATTGTCATTTGGTATCGAATTTCCACACAAAGGAAGAAGGTGCTATGTGCTTTCAAAAAAACTGACAGGGGCAGATGAAAATGTCCAGTTTTTCAATGGTAATATTGTCGATTTAGTTACCAAGATTAAAAATGAAGAAGGCAAAGATATTTTTATTGATGGTGGCTCTGAAGTAGTAAGAGAGTTTAGACAACATGATTTAATTGATGAATATGTAATCTCAATTATCCCAATTCTATTAGGAAAAGGAATAAGATTATTTAGTGAAACTGATTCAGAAAACAATCTAAAATTAGTTGATAGTAAAACATTTGATTCTGGATTGGTACAGTTAAAATACGAGAGAGTGAAATAGTAAAGACTTGTTAAGAAACTAGTTTGATTTTGATAAAAAGTACTTATCCAAAATGATGAATCTAACTAGAATAATAGATAAATAAAATCTCAATTGACATAATAATAATGATTCATTCATTAAAATAACCTCTTTCAAATGACAAAGAGGTTTTTATATCTACACATTATAGAAATTTAAATAGAATACAGCAGCTTAATAAAGGATAAGATAAGAAAAAATGTGCCCGAAGGCACATTTTACGCTTGTATTGAAATAAAGATGTTTTGCTTAGGAAGCATACGCTTTAATCGTTTGATTTGACCAAAGTCTACGCTAGAAGCAAAGTTGATAGTTGTTGAATCAGATTCAACGGTGATATCACCAATATAACGTTGGTGAATTCCACATAAGTCAGTTGCTGACTTAACAAGTTTGCTAGGATTAATACCTTGCTTACGTCCGACATTAAGTGAGTAAGTTTTGAAGCTTCCTTCACGTGCCATTTTAAGTGGTTTAAGTGCTGTTAATTGTTGTTTGCTAGCCATGTGAGTTAATAACTCAGCAATTAAAGTTTCTGGGTGATCGTAGTTAACTAGAAGTGCTTGCGCAAGATCTAGCATACCTGACTTCATTTCCAAAGACTGTAATTTATCCATAATTGAAGAAGTAGCTAAGAAATCTAGTTCTTCTTGTGTAGGATAAGGCATATTAGCAACTGTTAGTTTTTGAGTTTGAATTAATCGAGCCCATGAACGACGTTGTTTAGGTGAAATTAATGTGATCGCTGTTCCACTTGCACTTGCACGACCAGTACGACCAATACGGTGAATATAATATTCATCATCTTGAGGTAAGTCGTAGTTAATGACCATGTCTAAATGGTTAACATCAATACCACGAGCAGCAACATCTGTTGCGATCATAATTTTGATATGGCCTAATTTAAACTTAGACATAATTGAAGTACGCATATCTTGTTTCATGTCACCATGTAATGCAGCAACACTAAATCCAGCTTTATTCATAATATCAAGTAAATCATCAACCATTTTCTTTGTGTTCGCAAAGACAAGTGCTTGATTAGGCTTATACATCATGATTAGTTGAACAAGTAGTTCGTCTTTATGCTCACTTTGTACTTCATAAACAAGTTGTTCAATGTTAGACACTGTACGTGTGCTCTTCTCAATTTGAATATGTCTTGGGCTAACTTGGTATTGTTTTGTAATATCAAGGATTGCTTTAGGCATAGTTGCTGAGAATAAAGATGTTTGTCTCTTTTTAGGAAGTTCTTTAAGAATATCTTCAAGTTCTTCTTTAAATCCCATTTGAAGCATTTCATCTGCTTCATCAAGTACTAAGAAACGAGTGTTTTCAAAACGTAATGTTTTACGACGCATATGGTCTAAAATACGTCCTGGTGTCCCTACAACAATATCAACGCCGCCTTTTAATTGAAAGATTTGCGTTGAAATCGGTTGTCCGCCATAGATGGTGACGGTTTTAACGCCTTCCATGTATTTGGAGAACAAACGGATTTGGGTAGTGATCTGTATGGCCAATTCACGGGTTGGACATAAGATAAGTGCCTGAGGCAACCTTTTATCATTTGTTGTTTGGAGCATCGATAAGATAGGCAGCACGAATGCAGCAGTCTTCCCAGTTCCAGTATGTGATTGTCCAATGATATCTAAACCATCTAACATCAATGGAATAGCTTGAGCTTGGATGTCTGTGGTTTCTGTGAATTGTGCGTCCTCGATGGCGCGTAAAATATTTGGATGCAATGCTAATTGATTAAAATTCATAATTTCTCTTTTCCGTGAATAGACACTTGTAGTAGTATAGCACACATGGGGGGGCACAATGCAAGAACTTTCTCTTTTTTGAAGATGAAAACACTTGAAATATATGTGTAATCGTTTACAATATATCTATAAGCAGAAAGGCGGTGATGTCCATGAGACGGATCGAAACAACGATTGCTCTTTCTCTTGTGGCAAAAATCTTACGCCTGCAAAAAATAAACACACACTTTTAAGATGGACTAGGAATGTCCATCTTTTTTGTTAAGTTTGAACTATAGGAGGTAAAAACATGGATCAAACAAACAAGTTATTCTTCGACGCTGCCGCAAACGGTGATATCAGCACAGTAAGTGCTATGGTGTCTAAGGGTGCAGATGTCAATGTACTCAACGGCGAAGGTCGTAGTGCTCTCATGCGTGCTGCTAAGCGTGGACATGAGAATGTCGTTGTCTTTTTGCTAAGTCACGGGGCTAACGTGAATGCAAAAGACATTAATGGTAAGACTGCTATTATGGGTGCAGCAAAGAAAGGTCATTTAGATCTCGTTCGTAGAATGGTGGATTTAGGGGCAGATGTGAATGCAGCTGACAATAAAGGAAGAACAGCCTTAATGCGTGCAGCATTTTTAGGACAGCTCAACGTGGTAGATTACTTAATTAAAAAAGGTGCAAATGTAGACACCCAAGATGAAATGGGAAGAACAGCTCTTATGGAAGCATGTCTTGCTTACAAAGTAGAAGTCATTCAATCGCTTCTTGAAAGTGGAGCAGATGTTAATCTTCAAGATAAAATTGGATGCACGGCTTTAATGCGCGCAAGTTATTCAGGTTATATCGAACTAGTGACTCACTTACTTAAACATGGTGCAGATAAAGAAGTCGTTGACCATGATGGAAATAAAGCGATTCATTATGTAAGAGAACACAGTTTTGCGGAATTAAAACCGCTATTGAAATAAGGAGAACCCATGAGAGACTATCAATCTTTTGAAGTAAGAAACGTTGTGACGCTTGGTCACTCAGGATCAGGAAAAACAACTTTAGTTGAAAGTATGCTCTTGCATACAAAAGCAATCGATCGTATTGGGAAAACCGTAGATGGTAACTCAGTACTTGACTATGACAGTGAAGAAATTAAACGTGGAGTTTCAGTTTTTACAGCATTAGCACCGATTGAAGTTCGTAATACAAAAATCAACATGCTTGATACTCCAGGTTATCTTGATTATATTGGAGAAGCTACAGCGGGTCTTGCGGTTGCAGATAATGCGTTAATTGTTGTAAGTGCAAAAGAAGGTGTTCAAAGTGGAACATTAACAGCATATAAGAAAGCAAAAGATCGCAAACTTCCTACTATTTTCTTTGTGAATAAACTTGATGAAGAAAATACTTCCTTTGATCAAACTTATGATCAATTAAGAGAAGCGTTTGGAAAAGCAGTCATTGCTTTTGAACTTCCAATCATGGAAAATGGCCAAATCGTTGGATCAATTAACGTATTAAAAAACAAAGCTTGGTTTATTCAAGATCGCGAAAACGCAAAACCTGTTCCAGAGGCTTATGTTGAACGTGTTAATGAACTAAAAGACCAAATTAGTGAAGCTGTTGCGATGAGTGACGATGCTCTAATGGAAAAATTCTTTGAAGGTGAAGCATTCACAGATGCTGAGATTTTAAAAGGTGTAAGACTTGGTGTTAGAAGTGGTGAAATCTTACCTGTTTATTCTGGATCTGCCATGAAAGTTATTGGTGTAGAACGTCTACTTGAGCTTATTGTTGATTACTTCCCAACGTATGCTGAAAAAGGATATGTGGAAGCTAAGGATGAAAAAGGTCAAGTTGTTCAACTACAAACCTCAGAAACTGAAACTTTCAGTGCTAAAATATTCAAAACAATTGTCGATCCATTCGTAGGTAGAATTTCATTTATCAAAGTAATGAGTGGAGTTCTCACTTCAGATTCAATGGTGTTCAATGCTCAAAAGGACAAACAAGAAAAAATTAACCAACTATTCTTGATTAAAGGTAAGAACCAAATTGGTGTTGGGAAATTATTCGCTGGTGATATTGGAACCGTTGTAAAACTGCAAATTAGTGAAACCAATGACACTCTATGTGCTAAATCAAGAATCGTTACCTTTGATCCTATCGAATTCGTTCAACCGATGCTAGGTGTCGCAGTTTGGCCAAAAACCAAACTTGATGAAGACAAACTATCAACATCAATTCAACGATTACTTGAAGAAGATCCAACACTTCGTATGGATAAGAATGCTGAAACTCATGAATTATGTTTATACGGTGTGGGTGATCAACATATCGATATGATTATTTCGAAACTTAAAGCTAAATATAAAGTTGAAGTCGATCTTACAGAACCAAAAGTTCCATATCGTGAAACAATCCTTGGTACAGTGACAGCTGAAGGGAAACATAAGAAACAATCAGGTGGTGCAGGACAATTCGGTCATGTATTCATTACATTTGAACCAAGTGAATCATCAGAAATGGTATTCGAAGAAAAAGTCTTTGGTGGAGCAGTTCCTCGCCAATACTTCCCAGCTGTTGAAGCAGGACTTCGTGAAGCAATGGTTCGTGGTGTATTAGCAGGATATAAAGTTGTGGGTGTTAAGGCTACACTTGTTGATGGCAAATACCATGATGTTGACTCAAAAGAAATTGCATTCAAACAAGCTGCGAAATTAGCATATCGCGCAGGTATGCCACAAGCAAAACCAGTATTACTAGAACCTATTGTTAAGGTTGCAGTGACCGTACCTGAAGAATATACAGGAACTGTAATTGGCGACTTGAATAAACGCCGTGGAATTATCCTAGGAATGGAAATGATTTCAGATAATGAACAATTAGTAAGTGCTGAAGTGCCAATGACTGAAATGATGCGCTATCCAACTGAGCTTAGAAGTTTCACTCAGGGCCGTGGTAGTTTCGTTCAAGAATTTGATCGCTATGAAGTCGCACCTCCTCCAATTGCTCAAAAAGTTATTGAAGCTGCTGTTAAACATACTGAAGACGACGAATAACAAAAATGCCTTCCTCAATGAGGAAGGCATTTATAATATATATAGTAATTATTATGCTGCGTCGAAGTTTTTCGCAACAACATCCCAGTTAACAACGTTAAACCAAGTTGTTAAGTAATCAGGACGACGGTTTTGGAATTTTAAATAATAAGCATGTTCCCAAACGTCAACACCTAAGATTGGTGTTAGTCCATCAGTTACAGGATTATCTTGGTTTGGTGTAGATACAACTTTTAATGCTTTGTTTGCATCAACAACTAACCAAGCCCAACCTGAACCAAATCGAGTTTTGCCTGCAGTAGAGATTGCTTCTTTTAAAGCATCAACACTACCGAAAGCTGAATTAATGGCTTCAAGAAGTTTTCCACTTGGAGCATTTGCTCCACCTGGTGTCATGACTTCCCAAAAGTGAGAGTGATTAAGATGACCGCCACCATTGTTTCTTACTGCTCCACGGATATCCTCAGGAACATCATTTAAATTCTTAATTAAATCAACGAGTGGTGTTTCAAATAGTGCTGGGTGTTTATCAAGAGCTGCATTCAAATTATCGACATATGCTTGATGATGTTTAGAATGGTGAATCGTCATAGTTTGCGTATCAATATGTGGTTCGAGTGCTTCGTAGCCATATCCTAACGCAGGTAAATTGTGTTTTGACATTTATATTCTCCTTTTGTTTCTTATCTAACCATACCAAAATTTGCATGATTTTTCAATGCATGTGCAAGTCTACAGATTGTATAGAGCGCTGTATTTAGCAATCAAACCATCAACATAGCTTTGAGCTGTGAAAGGTTTTTTACATACTTTTTGAATTAAATCTTTACCATTATATAAGCCACCATATTGGTGAATATTATCTTTTAGCCAAGCTTTAATAACTTTAAAATTATTATTAAGTAGAGCTTCTTCAACATTAATGACTTCACTCATGGCATCAAAGAACATAGCACCATAAGCACTTCCTAAAGCATAAGTTGGGAAGTATCCAAATGCAGCACCACTCCAATGAACATCTTGAAGTACTCCTTGATCATCACTTGGGACATCCAACGCTAAGTATTCTTTAAACTTCTTGTTCCAAACTAAAGGAAGATCATTAACACTTAGTGTACCTTCAAATAGTGCCTTCTCTAGTTCATAGCGGAGCATGACATGAAGAGGATAAGTAAGTTCATCGGCTTCAACACGAATCAGTGATTGTTCAACATAGTTAATACCAAAGATAAACTCATCAAGTGAGACATCTTTTAGTGCAGACACTATTGTTTGAACATGCTCATAATGAGGTTTCCAGAAGACTTTTGTCTTTCCAACAAGATTCTCAAGCAAACGAGATTGTGACTCATGAAGTCCATAAGTCATTGATTGAGATACGGTTAATCCTTCAAATGCAGGATTGACTTGACCATTATAAGTTGCATGACCGACTTCATGAATAAATGCGAAAATACTTGAAGTCATTTGATTAGTAAGATAGCGTACAGTTACTCGATTATCGTGAGCACTGAAATGAGATGAGAATGGGTGAATGCTCTTAGCGATTGCACCTGTCTCTAAGCTATAGTCTAACACCGGTGCAAGATAATCAATAAGACGACGTTGTTCATCTTCACTAACTGTTGCACTTAAGAAAGCAGGAGCGGGAAGTTTTGAGTCCAACACCTTAGCAATAAATGGAACAAGTTTCTCTTTTACTTCTTTAAAGAATGCATCATAGTCAGATATTCTCATTCCTTCTTCAAAATCATCAAGAAGCTGTTCATATACACTTAGTGATGAATCACGATACGATATAATTAGCTTAGTCATTTCAATGAGTTTTTGAAGATAAGGTTTAAACATCGCATAATCATTTTTAGCTTTTGCCTGTTCCCAAACATGTTCAGCTTCACTTTGAAGTGAAACAAACTCAATATAAGTTTCTTTTGGAACATTGACAACATCTAATATGTTTTTAAGTGATTGGGTGACTTCTTTTCTTTGTACATCATCAAGTGTTTCTAGTGATGCTTCTTTTAGGATCGAAATTGTCTTCTCATCAGTCATGATTGAGAACATTTCACCAGATAAAATACCCATTTTCTGGGCACGATAGGATGCTCCTTGTTTTGGGGCAATAGTAGCTCCATCCCAGTGCAGCGTTGCTAAAGCAAGTTGATAGGCTGCAATCTTAGAACGAAGTGATAAATACTGTTCATATGCGCTCATAAATTTCTCCTTTGTGGTGTCATTGTATCACATTGATATATTCCTATTGTATAATAACAGAAAGCTATGATTGAGAAGTTTCATCATTTACTTTAAAATCATTATATAGAAAGGAAGCTTATGAAAAATATAGAAGCCTTACTTTTGCAGCGAGGCGTCACTAAGCTTGATATTATTGAGTGCGTCTATTTCTTGCAA
This sequence comes from Erysipelothrix sp., assembly GCA_018335655.1. Taxonomy (GTDB): domain Bacteria; phylum Bacillota_I; class Bacilli_A; order Erysipelotrichales; family Erysipelotrichaceae; genus UBA6182. The sequence continues at coordinate 41,814 of JAGXRX010000043.1, forward strand.
TCACAATATTTCGAGAATCTAGACAAAAATATTATTGAGCATTATGTTGACAGTGTCCTTAATAAGCGTGAAGTTCAACATGCGATTGCTACTGGCATTGCTATTGATATGGCATGTGAGCAAAGATCATTCGGGAGCGAAGAACTTCAAAACATTATTCTTAATGATGAAGGATTGTTTGGAGTTGATGAGGTGTTGGCTTATGGAATATGCAACTTATATGGATCCATTGCATTGACCAATTTCGGATATATCGATAAAATTAAACCAGGTATTATTGGGATACTTAATGATGATCATGATCATCAATGTAATACATTTTTAGATGATATAGTAGGAGCAGTTGCTGCAGCCGCAGCATCCAAGCTCGCACATGACAGGGAGAATATAAAATGAAAAAATTACTAATCTTACTCGCACTTACTTTAGCTTTGATGGGTTGCGCAAATGAATCATTTAAATCAACACCAGCAGCACAAGTAACTTCAAAACTCGTCAATCTAGAATCAGCTATCATTGTCTTTGGACAATCTACATGTTCTGCATGTACAGAATTTAAACCTGTACTAGAAGAAGTTATTAAAAACTATCCTAATACTCCTATATATTATGTAGAGACAGACAAAGATAATAGCAGTGATGTTGCTACATTAACACAAACTTATTTACCAAATGCTACAGTTACTCCAATCACTTATTTCTTTGTTGATGGAGTCCTTGTAAGACAAGAAGTAGGATACTTTAGATATAGTCAACTTAAATCCTTTTTAATTGAGACAGGATTTATCAGCGAATAATGCTTGATAAAAAAGATTGGCAATCCCTACTTAGAGATTGTGATATCCATAAAGGTGACATCATTATCATCGGTGGATCACTTTTGAATGAAGTAAATACTATTGACGGATGGCCAACGTGTGTTGAGGCATTGTTAGGAATGGTTGGGGCTGAGGGGACGCTTATGAGTGTGTTCAAGAATCCTCGAAGCGAACCGTTACATCAAGATCCACACATTAGTAAAAATCTAAGACATAAGATAGTTAAACAATGGAATCAATCTTCCTATGCGATTAATGTAACTCATCCTTTAGAAATTGCATTTATGATGCACGATGAAATGAGAAGTATCTATCATGCAGGATATCGCTTTTATGCGATAGGAAAATATGCTCCTTTTATAGTTAGAAAAGTATTACATCATTTTCCACTTCATGATGATGGACCACTTCAAGCTGCAATTAAACTTAAAGCTAAGTGTCTACACTTTGGTGAAGATGAATCATGGATCGTATCATCTCTAGTTGGACAAGCAATAAATGTGAACAGTGGAGTTATAAATATTGATGGTGTAGCAAAATGGGACACATTCTTAGATAAAGAACCAGCAAATGAAGTGAATCCTACTTATACATGGAATATTGATGAGGAGAAGATAAAACTATATGAACTCAATAAATATTAAATTTGTAAAAGGGAAAAAAGCTATTCTTGAGACAGGACCATTAAGATTAGAGGTATTTGAACAAGAACAAGGCTTTGTGGACGAGTTTGATGAGTTTGATGAAGCAAGCATTCATGTCATTATAAAACATGATGATCAAGTCATAGCCTCGGGCCGTATGTATGAAGAACACCCAGGGATATATCATCTTGGTAGAATAGTAGTTAAAAAAGAATATCGTGCATCAGGTTATGGTCGTGTTGTGGTAAGTCAATTAGTTGAACATGCTAAAACATTGAATGCTAAACAGTGTGTACTTTCATCGCAAACCCATGCATGTAGATTTTATGAGCTATGTGGGTTTGTAAAAGATGGGCCAGTCATTTACGAACAAAACCAACCTCATCAAATGATGATATATAATATATAATGTAAAACGCCTTCAAGATCTCTTGGAGGCGTTTGCTTTTTATACTATTTCTTTGATAGTTTCTTTTCGATTAATGATGTAATAGCTTTAAATGTTTTTTCTTCTAATTCATCAAAGCGATTGAAGTGAAATGAGTCAATATCAAGAACTCCAACACCTTGACCATTGACCACAATCGGAATGACAAGTTCAGAATTCGATGCGCTATCACATGCGATATGTCCTTCAAACTTATGAACATCAGGAATGTTTTGTAGTGAAAGATTTGCGAAAGCAGTCCCACATACACCAGATCCTACTTTAATGCGAGTGCAAGCTAGTTTACCTTGAAAAGGCCCTAACACAAGTTCATCATTTTTATATAAATAGAAACCAACCCAGTTTAGTCCTTCAACAATATCCATAATTACTGCAGAAACATTAGCATAGTTTGCAATCGCATCATCTTCATCCATGAGCACATGTTCGATTTGGGATACTAATAACTCATATAATTCTTCACGTTCTTGTGGTTTTTGTGTTGGTACGTACATAATCGGTCCTCGTTCTTTTAAAATATTATACACTATGGTACACTCTTTGTGTGAAACAGGGGAGCCGCAAGGCTGAGAATGTCATCAAACCCTATCACCTGATCTAGATAATACTAGCGTAGGGAGTTTCAAAACCTGCGCCTCATATGGAGGTGTACATGAACACAAAAGATCTAGTAAAACTTTCTTTCTACTTGTCCATATTCTTTGTATTGGACTATATTTCCAACACGTTTAATTTCTTTAGGATGCCTCAAGGCGGAGTCTTAGGATTAGGTGTTATCGCCTTAATGCTTGCCGCGTATGATATGGGATGGAAAAAGGGACTTCTTGTCGCTTTAGTCTCAGTAATACTTCAAAACTTTGTTAACCCACTCTATGTAGTGGCTTTCCCACAAGTTTTCTTAGATTACATCTTTGCATTTGGTATTTATGGCTTAGTACCACTATTTGGTCCTGTATGGTTAGGCGTAATAGGTGTCAACGTTCTTCGCTTCATTTCACACGTTCTTTCAGGTGTGCTTTACTTTGAAGCAGGTTGGTTCGCATCCATTGCCTACAATGCTTGGTATATGGTGCCAACGCTTATCGTATCTTTATTAGTTATTCCAGTTCTAAAAACAAGATTATTTAAATAAGAAGGAGATTACAGATGCAACTCGATGTTGGACAAACAATATACATTCAAAGTTATAAGTATGACGGTAGTCTACATCGAACTTGGTCAAAGGCAACAGTCCTCGATGTTAAAGAACATGTTATTGTAGTGATGACCTACAAAACATGGGTTATTGAATCAGATGGACGCCGGTGGTTTACGAAAGAACCTGCAGTATGTTTCTTCTTTCCAAACGAATGGTACAACATTATCGCAATGATTCGTAAAACAGGTATATTCTATTATTGTAATATTGCAACCCCTGTCTTATATGATGGTGAGGCACTAAAGAATATTGACTTAGACTTAGATGTTAAAGTCTTTCCAGATGGGACACATATAGTCCTTGATGAAGATGAATTTGAGTTACATCAATATGCCATGGACTATCCTGACGATATCATTCACATTTCTAGAAAAGCTTTAGACCAAATCGTTGAGTTAATTAAACAGCAACAGTATCCATTTCATAAACAAACAATCTATGACTATTTAGATCTGTTCTCAAAAAATCACAAGGTGTCATCGCTTTAAGCGGACACCTTGTTTTATTTATCAAAAAAAGAAAAAAAGCATCATAAATCAGTTGACTTTACTATGCCCCTTTGATATTATAGTAAGGCACCTAAGCGGTGCAAACATGGATCTTTGAAAACTAAATAGGAAACAACAAGTACAAACTTTATGGTCCATCGCAAGATGAATCAAAATGTCAAACAAAAAAAATGCCTCGATTTATCGAGGCGGATAACACAATAGCTAGAATACAAAACGAGCTAATCAAATGGAGAGTTTGATCCTGGCTCAGGATGAACGCTGGCGGCGTGCCTAATACATGCAAGTCGAACGAAGAAGCAAGCTTGCTTGCTTCTTAGTGGCGAACGGGTGAGTAATACATAAATAATCTACCATAATGACTGGGATAACCAATGGAAACGCTGGCTAATACCGGATAGGTAAAACGAAGGCATCTTTGTTTTATTAAAGTAGGGCTACTACACAATATGATGAGTTTATGGCGCATTAGCTAGTTGGTGAGGTAACGGCTCACCAAGGCGATGATGCGTAGCCGACCTGAGAGGGTGACCGGCCACACTGGGACTGAGACACGGCCCAGACTCCTACGGGAGGCAGCAGTAGGGAATTTTCGGCAATGAGCGCAAGCTTGACCGAGCAACGCCGCGTGAGTGAAGAAGGCCTTCGGGTTGTAAAGCTCTGTTGTAAGGGAAGAACACTTTTTAGAGGAAATGCTAAGAAGCTGACGGTACCTTACCAGAAAGCCACGGCTAACTACGTGCCAGCAGCCGCGGTAATACGTAGGTGGCAAGCGTTATCCGGAATTATTGGGCGTAAAGGGTGCGTAGGCGGTTTATTAAGTCTGTGGTGAAAGTGCGGGGCTCAACCCCGTATGGCCACAGAAACTGATAGACTAGAGTACAGGAGAGGGCAGTGGAATTCCATGTGTAGCGGTAAAATGCGTAGATATATGGAGGAACACCGGTGGCGAAGGCGGCTGCCTGGCCTGTAACTGACGCTGAGGCACGAAAGCGTGGGGAGCAAATAGGATTAGATACCCTAGTAGTCCACGCTGTAAACGATGATTACTAAGTGTTGGAGAAATTCAGTGCTGCAGTTAACGCAATAAGTAATCCGCCTGGGGAG
>JAGXRX010000044.1 GCA_018335655.1 Erysipelothrix sp.
TTATCTGTTATATATCCATTCTCTTACTAAGACTGCTCCAATTCAACATTCTTCAAAATAAAGTTTCCAGTGAGACGATCATTCACTTCATGAGGTCCTTCAGAGTGGCTAATATTTCCGACAGAAAATGGATTAATCTTACAAAAAATAGTGAATTCATCAAAACTTTCGCAAAGCAAACCAGACTTCCATTAACCAGTTACTTTCTTGTGCCTTCTCAACTAAATAAAGTGCTACAGCATCGGCTATAGCACTTTATTTTTGTCTAAACTCCAAAAGATAGGTTATATAATTAAAATGTAATTTGCAATGAAATGTTGAAATTGCAATAGAGTTTAAAATTATATCTTGTATAATCTCAATTACTTGAATATGTCATTATTTAACCAATATCTTAAGTGTACACTTTCAAAATGTAAATTTGACAAAAAGCACTGATTCAAAATGGACCGGTTATAATTTAATAAACAAATCTGTTAGTTAGGATATTGGACATACTACGCTTAAATGGACAGCACTATCAGTTATACTGCAAATTAAAGAAATGTTTGAATTTTACTAATAATACTTTCAATTATCAATTGGCCCAAAATTGGCCCAAAATATTTAAATCCTATTAATCATCATTAATCTGTATTATAATAGAATCATTAAAATCTAACCTAAATAGAGACTTTATTAAACATCATTAAACCACATTAAACGAATATTGTACGCTCCGTCCTCGGGCACCATGTATTGTGATTAACGATGATTAACCGCTTATTAATCAATATTGATATACTATTAACAATCATTGAGTCATCATTAACTAAGATTAACGATTATTAACGAGAATCACTTTGAGTGATTTTTTGTTTACTTTATAAAAAGACTTCAGATATGTTCTGAAGTCTAACATCAAAAATTTCTCACTAAGCAATTTGTCTAAAAAAGTGTTGCCATACCAAATGATGAACTATTAAGACATCGTGTTAGCAGGACCATAGTGAATGGTAAGATTGTGTTTCATCAATAATAACTAATGAAAAACAAGGGTTGACTTGAACACTTTCCCTTGTTTTTGATTGCTTATTTTGCGATAAATGACTTCATTGTGTCATGGATTAATACTTCAACATTACCAGTCCACATTCCTTCAATACCTCCTACAGGGATGATAAGACCAACAACCATACCATTGTTGAGATTCTTTAATACTTTCACTGTATTTGAACTTTCATCTGATCTTATTTGATTAAGTTCTGCAGTTGTTAAGACATGGACACTAGCAAACACTTCAATGCGCAATGCTTCATTAGGTCGATCATTATAATAGGCCACATCAAGTCCTTTTGGTGAGGCATAAAAGAAAAGTTTTTCTTGAGTGAAATCTTGATATTCAAGAATAAAAGGAAGTCCCTCTACCTCAAGTCGTCTCATGTCGACAGTGGTTTTAACTGCGTGTGTCTTTACACCTCGAACTTCCGCGAGCTCTCTAAATAAATTCGCTTCTTCAAGTTGTGAAGTGAGTTCATCAATTTGATTGGTCTTTTCATCTACTATACTTGTGTGCTCTGCTTTTAAGTTTTCAACTTCTTGTGTTAATGCTTCAACTTGCTCATTTAATGTATCCAATTCTTTTTGTGAACAACCTGACAGCAAAATCAAAGCCATCATCACTGTTAATACAATCTTCTTCATTTTTCCTCCACCGCTATATTGCGCTCGTGATAATTTTATCATATTAAACTTAATTATTTAACTTCTTCAGTTCATTTTCACTTCAACTATCTTCAATAGAGATATTCCTTTTTCATTTGCGTTTTTCATCAATCAATTTAATTTCTCCTTTCTTAACTTTCATCCCACAACACCTCCCCACATGTAAACTCTATCATTAACCCCCAGTTGCATCTAGCAACTATCAGTTGCGTTTCGCACTTATTGAACACAAAAAGAACTCACGGGTGTGAATTCTGTGATAACACTTTATGTTTGGATACTCCTCTTAAGTTATTCTATTATCTATACGATTTAATCCACAGTCACATCAATCTTGTAAGGCATTAACCCAGGAAATAGAATTGTAAACAGAATATGTAATCCAAAGATGATTAAAACGAAATAGAAACCTGCCCACACATATCTTTTCTTTCTCACGTTGATATAAAACAAGGGAATAGTTAAGAACAGTGAAAATAGACTAAAAAAGAGCACTGAAAATAGACTGGCGATAGCTAAAAGAAAACGATACAGTAATGTGTCAGGAAGAAACAAGGATCTTATTGGATGGGGTGAATTTGATTGTTCATTTTCATCATTGATGAAATATGACACGTGCACACCATAGAGGTTTGACATACTCTTTAACATTGTAATGTCTGGAATACTTTGATTATTTTCCCATTTTGAAATGGCTTGTCGAGAGATATTGAGCTTTGCTGCTAAGGCTTCTTGTGAATCATTTGCTTTAACTCGTAATTCTTGTATTTTCTTCCCAATTTCTAGGCTCATGTTTGTCTCCCCCATGCTCTTTTTCTATTATGATGTAAACAAGTGCGAAACGCAACTGATAGTTGCTACTATAAATGAACCGGTGAAGGTATGATAAGTGTAGAAGCATATCATGCTTAAATAGAAACAATGAAAATCAGTATTATCACAGCGCTGACCTTCTTTTTAATGGGATCTAGTCTACCTCCCTCACAAGAGAATGCAAACAATCAATCGAATGGAGAATCAAGTATGAATTCAGATAATGTCGTTATCTTTGATTATGAATCCTTACAAGGAAGTGAATCAGTGACACTCATTTCAGACTCTGGTAAGAAAGCCATCATCACCTTAAGTAAAGAAGAAATCTCTTCCTATGACACAATATTAAACTCAATTGAAAACAATACCTATACGATTTCATATTCCTCACTAACAGAAAACATCTCATTTAAAGTCGTCTTTGTTAATCACATCATGACTTCTGTTCATTCAGGATCGTATACGACGTTTGGTTACTCTGTTAACTCAACACAATTAAGATTAAACCACAGTAAAAGCTCATCTTACATTCTCAACTGTAGTTTTCTCTTTCATAGCTGGACGAATAGTCTAAATGCTCGTATCACGACCGCAAACACACTTGAGATCAAATTTAACGCGTAGTTTTCAAAACCTACATGAATCATTGACAGTGACGCATTCAATTATCAATTGGCCCAAGATTGGCCCGAAATTTTTAAATGCTATTAATCATCTTTAAACTATATTATAATAGAATCATTAAAATCTAACCAAAATAGGAGCTTTATTAACGATCATTAATCATCATTAAACATATATCGTACGCTCCGTCCTCGGGCACCATTACTTTGTTCATTGAATAGAAAAACACTGAGAAAGCCACTAAATAGTGGCTTTTTTGATACATTATAGTAGTGGAAAGTGATTGGATTTTAGCGAAATTCGCACGCGATTTGCACGCATTTGCACGAAAAATCTTCAAAATCGTTCCAAATTATTCGATATTTGACGCTATTCTTCTACCATTTCTTGGTCAAACAAAGCATGTGTTTCTCCCATATAATTTAAATATACAGGAGGAAAATATGGCGATAAACAAAACAAAAAATGGAAGCTATTGCTTCAGTGTCCAGTACACTCATCCTGAAAGTAAAAAGAAACACAGAAAATACCAAGCTGGATTTAAAACCAAAAAAGAAGCAAAGGACGCTGAGGTCCTATTTATCCATTCTGTACAATCAATTCAAAAAGAGACAATGATATTCAAGACTTTGTCTAACGATTACATGCAGCATCGTAAAGCGTATATTAAGGAGCTTTCCTTTCGTAATAATTTAAGAATTCTTAACAAGTACATACTGCCATTCTTTGAAAAAAAGGATGTGGAGAAAATAACTAAGTTGCATGTTCGAGAATGGACAGATTATTTAGTCACTATCAATAAATCACCAAAATACAAAAATGATATTATCGAACTATTTAAAGCTATCATAAAACATGGAAGACTATACTTTGATGTTTTCAATGATCCAACAGTTATAATCAAGAAGTTTCCTAATCCTAAAAAAAGAGTCATGGAAGATCAAGTGTGGTCAATCGAAGAGTTTAATCAATTTATTCAAGGATTTGATAGCAACGATACAAGAGAAAGAGTTTTCAAGTTGTTTTTCTTAACTCTTTATTTTACAGGAGCAAGACGTGGTGAAGTCAAAGCACTACAGTTTTCAGATATCAATTTTGCAAAAGGCACTTTGAGTATTACAAAGTCTGCTAGTAATAAAGAAACAGGAAAAAGAAATGTTATAAATCTACCTAAAACGCAGCATTCAGTTCGAGTAATACCTTTAGATCCAATTTTGTTAAAATTAATGGAAGAATATATGATGGAACGACAAAAAGATTCTAACTTTAGAAGGAACGATTTCATTTTTATTAGATCCTACGATGATAAAATTCCACTTGCTGATACAACAATAGAGAACTTCAAAAATCGTATATGTAAAAAAACAGGAGTTAGAGTAATCCGAATCCATGATATAAGACACTCACATGCAACCATGCTAGTTAGTTCAGGTGTAAACATAGAAGTAGTTTCAAAAAGATTAGGACACGCAAATATTGACATGACATTAAATGTCTACACTCATGTAATGCCAATTGCAGAACAGCATTCCATTAATATCCTCGAAAAACTACACAGTAAGATAAATTATTGAAATTGTTTATACTTAACAGGATCTTTGCGTTGAAATTTAAAAAATAAGTTTTTGTTGTAATTTAGCTATTAGAAAATGATTCAGAATATACATGGTCAACCATACTCTCAGCTTGTCTCATGACAATTTCCATTGCCTTTCCGCTTTATCTGGTGGATAATCATAATTACTAAATAATCTTTTAATTACTCTGGCATACTTGCTCGTACGCTTATTCTAATACTCCAATCAAAGTTATATTATTTCTAATTGCATTCGAAAGTTCATGAGCAATTTTTTAAGCATTTCATCCTCCATCATCTATAAGCTGATTGCCACCCCAATCACTAATGTTAAACGGAGGATTAGCAAGGATATAATCCGCCTGTAATTTCTTGTGAAGATCATGATGAAAAGTATCATCATGGTATGGTCCTAGATTAGCATCAAACCCTCTTATTGCTAGGTTCATTTTGCATAGCTTCCATGTTGTTGAGTTCATTTCCTGATCATATATAGAATGATTCTCTACTTTTCCTTGATGATTTTGTACAAACATACCACCTGAGCCCCAACAAGGATCTATGTTCATGCAGATTTTGATACAAAAATAAAAAGCCCTCCCTTGGGCTTAACCCCGGAAAAGGCTTGAAATCATTGCGTTCAGAGAATCCCTCGGACTTGTGAAACGCATTAGATTGCTAACGTATTTAGTTTTTCGACTGGCTCGTTTATGATTAAATCTAACTTGAATACCCTTACGTTCATTCAGGCGAAATAATTAAAAAGTATAGTTAAAATTAAAAGGTTCAGTATCGATATGTTTCCTCTAACACCATGGACTGAGTGGTCAGTATGGATAAATTTTAATATTTTAAGTAAGCGTCGTATGTGAGAATATATCCATAAGTATATTTCTTATGTTTTAAATTATCTCTAAATCTAAATTTGCTTATAATTTATCATTATCACTTGTATAAATAAAATACCATAAATAACATGATCATACTTTTTCTTAACTTCTATACCTCAA
>JAGXRX010000045.1 GCA_018335655.1 Erysipelothrix sp.
CGAGTCAGTAAATCTGCAATTGGATCTGTAATACTCATCATTTAAGTGCTTCTCCTTTCTACTACCAGCTAGCCTTCTTCACACCAGGGATTTGACCTTTATAAGCCAATTCTCTGAAGCAAATACGGCAAATTTTATACTTTTGTAATACTGAATGTGGACGTCCACAACGTTCGCAACGAGTGTATGCACGGACCGCGAATTTAGCAGGGCGTTGTGACTTTAAGACCATTGATTTTTTTGCCATAAATTACACTCCCGCTTTCTTGGTGAAAGGCATACCTAGTGTGCTTAATAACGCACGGCCTTCTTCATCATTTTTAGCTGTGGTAACGATAACGACATCCATACCACGTACTTTGTTGACTTTGTCATAACTAATTTCAGGGAATATAAGTTGTTCCTTAACTCCTAGAGTATAGTTACCACGTCCATCAAATGCTTCAGAACTTACACCACGGAAGTCACGTACACGAGGAAGAGAAACATTTACGAGTTTGTCTAAGAATGCGTACATTCTTTCACCACGTAGTGTAACTTTAGCCCCGATAGGCATACCTTCACGAAGTTTGAAGTTCGCAATGGATTTCTTAGCTTTAGTAATAATAGCTTTTTGTCCTGTAATAGCTTGTAATTCAACAACTGCTTCATCCAAGAGTTTTGGGTTAGCAACTGCGTCGCCTACACCCATGTTAACTACGATCTTATCGATACGTGGCACTTGCATGACTGAAGTGTAATTGAATTGTTTCATAAGTGTGCTAACGACTGTGTTAGCATAGAGATCTTTCATGCGGTTCATTCATTAGCCTCCTTATTTGACTACTGCGCCTGTTTTAGTGAAGACGCGCACTTTTTTATCACCTTTAATCTCATAACGGATACGACTTGCTTTTTTTGCTTTCGCATCATAGAGCATTACGTTAGAGACATGTACTGGTAAAGTTTTTTCAACAATTCCACCATCTGGATTAGCTTGTGTAGGTTTCAAGTGTTTTTTAGCAACATTGACCCCTTCAACAAGAACCTTGGATTCTTTAGGGAAAACTGCTTTGACTTCACCAATGGTTCCTTTATTGAAACCAGTGATTACTTTGACTGTATCGCCTTTTTTAATTTTCATTGCATTTCTCCTATAACACTTCAGGTGCTAAAGACACAATTTTCATAAAGTCTTTATCACGAAGTTCTCTTGCCACTGGACCGAAAATACGAGTTCCACGAGGCGTTTTGTCATCTTTGATGATGACAACGGCATTGTCATCGAAACGGATACGTGAGCCATTTGGACGGTTAATTCCGTACACTGTGCGCACAATAACTGCTTTAACAACATCACCTTTTTTAACAGTTCCACCAGGTGTTGCAGATTTAACTGCACACACTACGATGTCACCAATATTGGAAGAACGTCTACGACTTCCTCCAAGTCCACGGATCACGAGCACTTCTTTAGCACCAGTGTTATCCGCAACTTTACATCTTGTTTCGTTTTGAATCATGATAACCCTCCTCTAAAGAACAACAGCTTTATCAACGATTTTAACTAAACGGAATCGTTTAGTAGCTGATAAAGGACGGGTTTCCATAATGTCAACCATGTCATTTATTGCAGCTTCATTGAGTTCGTCATGTGCTTTGAATTTTTTTGAATATTTAACACGTTTTCCATATAATGGATGACGTTTGGAAGTAGTGACTTCAACTACAATAGTTTTTTCCATTGCAACTGATACTACTTTACCACGGTAAACTTTACGATTTGAGCGTTCCATTAACCATTAACCTCCTGTGCTTCCATAACACGTTCAGTAATAACTGTTTTGATACGTGCAATCGTTTTTCTTACAGTTTTGATACGAGCAGAATTAGTTAATTGACCTGTTGCTTGCGCAAATCGTAGGTTGAACAACTCTTCTTTTAGTGTATCAATTGCTTTGTATAATTCAGAATTGCTTTTTTCGCGAATTTCTTTGATCAACATGTTTATTCCTCCTCGCCTTGACGGACGAAACGAGTTTTGACTGGAAGTTTGTTGGCCGCAAGACGGAACGCTTCTTTAGCAATTTCTTCGCTTACACCCGCAATTTCAAACATAACTCGTCCTGGTGAAACGACAGCAACCCAACCTTCAGGTGCACCTTTCCCAGATCCCATACGAACTTCTAATGGTTTTTTTGTGATAGCTAAGTGAGGAAATATTTTGATCCAGACTTTACCACCACGTTTCATAAAACGTGTCATCGCAATACGAGCTGCTTCAATTTGACGGTTCGTGACATATGCGCCACTTTCCGCAACTAAACCAAACTCACCAAATGCGACAGTACGACCCGCTTTTGCACGTCCTTCGTGTGACACACGATGTGGACGGCGGAACTTTGTTCTATTTGGCATTAACATAGTTTATTTTCCTCCTTCAACAACAGCGTCAGGAGCAACTTTAACTGCTTCGCGCTTTTCTTCGCGAGCAACTGGACGTTGACGATCGTTACGACGGTTGTTATCACGTCCACGGCGATCACCACGTGGTGCATCTTTCGGTGCTTCTGGTTCTACAACCATTTGACCCGGAAGAACTTCTCCACGACAAATCCAAACTTTAACTCCTAATTTACCATATGTAGTCATCGCCTCAGCATGTGAGTAGTCAATATCAGAACGTAGTGTGTGAAGTGGGACAACCCCTTCAGCATAACCTTCACTACGAGCGATATCAGCTCCGCCTAGACGTCCAGAAACTAAAGTTTTGATACCTTTTGCTCCGGATTTCATAGCATCGATGATTGCACGTTTTTGTACAGTTCTAAATGATTTACGAGCTTCTAATTCACTCGCGATTTTTTGCGCAACAAGAGTCGCATCCAAGTTAGGATTTGCTACTTGTAACACTTTAACGTTAACTTTCTTCTTAGTCATTTTAGTTAATGCATCAATAAGGACTTTGATATTAGCCCCTTCTTGACCCATTACTGCACCTGGACGACCAGAGCGAATAATTAAGTTAAGTGTATCTTTTGTGCGTTCGATTTCAATACGTGAAACGAATGCATTTTTGAGTTTTTTCTCAAGGAATTCACGAACTTTAATGTCTTCAACAAGTAAAGTACCGAATTCTTTTTCTGCGTACCAACGTGATTCCCAATCACGGATGATTCCAACGCGTAATCCTATTGGACTGACTTTTTGACCCATAATTGCTCCTCCTAGGCACGCTCAGCCACAATTACAGTAATGTGACTAGTGCGTTTTTTAATTTCTGCTGCGTTTCCTTTTGCACGAGGCATGAAACGTTTGAGAGTAACACTCTCGTCAGCATAACAAGCTTTAATATATAACTTTGTTTCATCAAGTTTATTGTTGTTTACTGCATTGGCAACTGCTGATTTTAAAACTTTAGCTGTTGCCTTTGCGGCGAAGTTTGGGGTAAACTTCAAGATCGCTGTGGCTTCTTTGATGTCTTTTCCACGAATTAAATCTAATGCTAAACGCGCTTTACGAGCAGTAACGCGAATCGTTTTTGCTGTTGCTTTTACTTCCATGTTACCCTCCTATTTACCCTTCTTATCGTCGCCATGTCCACCGTATTTACGTGTTGGGACAAACTCTCCGAGTTTATGACCAACCATATCTTCAGTAACATAGACAGGTACGTGTTCTTTTCCATTGTAGACCGCAAAAGTGTGCTCTACAAACTGAGGGAATATCGTTGAACGACGAGACCACGTTTTAATAACTTCTCTTTTACTTTTAGCATTCAAGGCTTCCACTTTTTTTAATAAGTGGTCGTCTACGAATGGGCCTTTTTTCAAACTACGACTCATGTTTTATGGTTCCTTTCGCTTATTTCGCCTTACGACCACGAACGATATACTTGTTCGAAGCGTTTTTCTTCTTGCGAGTCTTCAATCCTAATGCTTTTTTACCCCAAGGTGTTAATGGAGCAACACGTCCAATTGGAGAGCGTCCTTCACCACCACCATGTGGGTGATCAACTGGGTTCATTGCAGATCCACGAACTGTTGGGCGGATACCCATCCAACGGCTACGGCCTGCTTTACCTAAGTTAACTAAGTTATGATCTTCATTACCGACAGTACCAATGGTTGCACGGCATTGTTTTAATATTTTACGAACTTCTCCAGATCCAAGACGTACGATAACGTAGCGATCTTCAGATCCAAGAATTTGAGCAGATACACCAGCAGAACGTGCTAGTTGTCCGCCTTTTCCAGGCTTGAGTTCAACGTTGTGAACAACAGTCCCTTCAGGCATATTTCCAAGTTCTAATGTGTGTCCAACTTTGATGTCAGCACCTTCGCCACTAAGAATAATGTTACCAACCTTAAGTCCTTTAGGAGCTAAGATATAACGTTTTTCACCATCTGCATAAGAAACTAATGCGATGTTGGCTGAACGATTTGGATCGTACTCAATTGATTTCACTCTTGCTGGAATGCCATCTTTGTTACGTTTGAAGTCGATGACGCGGTACATTCTCTTATGTCCACCACCCTGATGACGGGTAGTTATGCGTCCTAAATTGTTACGTCCACCTTTAGACTTTAATGGTTCTAATAGTGAGCGTTCTGGTCTTGATGTTGTAATTTCAACATTAGCCACGGTTGTCATGCCACGACGACCTGGCGTCGTTGGCTTGTAGGCTTTAATCGCCATACGTGAATTTCCTCCTATCGCATCTTTTCCGGAAATAGCGTGTTCTTCCGATATTTACTTATCCTAGAATAAGTTAATGGTTTGTCCTTCTGCTAATTTTACAATTGCTTTACGGACTGCATTGGTTGTTCCTGAGTATTTTCCAACACGTTTTAAACGTGGGCGAACATTCACAATGTTTACTTTTTCGACTTTAACATTGAAGATTGCTTCAATAGCTTGTCTTACTTGAGTTTTGTTAGCACCTTTCGCTACGGAGAAGGTGAACTTGTTATCGACTTCTTGAGCCTTCACTGATTTTTCAGTGATGATTGGACGCAAGATAATGTCTCTTGGGTTTAGTGCACTCATTATGCAACGACCTCCACTTCTTTCTTATTGAAGTAAGCACCTGCTTCAAGCGCTGCTACTTCAGTGAACACGAGGGTGTCGGCATTAAGAATGTCGTAAACGTTTAATCCTTCAACAGATAGTAACATTACATTAGGAATGTTACGAAGTGCTAAGAATGCGTTATCGATTTCTTCATGTCCGCTTACCACAAACAATGTTTTGTTTTCTAGTTTTAAGTTATCCAATACTGTTAAGAACTCTTTAGTTTTTGGAAGACTTAATGTTAAGTTTTCAACAACCATTAGGCTGCTGTCGATGACTTTAGTACTTAACGCTGAGCGTAGTGCTAAGTTTCTAACTTTCTTGTTAAGTTTTCCACCGTATGATCGTGGAGTTGGACCGAAGACAATCCCACCACCGCGCCATTGTGGAGAACGAATGGATCCTTGACGCGCACGTCCAGTTCCTTTTTGCTTCCAAGGCTTACGGCCACCACCAGCAACTTCGCGGCGGTTTTTAGTGTCATGAGTTCCTTGACGAGCACTGTTGCGTTGTTGAACGACTGCATCGAATAGCACTTGGCGATTTGGAACAATTCCAAACACTTCGCTTTCGAGTGAAATTTCTTTAACAGTTGCACCAGATAAATTTAGTACATTCACTTTCACCATAATTATTCTCCTTGTCCTTCACCACGGTTAATAAGCGTTTTAGGCGTAACTTGTTTAACACGCTTCGTGGTTGTTTTGACGATAACGTAACCTTTTCTTGGTCCAGGTACGTTTCCTCTTACTAAGATGTAGTTGTTTTCAGCATCAACCTTGACCACTTCAAGATTGCGGTTAGTAGTGGTATAACCACCTTCTTGACCAGCCATGATGCGACCTTTATTGATAATTCCGTTGTTACGACCAATTGTAGCTAATGAACCAATTCCACGGTGATGACCGGAACCATGAGATGCTGGACCCATTTTTTGATTGTTACGAACAATCGCGCCTGTGAATCCTTTACCTTTTGAAGTTCCTTGCACATCGACGATGTCTCCTGGTGCAAATAAATCAGCTTTAACAACAGATCCTAATTCTAATTCACTTAATGCATTTCCCGCGATTTCACGAACGAACTTCTTGGGAGCGGACCCTACTTTTTTAGCATGACCGATTTGAGGCTTAGTTGCACGTTGCAACTTAACATCTTCGATTCCTAATTGTACAGCTTCATATCCATCGTTTTCTAAAGTTTTCTTTTGTAAGACAACGTTAGGAACTACTTCAATGACCGTTACAGGAACTAGAAGCCCCTCTTCGGTGAATACTTGGGTCATACCGACTTTACGTCCTAATAAACCTTTCATCATTACCTCCGATTACAGTTTAATTTCGATGTCAACACCGGTTGGAAGTTCCAAACGAGTTAACGCGTCCATAGTTTCAGCACTTGGACCGATTAATTCAATTAAGCGTTTGTGAGTACGAGTTTCGAATTGCTCACGGGAATCTTTATACTTATGCACGGCACGAAGTACTGTAACGATTTCTCGCTCAGTAGGTAGTGCTACTGGTCCTACGACCTTCTTTACTCCGTGATTCTTCACGGTACTTACAATCTTCTCAACCGCTGCATCAAGTGTTCTTGATTCAAAAGCTTTTAAGCGGATGCGAATTTTATTCTTTGCCATGGAAGTCCTCCTTATCTTTCTGTGTCTAGATCCATGTTAGACCTGCTCAATGCGAATTACCCGG
Organism: Erysipelothrix sp.; assembly: GCA_018335655.1. Lineage (GTDB taxonomy): Bacteria > Bacillota_I > Bacilli_A > Erysipelotrichales > Erysipelotrichaceae > UBA6182. Next base: position 6,756 of record JAGXRX010000045.1, read on the forward strand.
GCTTCTCACTGTCCATGACAACGGGTTTCAGTGTGCCGGCAACCTCGCATGTCCACGCAGTCGCTTCAATAGTATAAAGGAAGAGACACAAAAAATCAACCTTTTTTTTAATCTTTTCAAACTCTTTTATGATACTAAAAAAGGCACTTTATAGTGCCTTCGTATTAAGATTCAATTGCCTCAGCCCATATCACTTCATATGGGGATAAATCAAACCATTCATGATCCATATCTAAGACTCTGCCTTGCAAGTGGCATTCATAATACTTACCAGTAGCAAATTGTCTTACATGAGAAGCTGATACTTTTTGCGGAAACTCAGAGAAGTTAAAGAATGCCAATAACGTCTTTCCTTTAAGTTCACGAACTAGGATATATACATGTGGATTATAACTGTCTAACGCAAATTGATTGACTTGGCCATGTAGAAATTTGATCTTCTTACGAAGCATAATCATCCGTTGAAGTTCTTTAAACACTTTGTTTTCAATAGTATTTGAAATCAAGCGACGTTCTGCTTTCTTCCAATCCATGATTGGTCGATGTACCCATCGTCCTTCATTTACTTTAGTAGCGTCTTCTTTATATGATTGATCATTGACACTAGCCAACTCATCTCCTGAATAGATGAGCGGAATACCACGATAAGCTAATATAAGTGCGTGGGCAAGGTTTATGCGTCGTATAGCTTCTTCTATCTTATAGATTTCTTTCTTATTTAAGGCACTCTCTAATCCTAGTAATGAAGCCAAAGTCCCATTGGTACGCGCATCAAGAGTCTTAGGATTGAATTGATAATCTTCCCCCATTGCAAAGGAGCCTGGGAAGCGTTGTCCATAGAATTTGATAAGGAATTGCTTATGTTGGAAAGGATCAAATCCCATAGCGGAGATAGCTTGTTCATTAAAACCCCATCCAATATCATCGTGGCAACGTACATAGTTCATCCAAGTACCTTTGCTTGGAATTTGAAAGCGATTTGTATCAATTGTTAATAATCGTGTATCTCGCGTTGCAAAGGTATGATAGATATCAACCATAAGATTAGCATTATACATAATCTCACATTCAGTATTCTTCTCAGTTCCAAAGTACTTCACGATTTGATCAGGCTCAACAATAGCTTCTCCGAGTAAAGATAATGAAGGAGCAACTTCTTGTTTAATAATATACAACATTCTTATTAAGTCATGAATTGGATCAAGATTGCGACATGATGTGTTAAGTTCTTTCCACATAAAAGGTATCGCATCTAATCGAAGCATATTAACACCTAAGTTAGCTAAGTAAAGCATAACTTCTACAACTTCATGAAACACTTCTGGATTCGTGAAGTTTAAGTCCCATTGAAAGTCTGAGAATGATGTGAAGACATATTTATCTAGTTCTTCAATATAAGTAAAGTTACCAGGACATTTATTAGGTAGAACCTCAGGTACGGTTTCATCATATAAATCAGGAATCTTACGATCATCAAACATAAAGAATCGAGCTTGTGCATCTATGTCACCTTTTAATGCTTCTTGAGCCCAAGTATGTTCAATCGCCACATGATTTAAAACATAATCAATACATACTTTAATATCTGCTTTAGCAAATGCTTTTAGTAAAGTTGAAAAATCATCAAGTGTTCCTAAGCGAGGATCCACATTGCGATAATCTTCCACAGCATAACCACCATCGTTTTCACCATCACGAGGCTTTAAAAGTGGCATTAAATGAACATAAGTAATTCCAAGATCTTGTAGATATGGAATTTTTTTCATAAGCTTCTTAAAGTTTCCTGCAAATAAATCAGTATAGAGCGTCATTCCTACCATTTTATTGGAGTAATACCACAAAGCATCATTTTTATCTAACTGTTTAAGTGCGCGTGAGCGCTCAGTTTTAAACCTACCAATCATTTGATTTAATAAATCATAATGACTCAATGCATTTACATTATGTGCATATAAGTTCAAATATAATCTTTTTAACTCACTCATTTGTCTCATAATAAACCATCCTTGTCTTCTCATCATATCATAAAGAGAATAAAAAAAAACAAGCATTCTTAGAACGCTTGTTTGATTAATTACTTGATGATAGCTACTACGTTACCTGCGCCTACAGTACGTCCACCCTCACGAATTGAGAATTTAGTTCCTTGCTCTACAGCGATAGGAGCGATAAGTTTAACAGTCATAACTACGTTATCTCCAGGCATAACCATTTCAACACCTTCAGGAAGGGTGATAACACCAGTCACGTCAGTTGTGCGGAAATAGAATTGTGGGCGATAGTTAGCTACGAAAGGTGTATGACGTCCGCCTTCTTCTTTTGAAAGAACGTAAACGTTAGCTGTGAATTCTGTATGAGGTTTAACAGATCCAGGTTTTGCTAGAACTTGTCCACGCTCAACTTCGTCACGGTTAACACCACGAAGTAATGCACCAATGTTGTCTCCAGCACGAGCTGAATCTAACAATTTACGGAACATTTCAATACCAGTTACAACTGTTTTACGAGTGTCACGGATACCAACGATTTCAACTTCTTCAGAAAGTTTAACTTCTCCACGCTCAACACGTCCAGTTGCAACAGTTCCACGACCAGTGATTGTGAACACGTCTTCAACTGACATTAAGAATGGTTTGTCAACTTCACGTGGTGGAGTTGCAATATAAGTGTCAACAGCATCCATAAGTTCTCCAAGTTTAGGTTCCCAAACTGGATCGCCTTCTCCACCTTTAAGAGCAGAGCCACGGATAACTGGTGCATTGTCGCCATCAAATCCATAAGCTGTTAGAAGTTCACGAACTTCCATTTCAACAAGATCGATTAATTCTTCATCATCAACCATGTCGCATTTGTTTAAGAATACAACCATTGAAGGAATACCAACTTGGCGTCCTAAAAGGATGTGTTCACGAGTTTGTGGCATCGGTCCATCAGTTGCTGCAACTACTAGAATTGCACCGTCCATTTGAGCCGCACCAGTAATCATGTTTTTAATGTAGTCAGCGTGGCCTGGGCAGTCAACGTGAGCATAGTGACGAGTTTTTGTCTTATATTCAACGTGAGCTGTGTTAATGGTGATTCCACGTGCTTTTTCTTCTGGAGCTCCATCGATTTCATCGTAAGCTTTTTTCTTAGCTCCGCCTGATTTCGATAAAAATGACGTAATAGCTGCTGTTAGTGTAGTTTTACCATGATCGACGTGACCAATAGTACCGATATTGATATGATCTAACGACCGGTCAAATTTTTCTTTTGCCATTGCAAAATTCCTCCTGTTTCATTTTTTTGTTAATGCATTTACATTTTATAAGATAATCAACAACTTTTCAATGATTATTGAGAGTCGCGTGCGTTTTTCTTAGCAACTTTCTCAGCAATATTGCGAGGTACTTCTTCATAGTGATCAAACTGCATAGAGTAACTTCCACGACCTTGTGTAAAGGAGCGTAAGTCTGTTGCATAACCGAACATTTCAGAAAGTGGAACGAATGCTGTTACCGCAACCGCATTACCACGCTCTTCTTGATCTTTGATTTGTCCACGACGGGAAGAGACATCACCCATGACACTACCTAAGTAGTCTGAAGGGGCAATAACCTCAATATTCATAATTGGTTCTAGTAACACAGGATTACATTTCTTACCTGCTTCTCTAAGTGCTAAGGAACCAGCAACTTTGAAGGCCATTTCTGAGGAGTCAACTTCATGGTATGAGCCATCATATAAGGTTGCTTTAATATCGATAAGTGGATATCCAGCTAATAAACCATTGTTTAGTGAGCCTTCAATACCTTCCATTGTTGGTTTGATGTATTCTTTCGGTACAGTTCCACCAATAACAGCATCAATAAATTCAAATCCTTTACCTGTTTCATTTGGTTCAAATCGAACTTTAACGTGTCCATATTGTCCACGTCCACCAGACTGGCGAACAAATTTTCCTTCAACTTCTGCAGCAGTACGAATTGTTTCACGATAAGCTACTTGAGGAGCACCAATATTGGCTTCCACTTTAAACTCACGTTTCATACGGTCTACTAGAATATCAAGGTGAAGTTCACCCATACCAGCAATGATCGTTTGACCAGTTTCTGGATCGGTGTAAGTCTTAAAGGTTGGATCTTCTTCAGCGAGTTTGCTTAACGCAAGTCCCATCTTATCTTGATCGCCTTTTGATTTAGGTTCAATTGCTACGTTAATAACAGGTTCTGGGAACACCATGGATTCAAGAATAATGGATTGTTTCTCATCGCATAGTGTATCTCCAGTAATCGTATCTTTAAGTCCGATAGCTGCTGCGATATCCCCTGCATAAACATCAGTGATTTCTTCGCGGTGGTTCGCATGCATTTGCATGATACGACCAAAACGTTCACGTTTTGCTTTTGTGGAGTTATATACATAGTTACCAGAAGATAAATGACCAGAATATACTCTGAAGTAAGTCAATCTTCCTACAAATGGATCCGTCATGATCTTGAACGCTAATGCAGAGAATGGTGCACTATCATCAGCTTGACGCGCTGCAATCTCTCCGTTTGGAAGGATTCCAGTAATCGCAGGGATATCAAGTGGTGAAGGTAAGTAATCGACAACGGCATCAAGCATTGCTGTAACACCTTTGTTTTTATATGCTGCTCCACACAACACTGGGAAGAATTCTCCAGTTAATACACCTTTTCGAATCGCTGTTTTGATTTGTTCAATTTCAGGCTCTTCACCTTCAAGCACCGCCATCATGACATCTTCATCATAATCAGCGATTGCTTCAAGTAGTTTTGCACGGTATTCTTTAGCTGTTTCAAGCATATTTGCTGGAATTTCTCCGGCAATATCAACTTTTAATGCAACATCTTGGAAGAAACGTGCTTTCATTTCGATTAAATCAATAACACCATCAAAGTCTGCTTCAACTCCAATAGGAAGTTGAATTGGCGCAGCTTTAGCTGCTAAGCGAGACCCAATAGTACGTACTGACATATAGAAGTCTGCCCCAGTTGCATCCATCTTATTAACGAATACAATACGTGGGACATTATACTTAGTGGCTTGACGCCACACTGTTTCGGTTTGTGGTTCTACACCGCTCTTCGCATCAAGTACCGCTACGGCACCATCTAGAACACGAAGTGAGCGTTCCAC
>JAGXRX010000046.1 GCA_018335655.1 Erysipelothrix sp.
TTCATTTTAACACATTTTTGAATCATTGTTGTGTTCTTAATCAAGTCACTTTAATGATTTCTTACATCTCTAATCAAAATCAAGACATGACCTCTTCAAACTGGAGTTTACTTTTTCAAGTAACCAGAGATGTCGAATCTCTCCCTAAAATTAATCTATGAGTCTAGCGATGCCTGTTGCAATCGCTACTTTTTTAACTTCTTCAGCTACCTTTTTAGCAACACGAGGATCAAATGGTGATGGAATGACATATTCTGGAGTCAAATCCTTCTCTTCAATCAATGAAGCGATACCAACTGCTGCAGCCATCTTCATTTCATCAGTAATCTTACGTGCTCTGCAATCCAAAGCACCACGGAACAATCCTGGAAATGCCAAGACATTGTTTACTTGATTTGGGAAGTCTGAACGACCAGTACCTACGATTTTCGCTCCTCCAGCAATGGCATCTGCATAAGAGATTTCTGGTTCTGGATTTGCCATCGCAAATACGATAGCGTCTTTATTCATAGACTTGATCATTTCAACAGTAACGATTTTTGGAGCAGATACTCCGATAAATACGTCAGCACCTTCAAACTGTTCAGCCATAGTCTTACGAGAGTTTTCTGGATTAGTAATTAAAGCAAGTTCTTTTGACAGGAAATCATAAGAATCCATATCATCACGATTTAAAACGCCTGCGCGATTGTAACCGTAGATTTTACGAATACCAAGTGCATAGAGCATATTAATGATCGAACTTCCCGCAGCACCTACACCACTGACGATAACTTTTACATCTTCAGCTTTTTTATTAACCAATTTCAAAGAATTAATGAGTCCACCAGTAACTACAATCGCTGTACCGTGTTGATCATCATGAAATACCGGGATATCCAACTCTTGAATCAAACGTCGTTCAATTTCTACACAGCGTGGAGCACTGATGTCTTCAAGATTGAATCCACCAAATCCTGGAGCAATCGCTTTGCAGATTCGAATGATTTCTTCGGTATCTTTAGTATCTAAGCAAATTGGAACAGCATCGACATCAGCAAATGCTTTAAATAGTCCACACTTACCTTCCATCACTGGTAAACCGGCTTCTGGCCCAATATCTCCTAAACCTAAAACAGCGGTACCATCAGTAATGACTGCGACGGTATTACCTTTCCATGTATACAAATAGACATCCTCTTTGTTTTCATGAATCTTACGACAAGGCTCTGCAACTCCAGGAGTGTAAGCCAAACTAAGTTCCTCACGATTGGTGATTGGCGCTTTTAGCGTCGTGGAAATTTTACCTTTCCATTCCTTATGTTTTTGTAATGCGATTTCATAAACTGTTGGCATAATAATGTTTCCTTTCATTAATCAAAGGTAACCTCAAAGAGGCTACCTATGTTTTTTATAAATGTTTACCCACCAAACAATGCGATAGCACCAGAGGCTAGCAGTAGCATTAAGGCACCACCGATTCGAGAAGATATTTGAGCAAATGGCATTAATTCCATACGCTTAGCAGTACTCAAGACAGCAACGTCTCCAGTTCCACCCATGTTTGCCATACATAATCCTGCAGTGATTGCTGCTTCGATTGGATAGAAACCAACCAAACGTCCAACAAATGCTGAACCGATGATTGCACCGATAACAACTACAGTGACAAGAACTAAGTAAGTCAGTGAGAATGCTTCAATAACTTGACCTAAGTTTGTGTAAGCAATACCAATACCCACTAGTAAAGCTGGTGTGAAGTTAACAGCGACAAATTTGAACCATTTTTGGCAATAGAGTTCATAGTTACGTGGCATGAACCCAAAGGCTTTAACAACACCGACTGCAATGATCATCCAAGCATAAGGATGTACATCCGGTACGAATTTTCCAATAATTGCTCCAACAGCGAAGAATGTAGTTGCAATTAAGATACCGATACCATATCCCGCTAAACCACTGTCATCTTTTTCTTCTTTTTCATTTTCACCGAAATCTTCATTAGAAATCAATAAACGTCCATTTCCTGTCCATTCTGGTTTGATTTTTCCTAGCTTATCCAATAATCCACCAGCTACGATAGCCAATGCATTACCTAATGCAACAGCAGGAACTAATTTTGATAAAACAGTAGCAGGTTCAACCCCTAATGCTTCACCAAAAATTTGTGAGAGAGGAACAGCACCTGCACCCATGCCACCACCCATAATTGGGATACCAACATAGTAAATCGCTTCCATACCACCATATCCCATAACTAAGCCTACTATGTACACTAGACCTAACGCTACAACAACTCCACCAAAAATTGCCGGTAGGAATCGAACCGCTGCTTTGATGAGCAATTTACGATTCATCCCTAGAATACTACCTGTAATTAATGCTGCAATGTAGAAATCCAAGAATCCGCCTCTATAACCTACAGTGATTGCTTCACCTGCTTGGTTAAATGCTCTTAATGCGCCTGTTTCCATGAAATTTCTAATATTTGTAATGATCGCTGGTGGTAAAATTTTGAAATACACCAACGCAGCAGAGGCGAAGATAATAACGATTGGACCGCCTCCAAAATAATCCTTGACGATGGGTGTTTTATTCCCAATAAAATCAAGTAAAGCTCCGACAAACATCATCAATGCTAATGCACCAATCATTCCTGTCGGTAAAACACCTAGTTGGATAGCAATCAACAACACTACACCGAGTGTTGCAAAGATTGGCAGTGAGATTCCCATTATTTTGAAATCTTTCATATGTACTCCCCTTCAATTGTATGTTGGATACAATATCCAATTACTATTATATAGAGTTTTTTTGTGAAATCAAGAGTTTTTTAAACAAATACATAAAACTGATAAAAAATTAATCTAACCCGTACAGTAAATTAACTCTTTTCAGACAAATTGCTTAGCCAATTTTGTTTGGACTTGCATTGATTTAAATTGATTAATGTTAAAAGACTCACTGATGATTGAATCAGTCGATACATCAAATCCTTCTTTATACGTTAGTCAACAATGCAAATAGCTGAAGTACTGATTGCCTCAAAATTGCCTCGATTTTATCAAAAACTATGATACTTATTGGTGATTTATGGTAATATTTGGTTAGACATCAATCAAAATCCAAGCATTTAAGGCACTTTTTGGAAATCTATGGTATTTCTTGGTAATAGTGATTGCCCTCCGTCCTCGGGCACCATGCATTGTTATTAACGATGATTGATCACTTATTAATGAATATTGCCATACTATTAAAGATCATTGAATCATCATTAACAATGATTAACGATTATTAACGAGAATCACTTTAGGTGATTCTTTGTTTTTCTTATAAAAAAGAATTCAGATATGTTCTGAAGTCGAGTACTAAGAATGTCTGCAAGGCAATTTGTTTAAATAGTGTTACCATACCAATTTTATCAATTAATAAAACGTTTTGTGACTTTCAATAGTTTAACAAGGGTAAGCTTGAAGGACATATCCAAATGTTTCCTACCAATGAACAACCAGGATTATATCCAATCGAACGATACTGATATAAACGGTGGAAGTACACATTTGCATCTCTTTGTGACTGCAATAATTGTACCCCAAGATTTCTAGCGGATGCAGAATAACCATAACTTGCCAATAAAGTTGCAAATGCTGCAGGATTACCAGTATATGCTAGTGCTAAAGTAACAATATCGAGTGCTGCTGCATGTCCTACAGCATTCTCTATTTGCTTTTCAAAGCTAGCTATTGAATTAACTTTCAACTCAAAGTTGATCTTATATTCTTCAGGACATCCTGAATTATTTCTTACAGAAATTAAATTAGTCATTCCATTCGCATTTGGTTGCCCATAAACAATGTATGAAGAATAATATGAATAACTATATTTTGATTTAGTAGTCAAATCGTTAGAGGCTGAAATGCTAACTAAAAACGTACAACTGATTAACAGAAATATGAATGTGTTTAAAAACATTTTTGAAGTTTTATTCATCGTTGGATTTTCCCTCTTTCAATTTCTTCAAATCATGCTTAATGCTTTCTAAATCATTAGCAATCGACTTCGAATAATTTTTAACTCTATTAGTCCAAACAACCGAAAAAATAACTAAAATTGCTAGAGTTATGGTTTCACGGTATTCTGTAAAAATTTCTCCAAACATTAACATTGTTTTTCTCCTTTAGAATATTTATAGCAGTTTATGATTGTTATGTTGAAAATCAGGAAACTTGAAGTAGTAATCAGGTTTTCACAATACAAATCTCTCCTTACATTATTTCTTAAGCGAGTATAAATAACGTACTGAACACAGTCATATTAATAGACTAATTTACTTGTTAAAAATCAGTAACAGGTAATCGTCAATTATAAGGTCATCTGAAAATAACAAAGAAGGATTTTTGATTCGTAATTAGTCATATTCGTTATATTAACAGTGTTTCTCCATTTCCCAACTTATATTTCTTGTCAAGTCCATAATCTTGTGTAAAATCTATTAGTTAGTCAGTGGATTCAATTAAATGATCCACTTTTTTGTTTTTTCAGTAAACTTTATGTATTGGCGAGCACTGGATTGCCATTCTTCATGAACATCAATAAGGACTGATCCTATTAAGCGTAGTGCTGATTGCTCATTAGGAAATATGCGTACCACTTTCTCTCTTCGTCGTATTTCAGAATTAAGTCTTTCAAGCATATTGGTGCTTTTAAGTCT
>JAGXRX010000047.1 GCA_018335655.1 Erysipelothrix sp.
TTCTTTGACTTTTCTTCGTATTAAACCCATCTAATCCAAACTCAATGTATCGTTTTACCCAGTGACTTATTACACCTCGATTTAGTCGATACTCTGCTTCAAGTGATCGATAGCTTCGATGCTTTTCTAAGTGTAGTGTCACAATTTCCAATTTCTCATTGGCTGTCCACTTCCTGCAAAGTCTTCCTATACTTCCTTTTGGTCTCCCCATAGATTTTCTCCTTTCCTTTATCCTAAGAAAAAAGTAGACATGATTCAAGAATTGGTTTTTCTTGAGTGTCTACTTATACTATACTTCTTCACCTTAGGGATGGTTTTTTTGGTAAAGTAATAAGTAGTTAGATGATCTCTATTTAAACCGAAAAGATTGTCACAAACCATGTACTACTTTGTTTTTTTTGTTATAATTTTCACATATACCAAAGGTGTGGAGGAAATTAATGAAGAGATTTACATTATTATTAATCATCGGTTTAGTTTTGTTATCAGGATGTTCACAAAAAGAATTGGATGCATTGAATGAGCAAGTTGAAGCATTAACACTAGAAGTTGAAAACTTAAAGGCTGAGCATACAAGTACAATAGAAGAAAAGGATAATCAAATTGAAGAGCTCACTTCACAACTTGAAGAAGCGAATTTGCTTAAATTTTTTGCGGAAAATTGGGGTGTAAAGACACACGCAGTTAAAACCACGGTTGACATGAGACGACTTGAGGTTGAAGGACTTCCTTTTATTCTTGAGTATCAAGATTTCACTCAAGAAAAACTTTTCTTTTATGCTAGTCCTAAAGGATTAAGTATTGTGTTTCTCAACGAAAGAGATGGGAAAGCGGTTGAAATTGTGACAGTTGCTGATCTTCATGTTTTAACTCCTCAAGATATTGAAACAATACATACAGGCTCGAATTTTGTTACTGTTTTGAAAAAATTAAGTAATGGAAACTCTGTGGGACTTATCCAAGCAGTGGGTGGTTTCGCAGGGATGTATTTTGAGCCAGGAGATGAACAAGCGATTTCTGACACTTTAAAAACTTTCAAAGTGAAATAACAACGCAGTAATCCTTATATTTACCTTTGATAAAGAGAAGGTAAAAACAACTTAAATCGAACCTTTATTTAAGAATATCCCTAGTAATTAAATAGAAAAACACTAGTCAAAATATCTTCAATGATATTAGCTAGTGTTTTCTTATGTTAGAAGATGTAAGCCATGCTGTTTAGAGGTAGATATTTTAATTGAAGTATTCATGACACTTGTATTGAAAATCGAGTTTTAATGCTTATTCTTAACTATTCGTTGTATGATAGTAGTATATTCAATCACTTTTTGATAAATTTATACCACACGGAGGCTATCTATGTATAAACCAATCTTTGATTCTCAGAAAGCATACTTTAAAACACATGCAACATTACCACTTCAAGCTCGACTAGAATCTATCTCAAAATTAGAAAATATGATTACCGTACATGAAAAAGCACTGTGTGAAGCGGTATACAAAGACCTCAATAAAAGTGAAAGTGAAACTTTTTTAACTGAACTACTCCCTCTCAAACAAGAAATCACTTACATTAGAAAGCATCTCAAATCTTGGATGAAGGCAAAACGTAAACCTAAGTCTTTAGCAACAATCACGATGTCTTCAAAGGTATTATCATCCCCAAAAGGAGTAGTTTTAATTGTCTCACCATGGAACTATCCTATACAGCTTGCTTTAATGCCTTTAATATCTGCTTTATCAGCAGGAAATACTGCAATTGTTAAGGTTTCTGAAATGTCATCGCATATAGGCGCACTTCTAACACAACTCATTAATGAAACCTTTGATCCTCAACTTGTTTATGCTACGGATGTAGGACCAGAGGAATTTCATGATTTACTTGAACTACCTTATGATCATCTTTTCTTCACAGGATCTCCTGCGATTGGAAAGATCATGATGAGTGCAGCTGCAAAACATTTAACACCAGTCACATTAGAATTAGGTGGTAAAAGTCCTGCCATTGTCATGGCAGATGCAAATATCAAAGTTGCCGCAAGACGTATTGTTTGGGGTAAAGGTCTAAACTGTGGACAGACATGCATTGCCCCAGATTACGTTGTGGTTCATAAAAGTATTAAGAATCAACTTGTGGAAGCATTAATAGAAATGATAGAAAAACAGTTTCCTTCATCACTTAATAATCAAGACTTCCCTAAAATCATTAATGAGCGACATTTTAATCGCTTAGTATCCTATTTAAAAGATCAAGCCATTCTTCATGGTGGAACTTATGATGAAGAAAACCATAAGATTGCCTATACGCTCGTCCATGAGCCATCTTTAGATAGTCCTCTCATGCAAGAAGAAATCTTTGGACCTATTCTTCCTATACTTTCTTATCACGATGATGCATCACTTAATTCAATTCTTGATGCAAATCCCAATCCTTTAGCGCTATACTTATTTACTGAAGAACAAGCGAACAAAACAAAGATCATGACAGAGCGAGGTTTTGGAGGAGCAGCTATCAATGAAACCATTCTACATATTGTTTCTCCAACTGTTCCATTTGGAGGAGTGGGAAAGAGTGGTATGGGTTCATATCATGGGGTATATTCATTTGATACCTTCTCACATATGAAGACCATTGTTGATTCACCGACATGGTTTGATTTAATCGTTAAGTATCCACCTTATACAGTTAAGAAACAAAAATTAATTCAAATTCTAAGAAAGCTGGTGTAATATGGCTATTAAGACATTTCCTTATACCGTTTTATAACAAGACAATCAGTTTGAGGTTCGTGCAATGGATGCTTATTATGTTGTGAAGAGCAAGAACGTTGAACGCTTAGGTTATCAAGGATTTGATGCTTGTTTTCGCTATATTAGTGGAGATAATCAAGCTTCAAAATCTTACAGTATGACAGCTCCTGTTATTAATCGTCTAGATGATACAGTGATGGTTGATACTGCTTTTGTCTTACTAGGAAGCGACACTCCACCTCAACCAAATCATCAAGCAGTCATTGAGAAGATTGAATCAACGTGTATGGTTGTCTATAAATTTAAAGGAAACATTAATGACAATGCCATTAAGACTTCACTTGAAGCACTTGAGACATATATAAATGCTCAAGGATTAACAATTAAAGATGGTCCTTGGCTCGCACGCTATAACCCACCGTTTATTCCTGGTTTTTTAAAAAGAAATGAAATGATGATGGAGGTTGTTTGTGTTTGAAATCATATTTAAATGGATAAAGAGGATAGTATTGGTACTGTTGCTTGCATTTATAGTGGTCCCTTACTTAATCCCTCGTGATGGTAATCAAGAGATGCCAGCACAACCATTCACAAATTCAATATTTGTGAATACATCTCAGGGAGTAAGTATTCATACACGAATTTATGAACCAACACAACCAGTGATTGGACAAATAATGTTGGTGCATGGGCTTGGAGGTTCAACCTTTTCTTATGAAGATAATGCGCCATTTCTTGCATCATTAGGATACTTTGTAGTGAGTGTTGATTTGCCTGCATTTGGTTTTTCAAGTAAACAGCGAGGTCTTATTCATTCTCAAAGCAATCGTGCGATGTGGTTATGGGATATCCTTAATCAAATTGAAGTACTATTCAATCTTAATTCGTCTTGGATGCTAGGGGGACACTCAATGGGTGGTTCAGTTGCCTTGGCTATGAACAATGCACAACCAAACAAGACCGCAGGTTTAATTCTTATTGATCCTGCTGTGACTAACGAAGTTGAGCGAAATCCAGTTTTATCATGGGCTGTTAAATCAACACCAGTAGGTGAGTGGTTGCGTGTTTTCTTAACGTATGGTCTACTTAAGAATGATTCCTTTCAATCGTCACTTTCATCAGCTTATGGGGTAGAAGCTACAGATGAGCAAGTCGAAGCTTACTTAAGACCACTAAGGATTAAAGGTAGCACTCAAGCTTTACGTGAATTCTTTGCGACTGCTCAAGGTGTAAGTGTTTCACAATGGGTGTATCCTGAAACTCCAGTGATCATTATTTGGGGTGAAGAGGATGAATGGATTCCAATTTCAAATAAAGACAAAATTCTAGAAATCGCAACCAATGTCATTGACATTGTGCTTGAAAATGAAGGTCATAATCCTATGGAGACTAATCCATCACTTTTCAATGAGCGATTAGCTCTTGCGCTTGCTCAATGGATGAATGATTAATGACGCTACAGAGATCCTGTAGCGGTTTTAATTTAACCTCATGTGCTTAAATTGTGTGAATAGAGTATAATAGGGATACGCACGTTGTAAAACAGGAGATATTTGCTTTCTTTGTAAAGAAGATGTTAAAGAAGCAAATTCAACTAGTTATGAATAAGACAACCTACTATAATTATGAAAGAAGGAGTGCAGTTATGAACATTGGATTAATCGATTTAGGATCAAACTCCATACGATTAGTGATCTATCATTACAATGAGGATCAACTTACGAAATTATTTAACTTGAAACATGCAGGGAAAAGCATTTTATATGTAAAAGATAATAAGATGTCCATGGAAGGTGTGGAAGTCATTGTTTCTTCACTAAAGGAACTTATTTTTGTGGCAAAGACCTATCATCTAGACTATTTTAGAATCTTTGCGACGGCATCATTACGTAACATTTCTAATTCTAAAGAAACAATTGATGCCATTGAATCAAGCATTCATCATCCAATTGATCTTTTAAGTGATGAAGAAGAATCATCATTTGGTTTTGAGGCTGTAGTCAAATATGAAACTCTTCCTAAAGAAGGACTATCCATTGATATTGGTGGTGGATCCATGGAAATTACTTATTTTGTGGATGGAAAACTTATCCATACAACTTCCATTGGAACTGGTTCACTTAACTTCTACCAACAATACGTTTCTAATGTCTTGCCTAATGATGCTGAGCAAAACTTGATGCGCTCACATGCAAGAACACTTTTCTCCGAAATTGTATGGTTAGAGAATAAAATGATTGATCATATTATTGGGATTGGTGGCACATCACGTGCCATGGTTAAGATGAATAAGATCCTTGATTTTGAAAAAGGTTCAGCACTATCCTACAACACAATCTCTAAGATTTCACGACTATCACCAATGCATGCTCAAGATATTATTAAAGGAGTTCCAGATCGTCTCATAACACTCGTTCCTGGCGCAATACTAATTGATGAGTTGATGCAATATGTGCATGCGACAACATTTACAGCATCCAAGGCATCTCTTCGTGAAGGATACTTATACTTAAAAATACTCCAAGAGGGATAATATATGACGTTTATTAATCGCGAATTAAGTTGGTTACAATTTAATCAACGTGTGCTTCATCAGGCAACACTTTCATCGACGCCTTTTTTTGAGAAAGGGCGTTTTTTAAACATTGCCTTTAATAACGTTGATGAATTCTATATGGTTCGTGTTGGTTCTTTACAAGAACTTTCAACTGTAGTAACGTCCAATGACAATAAAACAAACCTTACTATTACTCAGCAACTAAAACTTATCTCTAAGAAAATGCATGAATACATTGATGATCAAGCCGTTGTGTATCGCAATTGGATCAAAGATGCAGCTGCATTTCATATTCATATTAAGTCATATCAAGACCTCAAACAAAACGATATGGCGTATATGCAAGCATATTATCGAACCCATATTGAACCATTATTATCTCCAATGGTCATTGATCAATCCCATCCTTTTCCATTTCTTCTAAATAAACAAGTGGTTGTGGTAGCACTACTTAAAAAAGGAAAGAAGAAGACCATTGGACTTATTCCAATTGATCCTCAAATTATTCCTTTAGTTCATCAAGTTCCTTCATCATCTTCCTTAAATCTTGTGATGATGACTGATATTATTCAAGCTCATGTTCAAAAGATCTTTAAAGGTTTTGAAGTGGAAGCTGTGACGAATATGAAGCTAATCCGCAATGCTGACTTAGATTATGAAGGCAGTGCTGATGAAGAATTGAATTTTAAAGATGTGATGAAGAAACTACTTAAGAAGCGACAACGATTAGCTCCAGTTCGTTGCGAATTTAATCATGATCATCCTGAGCTTGTTAAAGAAGTATTAAAGCGTGTTTCAATCAAGACACAACATGTGTTTGTAAATCCTATTCCACTTCATCAGGCGCATATGAGATTGATTGAACAGTTTTGTTTAAAGAAGTATCCACAAGCATTTTTCCCACCATTTACTCCTAAAGAATTTACTTTGCCTAATAATGTTTCAATGATGGACTATATCAAGAAACAAGATTTATTCCTTCATGTACCTTATGATCGCTTAGATCCTCTTGTGGATTTATTAAGATCAGCGGCAAGTAATCCTAAAGTGATAAGTATTAAGATGACACTGTATCGCTTATCTTCACAGTCATCAATTATTGAGTCTTTAGTGAAAGCTGCAGAATCAGGTAAAGAAGTGGTTGTTGTGATTGAACTTAAAGCACGCTTTGATGAGCAACATAACATTGATCATGCAACAGTGCTTGAAGATGCTGGATGCCAAGTTATCTATGGATTTGATGGGTATAAAGTCCATTCTAAATGCTGCTTAATCACTGAAATCGATAAAGGGCATACAACCATGTATA
This sequence comes from Erysipelothrix sp., assembly GCA_018335655.1. Classification (GTDB taxonomy): domain Bacteria; phylum Bacillota_I; class Bacilli_A; order Erysipelotrichales; family Erysipelotrichaceae; genus UBA6182. The sequence goes on from JAGXRX010000047.1 coordinate 6,618, forward strand.
CGCATGTCTCGACGGGAAACTATAATGAAAGTACCGCCAGACTTTATACAGATTATCATTTATTAAGTACAAACCCTCTATTGGGTGAAGATATTAGAACATTCTTTACATGGCTACAAATTGGGGATATTGATGCCTTTAGACAACCATTAAACATGATGGCGACGTCTCCATTTACTTTCAAACAAGCTATTCTTAATCATATTCATCAAGAGATTGAATCACACATTCATTATGGGGATGGTCATATTATCTTTAAGATGAATTCAATGACCGACAAAGATATCATGCAAGCTCTCATTCATGCCGATGAGCAAGGTGTGAATGTAGAACTCCTTATTCGAGGGATTAACTGCTTAGATTCTCATGGGACAAAGATAAAGGTAAGAAGTATTCTTGGACGTTTCTTAGAACATTCTCGTGTATACTATTTCCGTCATCATCATGATCCCTATGTGCTTATATCATCCGCTGATCTTATGACACGAAATACCATGAAACGTATTGAGAGTGCTACTGTTATTAAAGATGATAATATTATCAACAGTATTCTTGAGAGTCTATTACTTCAATTAAGAGATGATATTGAATGCTTTGATCTTATTAATCATCAGTACTTCTTCAAACAAGGCATAGATGTTCAACGTCTTCATATGAATCTTCCATCGATGAATATTATGGTAAAAGAAGGATTTATGAAGAGAATCATGAAAAAATTAACATTTCTACAGAAACGTTAATCAAAACACAACACAACCTCAACTTAAAATTAATCAAGTCTTGGTAAAGTTTAAGTAGGAGGTTTTTTATATGAATTTTGTAACACACTTAAAGATGGCTTCAATGTTTGAATCACGGTTTTCATCGCTTCCTTCATTTAGAAAAACTTCTTTTATGTTTGGGAATGTAAAACCAGATATAAGAATCAATGCACTTCATGAACCTCATATGAAAGAATATAACTATTTAAAGTTTGTGGATATGGTAGAATCTCTTCCATACTTACTAAATACACCACATGCCTTTTCAATTCGCTTAGGAGAAGTCATGCATCATCTTTGTGATTACTTTTGTTTGCCACATCGTGATATTAAACTTTACCACCAATTAAAATGGCATTTTGATTATGAAAATGCATTAGAGAAAATGATTGATAAACTGAGAACACCAACAGAGGCACTGTTTGATAGCATTGACATTCCACACTATGATAACTTCTTTGATTGCATCCATGAGATGGTTATCTATTATGATCAGTTTCCTCATTCAATTGAAAAAGATATTGCCTTCACATTTAGTGTCGTTAATCGTGTTTCTCAAATGTTAGTGGTTCAGCTCAATGATGCATCGGTACTAAGTCATGAACATAGCCCTATTTACTGATACTTGTTTTCCTCAAGTTAATGGTGTTTCCAATACCGTTGACATGATGGTTAAACATCTTACTCTTTTAGGACATCACGTTCATCTTTTTGCACCTGAATATTCTCAACCACAACCCATCTATCAAAACATCACAACATTTAAATCTACATCTCTTTGGTTTTATCCAGATATGGTCATATGTCATCGTGATGACAGGTTAGTTAGAAGCGTTCTTCAACAGTTTAAACCGGATGTTATTCATGTGATGAGTGAGTTGACATGTGGTTGGATGGGAAGACGAGCAGCTCAAGAATTGAATATTCCTCTTTTCACGACATTCACAACTCACATTGTGGAGTATGCAAAACTTCACAACGTAGGATTTCTTTCTTCAATCATTTGGAAGTATTTTAAGTACTTCCATAAACCTGCTCGACAAGTACTAACCCCATCACAAGTGATGATTAATGAGTTAAGACAACAAAAAATTTATCATGCATCATTGTTTCAGCGTGGAGTTGATACCTCAATGTATCATCCAAAATACAAATCAACAATCATTAATGGTATTGATTTAAGTCAATATGACACAACATTCTTATATGTCGGACGATTATCAAAAGAAAAGAATATTGAGATTTTGTTGAGATCATTTGAAGCTTTATGTCAATCACTACCTTCAAGTATGGCTTTGTTTATTGTGGGGGATGGCCCTGCAAAATCTTTATACCAAGAACTTGCGAATGAGCATGTTCACTTTATTGGTTTTCAAGATAAACACAATCTCGCTAAATGGTATGCAAGTGTTGATGCCTTTGTCTTTCCTTCGATGAGTGAAACCTTTGGGAATGTCATTTTAGAAGCCATGGCTTCAAACACTATCGTCGTTGGTGCAAAACAAGGCGGTGTAGGGTGTATACTCAATAATGAAAATGGTATTGCGATTGATATGCGCTCCTTTGATGAACTATTTGCCATCATGAAGCATATCGCATTAAAGAAAATTAAAGTGAAATCATATCAAAATGGTATGCAAAAAACACTTATAAAATACGATTGGAACTTTGTTTTAAACCAGCTAATTTGTAAGTATGAAAACTCAATTAATCTTTCTTTAGGACATACAAAAGTAAGACATAAAAAACATTCATTTGATTATTAGGAATATGATAAATATAAAACAACGAGTCACTATATTGACTCGTTGTTTGTGTTTAATGGCTTAATATGTTTTTCAATGGTCTTTCGATAGGGCTCTAAAAGTGGTGGTAATGATAATTGACGACCAAGTGTTTCCAATGGTTCATCACATGTATATCCAGGACCATCGGTTGCAAATTCAAAGAGAATACGATTGAAATCACGAACATAGAGACTCTTAAAGTAATGACGATCTACGATTGAAGAATTAGATAAACCTAAATCATTAATCTTAGTGTTCATAGCCATAAGATGATCATCATCCTCTACACGCCATGCAATGTGATGTATGCTTCCATGACCTTGAATTTCCGCTTTAGATGAATCCATGGTGACAATACAGCGAGTATCAGCACGATGACTTGATGAGATATACAGTGTTGAGTCATTATCACTCATTATACGCTTAAAGTTTAGAATAGAAGTTAACCATTGGTCTGCTTTTAGTGTGTTTTGTACATGTAAATGCACCTCGCCTAATCCTAATATCGCAAAATCTAAGGGAATATCTGGATGGCTATTTGGATAATTGGGGAGTAATTCTAAACCTTCAGTTGACATAAGTCTTAGTTTTAAACCATCTGGATCAACAAAGTTAAATCCAAGACAACCAAGTTTATTAACAATTGAATCACTTTTAAAATTAAACGTTCTTAAACGCTCTCTCCAAAAAACCAACGCTTCTTTACTTGCAACTCGAAGTCCTAAGCGATAAACACAATTCGAACCTACTTGAGTTGCAGACATATGTGGGTAATCAAAGAAAGTAATACAACTTCCTACAGAAGCATTTGCATCACCATAAAAAAGATGATATGCGAAAACATCATCTTGATTTACTGATTTCTTTAATATTTTTAATCCTAAAACCTCAGTATAAAACCAGACATTTTTTTCAATATCTTTTGTCATACAACTGACGTGATGAAGTCCTTCAATGAGTTTCATTAATATCCTCTTCTCTACATCTATACTATAAAAAGAGGAGTCATAAGATGCAAGGTTTATGCATCCTTTCGAGTAATGTTTAGGGTGAGAGTTGTGGATTCAGTGGAAGCAGTGGCTGTATCAATCATTCGTGCTAACACGTGTAAGTTATCATCACTTTTACTTTCTCCAAGTAGACTCCAATAATATTCTTCCATTTCGCTTTGACGTGGTAAGTTAAGAACTTCTAAGAACTCTAATAACTCTTCAGGACTAAATGGTGATGGAGTGACTGTAAAGGTAAGGATCGTGACTTCACGTCTAAATCGTATATCAGTCGTTAAGTGTCCTGCTTTAGAATGCGTAAGTATGCTCATAATTTCATTGGCGATTTTGATGTTTTTCATACAACGTTGTTTCATGATGTTTTCTCCTTTTGGATAAGTCCAATAATTATAATTAGGAATCCTGCTCCAAGCCCCCCTGCAAAACCATTGTTATAAAGATTTAATCCACTATAGAACATACCAACGTGATTGACAATAAATACATGTAAGAATCCTGCAACTACACCCCAACCAAAGCCATATACTCCCGCAATAGGAGCGAGTGTTGAAGCAAACAGTATACTTAAGATTGACGTCGATGAATTAAGAGGTAAACCAGTAAGGATAGTACTAAGAATAGCTCCTATGAAAGTTGGTAATATATTCTTAGGATGTTTCCCAAATGCTCCAAAGGCAATAATTGTGAAGATCCCTGCTAAGGTTAATCCATTAAGGTAACCTCCTAAAGCGAATACAAGTGCTGTTGACAAAATACCAACCAGAGCCATATTGAGATGAGTTGCGTGAAATCCTCCTAGGGCAATAAAGTCAGAAATAGCACGGCCAGAGGATTTAAATATACTCTTTAAGTTATCAAATGGATGTTCTTCAAAAAGGAAACCAACGATTAAGAATAATAGAATCGAAACAACTGTTAGTATAATAAGGCGAATATCATGTTGTTCATAAATAACGCGGACACGCACAGCTTCAAAGCCTAAACGACGTGCAATCGCATCATAAAGAATGGCTAACATACCTCCTGTGAAACCAATATTATAGAGGTTAAATCCATCATGAAACTTTAGGAAATGACGACCAAGAGGTGTTATTAGGAATCCTAAGATAATCCCAACGATTGTTCCAATTGCGATGGTAAGTAAGGATACTGTGCCATATCCAAACATCACATGAGAGATAATAGGACCGACTGTCCCTGCAATAATACTAATTAAGACTACAGTTTTAAATTCTAGTTTCATGTACTTCGCATAAACCCATCCACCAATATAAATAGGGATAAGATTAACGGTATTCATACCAAGAAAACTAAATCCATAGACCGTAAAGATTGCGGCATAAAGTAGTCCCGATAATTGCATTTTTAACAGCATCACAATACCAACATTAATGATTAAAACAATTGCAGCATTCAATAAGGTTGCACTTGGACCGAATGCTTCAAAATAGTCAGTAAGTAGAATGGCAGGTGATAAGTTTAATGTAATAAACGAAGACCACATATTAGGATCTTGATATGAGAAGGCGATGATCAGTGTTAGAGCAGCCCACATGAAGATTAATGAGAGGCGTGCTTGACTTGACCAGGTCTTAGTCAATGTTTTTGGAAGGCTCATAAGTATACTCCTTTGTACGCGTTTCATTATAACAAAAATCTTTGCTTTAAAACCGCGAATATTGTTTCAAAATGTGAAAAAACCTTCATATTGTGCAGAAGTAAAGTGTTTGTAGACAGTTAATAAAAAACACGGAACCCTTGGTCAATCAAAAATTGAGCAGGGGTTTTGTAATGATGTTTGTAAGATGGTCGTTCATTATTGAAATATTGAATATATTCATTAAGAAATGATTCTAATGATTCCCAATCATTGATTCGATAATCGCAGGCAATTTCGGCTTTTATCCAACCATTGAGTGATTCAATAATTGGATTATCTGTTGGCGTTGCAGATCGAGACATTGAATGGATTATGTTATAATTTTTGTGAGCTTCTTGGAAGCC
>JAGXRX010000048.1 GCA_018335655.1 Erysipelothrix sp.
CTTTCTTATATGCTGTTTCTTTCGAATCAAATCGACTTTCAGTATCAATAACAGCCACTTCAGCACTAAGTATATTATCTCCTAGTTCATCCATGTTAGTGGTTACGACAGTGCGTAATCCCTTTTTCGCAAATTGTACTCCAGTATCATTCGATCCAGTAAAATCATCTGCAATAATGGTTAGTTTCATATGACCACCTCTTTCAGGGTTAAAAAGAAAGAATCAAAACTAATCGCTTTGATTCTTTCAAGTTTAACTTGATTGTTTAAGCTTTAGCTTTTTTCGGAAATTGTTTCTTAACAAATGTTGTAAAGAGTGGAGTTAATAAAGCCGTTGTAATTACAGAAGCTGCAACTTGCGCTGTAGCAATAGAAGCAACTGCCGCTAATGAAGGATCAGCTAAAGCAACTGCCGCAGGAGTTCCTACCGCATTACCCGCCGTTGAAGACGCTGCAGCACCAGCTACACCAGTACCACCAGAAGCTTTATCAGCTAAGACGTTAAATGTTCCACCAACTACAGTTGTTAGAACTCCAAGAAGAACCCCAGCAAATCCTGCACTTAAGATTGTTCCAAAGTTTAAACCAGCTCCTAATGCAAATGCAAAGAAAGGAATTAAGACTGGACCACCTTTAGTTAAGAATTGTCTCATATCATCATCAAGGTTACCTAAGATCATCCCTAATACGATAGGCATAATCACACCAACTAATGTCATGATTGGAATACTAGCAAGACCTGCAGTACCTAATGCTATAAGTGTTAAGAATGGACCATCATTAACTGATAAGACTGAAATAGCACCAATATCAGTTTCATCACCCATTTGACCAACTAATGCTGCATATAGACCACCATTACTGTTAGTCATTGCTGCAATAATCGCAATGGAAGATAAACCAAAGAATCCATTAATTGGGAATAAAGCAGCAACTGCTAGCCCGATAAGAACCCCAACTGCGAATTTTGTAAAGGTGATTGCACCTCCACGAACAAGCGCTTTTGGAGCAGCTTTGAAACTAATACCAGCTCCCATACAGAATAGGAATACCCCAATAAGTGGGCTCGCTCCTCGAGCGATAGCTGTGGTGAAACCTCCAATTTCTAAAGCGGAAGGAAACCACGTGTTAAGAACTGCACCAATCAATAACGGAACAACCATCATTCCCCCAGGAATTCTTTCAATACTCTTCTTGATCTGCATCTCTTTCTCCTTTCGAAAGTAATCATTAGTTATTCAAAATATGAATAACTTTTGACTATATATTAGGGCAAAGCGCTTACATTGTCAACACCTTATTCAAGTATTTGACTATATTTTGACTAAATTGAGTTGATTTTTGACTTAAGAATGGAAGAAAAGGATGAATATGGTATTATTCATCAATTTTTAGCCTCAATATCTGCTCCCCTTCATCTTCTTTTCCTGTATCTTCAAAGCCATATTTGATATACATAGCATAAGGCATTGGATCTTTTAATGTACATGATACATAACAATATCTTCTATTCTCATCTTTACATTTCTTAACAATAAGATCTAATACTTCTTTCCCATATCCTTTACCTTGAAACTCAGTTCCTACCATAAAACGCCATAAGAAATATACTGGCCAATCTTCTTCTGGCGCAATGTAGTTATCTAACCCTAACATGACAAATCCTACAACCTTATTGTCGACTTCAATTGCTCTAGGCCATGCATTAGGATAGTTTATATAAGCTTCTGCTAAGGAATACATGTTTGGAGCAACATGAGATTTATCTTGCTCACTGAGTGTGTCATAAATCTTAATAACTTCTCTTAAATTATCATAGGTTATTTCTTTTAGTTCTAGCATATTCATTCTCCTCTACAGTTCATTCTATCAAAACAAGCGAGACTTTCATACCAGTAATATAAAGTTCAGGAATCCAGGATTTTATACTAAACTATATATTTATTTGCATTTTGCAATTTTTTATAAGATATTTAATTGCATTTTGCAATTTTTTATAAGTTTGTGTATAATATCATTGTGAGGTGAACTTATGAAAAGAATGATTGAATCTAAAATTACTGCATGGTTTGAATCAAATTCACGAAAACCATTAGTGATTCATGGTGCACGACAAGTTGGAAAGACATTTAGTATTCGCTCATTTGCAATGTCAAGACAATTAAGGCTTGTGGAAATCAATTTCGAAAAAGATCTTCAGTATATTGAACTCTTCAATAAAACTAGAAATCCAAATGAAATTCTTGAATACCTAAAGCTCTCATTTCTAGATGTTTCATTTAATGAAGAGACCTTATTGTTTTTAGATGAAATCCAAGCTTCACCCTCAGCCCTAACTGCTTTAAAATTTTTAGGCGAAAGTTTCCCTTCAAAGATCATTGCATCAGGAAGTGCACTTGGTGTAGCTATTGGTTCAACCTCATTTCCTGTTGGTTATGTTGAAATGATAAATATGACTCCAATGACATTCATAGAGTTTCTTTGGGCAATTCAACTTCCAGAAGAAACAATGCAATCACTTCAAGAAGTAATGAAATCACTAACACCTTTACCTACAGTAATCCACGATAAAATGAATGATCTATTTAAGTCTTATATGATTGTTGGAGGAATGCCTGAGGTAGTTAATTCCTATGTAGCTCATAAATCCTATAAAGATACTTTTATTATTCAACAAAGACTTATCAATGATTACTACAATGACATGGCTAAATATGCTCAAGGAAGTGAGCGCATTAAGGTAAGAGAGTGTTATCAATCTATTCCAATACAACTTGCTAAAGACAATAAAAAATTCCAATACAAACTCGTAAAAAGTGGTGCTGGTTCAAGACATTATGAATCTAGTTTGAAATGGTTGGAAGATAGTCACATGATCATTAAGTCCTATCGTCTAAATTCAATCAATCCACTATTTGAATCAGAATATGATTTATCAACTTTCAAAGTCTTTCATTCCGATACAGGCCTACTTATTAGCATGTATGGTGAAGAACTCATTCAATTAATGATTTCTTCACAACCTGGCACAGTTAAAGGTAGTCTGTATGAAAATACAATTGCTCAACTGCTAAAAACTTATCATAAGAAAATATTCTATTATGAACCTAATCAACATAGTGAAATCGACTTTATTATCAGATATGAAGGCAAACTATGCCCAATAGAAGTTAAGTCATCAAACCACACTTCATCAAGATCATTTACTAATTTTATACAACTCAATAAACCTAAACTATCCCTTAGAGTATCCTCTAAGAATCTTGGTAAAGATGTTGAAAACAATACATACTTCTTACCTCATTATCTGTTTGAGTTCTTTCTAAGAATGGAAGAATCTATTTTATAATCAAGTAAATTAGTTTATCCTAAGTTCCCTCCAATGTAGACAATGCAAAGTAGCAATGTTGAAAGGAGGGATTTTTAATATTCAATTGTAAACACTTAGAAAAGGCTCAATAAGCAAAGATTTAAGAACGTTACCACAAAGCTACTCAAGTTTTGTTTCTATCTTTTTCAGTAATACCCATTATTCATCAAAAATATAGAATAGAAATCCTTCTTTTATTCTTTTAAGACTATGATATTATTTAGTTAACCAAACTAGGGGAACATATCATGAAAAAGAACTTTATCGGTTTAGACGTTTTACGTGGACTCGGTATTTTTGTGCTTCTTGTCATGCATACAGCCTTTTATTACTTCAATGGACTATTTGAGCTAGATCTAGATAATCCACCACTCATTGTGACACTCATTGGCCTAATGCTCATGTTTGCGGGAGTGTTTGCTATGATTAGTGGACTCGTTCATACTTACCAACATTTTAGAAAAATTGAAGAACACAAAATTTTATTTCCACTTGCTTTAAAACATAATCTAAAGAGTGGACTATTTGTCTTAATCATTGCTTATCTATACTTTATCTTTACAGGACCTGGTGTAGTGAACATGAGTACACAGTTCATGAGTAACAGTATCTTTGTAGAGTTCTTATCTTCAGGAAACCTTATTAACACAACCCTTGAAAGAGTACTCTATGTTGATAGCTTAGTCATGATTGGTATGAACATACTATTACTTGGTGTCTTCTTTCGTCTTCATAAACGCTTCTTTAAAAAGATTACACCTAACTTCTATTTAATCTCTGCAGTGCTTTTCTTTATCTTCTCACTTATTCGTATTCCATTATATGAAGTTTACTTAAATGCACTAGAAAGTGAAAACTGGGTTGTAGTCTTATCACTCAACTTTTTCGTCAACAAAAACAACCCAGTTTTCCCTTATTTATCCTTTGCCCTCTTTGGAGCATGGATTGCAGCACTACTAAGAACTGGTGATTTCAAAGGACTCGTAAAACGTGTCTTACCTATTGGACTATTCTTATTTATTGCTGGGGTTGCACTGTATATCTTACTTCCTGACACAATGCTACAACGCTCTATTGATCCTGTGTGGTTTGCACTCATGATGGCACAAAATGGATTATTTATGTTGTTTATTCTAATTGCTCTTAAAGTATATGACTTTGGTAAAACTAAAGAACTTAATTTTCTTTCTCGTTTCCTAAAACGTTTTGGAGTTGCAGGGTTATCTATCTTCTTCATTGAAAGTATGGTGAGTGCTGCTGTGTATTCACTTATTCGATTGGTTTATCCTTCAATTAGTTTAGATATTCCTGGGTCTTTATTATATGGACTTACCTTAGCAATCATTTGGGGTCTTCTTTTAATCGTTTGGGAAAAGAGTGGATACAAGTATGGTGTTGAATACTTCTATACGAAGTTTCTTAAATCAAGTGGTGGAAGTCTTAAAGCTGCGAAACTTAGTGAGCACAAACAATGAGTGGAATATTAGATTTTCTAAAACTTGTGTATAATCGTCGCTTTTTAAGTCGCAACAATCTCAAAGCATATCAGCTTAAAGAACTTCAATCTCTTATTGCCTTTTCGAAAGAACATTCCCCTTACTATAAAGAAACCTTAAGAGATTTATCAGTGAATAAACTTGTGGACATGCAAAAGCTACCAATTATTAATAAAGCCATCATGATGGAACATTTTGATTGTCTTAATACTGTAGGACTACATAAAGATGAAGTCATGAAAGAAGCAATAGAGAAAGAACTCAATAAAGACTACTTAGGTTACTACAAAGATGAATTTGTGTTAGGACTATCAAGTGGTACTAGTGGTAATAAGGGACTATATGTTACTCCTAAATCACTGACACAAAGACTTCCTTTTGTCTTCTTAGCACGTAGTGGTATTCCTTTAAGACTATTACCTTTTAGGATCTTGTTTATGCTTAGAGTGTTTTCTCAAGGCTTTAATGATATTAATTCTCCCTTAATTTCACTTAAGTATCTTTCGACCATGACACCAATAGAAGAAGTGATTGATCGAATTAATACTCTAAAGATTAATATCCTTATGGCACCACCAAGTCTATGTCGCTTACTCCTTCCTCATGCACACTTACTTAAGACTCCACTTAAGATGATTGTGACTTATGCTGAAGTTTTAGAGAAAGAAGAAAAAGAAAGACTTCAAGGAGTATTTCAATGTAAAGTCATTGAAATATACCAAGCGAGTGAAGGCCAGTTCGCATCTGCTTGTTCACATGGAAAACTTCATATTAATGAAGATTTAGTCTATGTCGAACTTCTTGATGAGAACTATCAAGAAGTATTAAACCCACATGTTGTCGCAAAACATATGATTGCGACAAATCTAGTGAATCGTGCACAACCACTCATTCGTTATGCGATGAATGATCTGATTGTCTTAGATGAACCATGTGCGTGTGGAAGTTCTTTTAGAACAATCAAGAATGTCCTAGGAAGAAATGATGATGTTCTTTCATTTATTAAAAAAGATGGATCAAGACAAGCCATCTTTCCTGATTTAATGAGTCGTTGGATTATCACAAGCTCAGAAAATATAAGAGAGTATAAAGTTATTCAAGAACTTGATCATTCACTACATATTACAATTGATCCTTTAGAAGATAAAGATTTAGAGGGATTAAAAACTAAACTTATTCAAAGAATCATGAATGAATCAGAAGTCTTTGGTGTAACACCTAAGATTGAAGTAAGATTTGAAAGAATCTCACTTCCTAGTGATATGTCTAAATATAAGAGATTCGTGGTGAAGAAGGATTAGTCATTAAATCGATGTTTTCTTACTAACTCAATAATCCAAGATTTAATATCGTCTCCAGCCTCAATGACAAACTCTTGACCAATACAAGCTGATTGAAAGTAATCATCTTTTTTACTTGATTCATTATGGTAAGACAACTTATCACCTGAAATAACCTTTGGTAACTCCCACTTTGATCGTGAATATCCTTCTTTAGTAAGCACTAAATCAGGAGAATACTTGAACGTTCCAAACCCAGGAAGTTTTGTATCAAGCAAAAATTCAGATGCAATATAAAGAGCATTGTGATTATCTTTTCCAATGAAATTTTCTTGAGCATGAGGATGCCAATAATACTTCTTTACTATTTCTGGTTTTTTTATTATTTCTCCAATTTCTAAGTAACCATAAATGACATGTTGATCAGGACTTCCCTTCACATAACGTAATTGTCCATCAATAATTTGTGTCTTTTTAAACCAGCCAAAAAAGAGGAATATATCTCCTTCTTTGACTTTTCTTCCTTCTAAATGAAGTTGAGCAATGTCATGTTGTCCAAAGCATGCTTTCCAATCTTTAATTGTGTCTTTTTTATTTTCAGCATAAATGTCTGGATCACAATGACATCTTAGTTCTGTAGATTTAGGTAAGATTTTTAGGTCGGTAATTATTCTTTCATACGACCAATCTAAATACTTTAAATCAGCATATCGTGTTGTGTCGTTACTTGGAATAGGTAATGAAACTAAAGCTCCATTCTCCCACACTAAACTTGGTTTATTACTGTTTGATGAATCAAGTCCTTTTCGACTCAATATCAGATTAGGTTTACTCATCCACAACCTCCATTTGAGGTGTCGTTGTCTTCAAGTCTCTTAAACGTAGTCCTCTCATTCTAAGAAACAACACAGCACCCACTAAGACAACCACATGAAACGTCGCAAACCGCCATAAAATCATGGCAGACGCTGCAGTAGCCTTACCAACCACTGTAGAATAAGACAAGACAAACACACTCTCTGTAACTCCAGATGCTCCAGGTAAAGGGACAAAAGTATTCGCCACCATGACAAAGGCAGATAGTGCTAAGAATTGAGGAAGATCACGCCAAAATAAATCTAAACCAATAACACGACTGATCGCAAAAGAACTCCCAAGATACATTAATATACGCAAGACATTTAAACCAAAGAGTAATCCAATTCTTTCCTTCTTAGTTTGAATTTCAGTAATCGAATCATGGAAGCGATGAAGTGAACCACTCCACTTTTCTCTGGCTTTTTCTTTATTCTTAATCCAAGAGAATTTGGTAATCATGTTCATACCCCAACGCGTTATGCTCTCTGATACACGTCGATTAATGACCATTAACGATAACCCTACAATAAGAATAATATTCACTAACAACCCAAAACCAAACAGTAACGTAATTGAAGTATTCTCAAAATTCTGGAAATTGAACATGAAAAGTGTAAGGGTTACTAACACCACTGTGATTGTATACATATAAAAATCCATCCATACAATACCAACCCCTTGAGATGATCGAAGTCCTTGTTTATTATAGGTGTTAATTTGAGCTAACTGACCTCCAGTACTTGAAGGAGTTACTCCTGACATAAATGCTCCGATGAAGGCATTAATGATGCCTTGTTTGTAGGTGTAGGTGGGAAGAATCTGTTTTGCCATAATGGTGAGAATAATACCCCAAATTAATATTGGTGCTGTTCCCCACATAATAATAAGCACTAAGCGAATAGGATTGAGTTGTTTTAAAGACTCTAAAACTATTTCATAACTATCAAATAAGGCTACAAACAACCCTATAAAAGTTAGAAAGACAATCAAGATGATATTAAACCAAAGATTACCTTTAACTCGTTTCATGAATGCATTTTATCACACGATTAACTATTCTTCATCAATTTCGTTGTGCATAGCGACAATTGTCGCATTCTTAACATAAAACTAATGATTCGAAGAAAGTATGTGAAAGAGAAAATATTATAATTTTCTACTTAACATTATGTCTTTCTACCCCAAATTGATATAAATGGGGTAGATAATCCTTAGTATAAGGAGTAAATGACTATCTAAAGAACAAAAAAGAGCGTTTGCTCTTCAGTGTTCATATTTAATGGTAATCCCTATCGATTAAACAAAGGTAGATTAATTATAACTTTAGTCCCTATATCTTTGCGACTTACGATTTCAATCGTTCCTTGATGTTTCTCTACAATCCACTTCGCAATTGATAATCCAAGTCCAGCACCTTTTGCCTTAGCAACTCTTGCTTGCTCATCACGATAGAAGCGATCAAAGACTCGCTCGATATTTTCTGGAGATATTCCAATCCCTTGATCAGTAATTGAGCAAATGAAGCGTTGTTCTTCTTTAGCACAACGAATGATGATTGGGGTTGTTAAATCTGAATACTTCATGGCATTGTCGAGTAGAATTCTAAGCGCTTGTTTAATAAGTTGTCTGTCTGCCACTAAAGAGACAGTCTCATCACAAACTAACTCAATACTTCTTTGTGAGTCAATCATTGAAGTTTCTTTAATCACTTCTTCAAGTAAGAAGTGAGTATCAATGGATTCTAGTACTAATTGAATATTATCACTATCCCCACGGGCTAAGAATAATAAATTCTCTACTAGTGTCTTCATATTCTCAGTTTCATTCTTAATCGCAATAATTGATTCTTGAAGGGTTGCAGGATCATCTTTCCCCCAACGATCTAGAAGATTGATATAACCTTGAATGACAGATATTGGTGTACGAAGTTCATGAGAAGCATTAGACACAAATTGTGTTTGAAGTGCTACTGCTTGATTAATGCGTATGAGCATATCATTGATTGCGGCAGTAAGTTCAATATACTCTCCTGATGATTGACTCACACTAAGCTGTTTATCTAGTTTTTGTGCATCAATCTTTTCAATGGCTTGCGCAATCGATTTAAGTTGTTTTGTATCAACACTCACCGCTAAGTTAGAAATATCTTTTTGAAGATCTTTAGTGGATGCCACGAGGGTGTTAAGTGGATGAAGTGTGCGTTTAATTTTTAGAGATTGCTTAAAGATAGCAGAGATTAACATGAAACCTTGAATCATGATAAACGTAAAGTAAATAACCAAAAAAGGTTGAAGACTACGATTCATGGCATAGGTAAATGTAATATATTGATTGTTTTTAAGAATTTGTACGTGATATGAGATGTTGTCATAAGTGCTAATTGAACCAAAGTCAAAGTCAGGTCCAAGCCTTACTCTTCGATAAACAACATCAGGAAGATAAGAAGGTCTTAACAACTCATTCATGATATAAGTGGTTGGCTTTTTAACTTCCGTATTAAAAGTAATATCACCACTCTCAATCGGTGAGATAAAGATATTATTATTAATAACTTGGAGTTGTTTTTGGTATAGATTGATTTGGCTTTCAGCACTAAGAAGTGATAAATAACCAATAATTAAGATAAATGCCATATTAAACAAGACAAACGTTGAGAAAAGCGAACCAAAGAAAGATAGATTAAGTGACCTTGCAATGGATTGATAATGCTTTGAAGGTTTTTGTTTAGTGTTATTACTCATCTTTAATGATATATCCTACTCCCCGGATGGTATGAATGAATTTCTCATCAAATGGTTCTTCAATCTTTGAGCGAAGATATCGCACATACACATCGATTGAATTGGTGGTTCCATCAAATTCATATCCCCAGATTTTTTCTATGAGTAGTTCCCTACTCAAGACTTGATTCTTATGTTTAAGAAGCATATGAAGTAAATCAAATTCTTTTTTAGTAAGATCGACTTGTACATTATTAACTGAACATTCATGTTGATTAAGATCAAGAATAAGAGACTTATAAGAAAGAATTGAAGTCTGACTTACTTGTTTGCGAAGAAGATTACGAAGTCGTGCTAAAAGCTCTTCAATCGCAAAAGGTTTCGTAATATAATCATCAGCTCCATTATCAAGACCATTCACCTTATCCATAACACTATCTCTTGCGGTAAGCATGATAATAGGTACATTAGAGAGTTGTCTAATTCTTCTTAGTACTTCAATACCATTGAGTGAAGGCAGCATAATATCTAAGAGCACTAAATCAAAAGGATGGGCATGGAAAACTTCTAGCCCATCACGACCATCATTAGCTACAGTAACATCGTAGCCTTCATGATTAAGTTCTAGTTGTACGAAGCGAGCAATTTGAGGCTCATCTTCAATAAGTAAGATTCTTTTCATTATTGTTCATCCTTTTTGAAATCCTCTGAAATGTTATTGACTGCGTCTTTTACAACTTCTCCTGTTCTTAGTGTTGCGTTAGAGATTGTGTCTACAGTTCTGTTCACTTTATTATCACTAAAGTTTGGACCTGCAAAGCGGTAACGATAGTTAAAGAATAATCCAACAATCATAAGTGGGAACACAACCCAGAATGCAAACAGTAACATAATGATAAAGATGGTTAATGGAATTGAGATTGAATCTCTGTCTTCCTTATAGACGGCGAAATCATTGGTGTTTCCTAGGTGAAGTAAATGCTTTAACCAATCAAAAAATTTCTTAAGTGAATCATCTTCTTTATGCTTTGGTTGTTCTTCTTTTTTAGGTTCTGCTTCCTTGGAAGAGACAAAACCATCGTTGGCTGGCTTGTTTACTTTACCTTGTCTTTCAAGGTGTAGAACTGCTTCTAGAATATCTCCACGAGTGTGATCTAAAGCTTCTTTTGCTTCGTTGTAGGTTACGCCAGTCACTGCTTTTAGTTTTTCAACGTGTTCTAATGTTATCATGAGTGATCTCCTTTATTAGATGACTGCATTGTACCGCTACAAGATTAAAGCCTAATTCAAGGTTTATTAAAATCTCATTAAAGTTTTATATTAGTTTCTAATCTAAATACTAATATCTATGTAGTGTTATTGTATTACAAATTGCCTAAGTCTTCAGTACCTAATTGAGCTCTGACATATTTTGTAGCTCTACCAGAGTCAATCATGATTATTTTATGTTCGTTTTTGAGTTGATTTAAAACTCTCTCAATGGTTTTTTGACTTACTTCAGGACACAATAGTACAATATCTGATTTTGATAATGGTTTTAGTGAGTTTTCAATGAGTTTATAAATACGATTCAATGATGTTTGAGTATCAGATAATAATCCTTTGTGTCTATCATCAAATTCTTCATAAGCCTTAAGTATTGTACTCAACAAATATTTAATGAATGGACCATAATTATTCTCATTTTCATGCCAGTTTAGTGAACTTACATAGAGCGTGTCATAATAAGACTGCTTGCTCTTTTCAATGATGAGTTCAAGGCTAATGTATCGACCTACGATATATCCCGTTTTATATAACGCCAGTAAAGTTAATAATCGTGCCATACGACCATTTCCATCATTAAAAGGATGAATACATAAAAAGTCCAAGATAAAACAAGGAATATAAAGAAGTGGATCGATTGCAGTTTCTCTTAATGCTTTATTGAAAGCTTGAAGCATTGAAGCCATATGATCATCCACATAAATTGGATCTACTGGTTCAAATCTAATGAATTCTTCTCCACTAGTATGTCTTTCAGTAATCAGATTCTTTATTAGTTTATACTTACCTTTGTAAGGGTTTGGATAATAGGAATAGAGTCTATTATGAAGAGTTAGAATATCATTCTTTGTCATTTGAATATAGGAGTAGTTCTCATGGACTAAAGTCAAGACATCACGATATCCTGCGATTTCTTGTTCGTTTCTACTCTTAGGTTCTATTTTCATCGTTACTAGTTCACGAAGTCTTTTATCAGACGTAAAAATTCCTTCTAATCGATTCGATGCATCCGTACTTTGAATCATCGCGATATCTTGAAGTTTATCAAGTGTTTGTGGTTGAGTTTCTAAATAGAGTTCTTGTCTACCTTTATATTCATGAATCCTTGATACTAAACTCAATATTTCAATATCGATAACTAACCTCGATAAATCTGTATAATCGTATGTCCTCATAATAGTTCCCTTTCTACCCCATTATAATGATTTTGGGGTAGATAATCAATAATATGAGGAGACAAAATCAATGAATCATCATTTATATACCCCAAATATATATATTTGGGGTATATAAATACTTTGTGGGGTAGATAATTGACCGTCAGATAACTTTTGCAAAGTAGGCTTTCATGCTTAAGTTTTCATTATTTGTGTTCACTTTAGAGTAACTATGACATAATGAACATAGAGGCAGGTTAAACATATGATAAAACACATGAGTAGAACAGTTAAGGTAGTTATTTCGGCTGTGGGATTAGCACTCATAATTTTTCTATTCTTTAGTTTCTCTGGATTTAAACTAACACGAAATGAACAGCTGAGTGTCACAGGATTATTGACAGAGATCAAACAAATATCTCAACTTAATACGGTTGAAATGTATTTTAATGAAATCCTTGATTATAGTGAATCTTTACAAATTGGAGATTTCGTTATTCCATTTACTGAAAAGAAGTTTATCTTCGTTATTGAGGCAAAGGTTCAATCAGGGGTTGATCTATCAACATTAACTGAAGATGATGTAGAAATCGTTGATAACAAGATTACATTAAGACTTAATCATGCTGAAATCACTTCTAAGGAAATTCTGAAGTATCAAGCTTATGATGAGAAAGATGGTTTGTTTAATCGCGTTAGTAGTGAAGATACATTAAAAACACTGAATGAATTTAATGTAAGACTTGAAAACCAAGCACTTGAGAAAGATATTCTTACTATAGCGGAAGATAATGCTAGAATAGCACTCACTGGATTTTTAAGATTACTAGGGTTTGAAGAAATATTTATTACTTTTGAATAGCAGATAACTAAACGATTCTAATTTTTTATCTCGTAGATCATATCTTGTGAAGACCTAAAGCATAATTATGTAGCCAACTTCTTTACAAACACAAGCAGACTAAGTTTAGTCTGCTTTTTTAGAACATTGTTTCAGTTAACTTACTTTATTCTTTTGACAATTTCTTGTTCTGTTATATGAGCAATATTCTAGAACTGAACTAACTGTCAAATCTTTATGATTCTAAAAAGCCATCTTTCAATATCTTCAAAATATCTTCTAGGTTTGTCCCTTTAATTCCTAAACTCTTCAGATCTGGCTTCTCTTCTCTAATCTTCTCAATAAACTGAACTACATCATACTTTACTGCATCTGTGAGTTGTATCTTAGTTGATGGAGAAATATTAATTAGTAATCTTAATACATCATTTTTGTGTTTATTTACATCAGTTGAACTAATCTTTTCTCCACTTTCACGTTTTGCTTTATTGTCCAACCAAGCTTTGATTTTAAAAACTATTGCAGTTTCAATATCAATCAGTGAAAGCTCATCGAGATTTTTCTTGCGAGAGATGAGTAGATCATAGTAATTGTCATCTAATAAGATTGCAGAGAGACTAATAATATTATCATTAACTACTAATGGAGTGTATCTTTGATTCAATCCTAGTTCTATGACATCAGGAAGTTTACAAAATAGCTCAATTTGCTTTGGAAAGGACGAATTCTTTGGTTTGATAAAGCGGTAGAATTGATTTCTGCTTGTCTCTTTCTCTCGATGTTCATATCCACCATCATTTATAAATTTCCAAAGTTGTTCACTAAACTTTGCATCAAATGATTCAATGATTAGAACAACGTCTAAATCTTTCGTTGCTCTAAATGATGAACCTAAATCATCCATCAGAATATCACAAGCTGTTCCACCTATAAGTACATATTGATGCGCATGCTCTTTAAAATACTCTCTAAAAATCTCTATTCCATGTACCATGACTCCCCTTGCAAGACTTCATCTAAAGCTTGCTCAACCCTTTCATCTTTCAAATCTCTCAATGATAAATATAGAGACATTAAATCTACATGAATACTTTTAGTAAATAACTTTGGATCATAATTCCAAATTTCTAGTTCAACTAAGTTCATGTCACTAATCAAATCCTTATTTTTAACAATTTCAATATTCCCTTTGTAGAAATTATCTTTGCTGATGGCGTAAACTGATTTTTTTTGTGGATTCAACATAGATAGATTTGATAATGCATCCAAACCAGCAAGATATGCTCCTTTAGGTTCTTTTACTGCATGTACTATTTTCCAAACTGGTGACTTAAGATAATCTTTACCCTTATTTAAGTATTCAGGATTTGAAATACGTTTATATTCTTTACTACGTCCTGTCATACCACTTAGTTCATAAGTGATCAAATTCGCGTTATATAAATCATTGAGTGCTCGAGATGCTGTCATAGTGTTAAAGTTCATTTTTTTAGCAAAATCGGTTACATTTACAATTGAATCATAATTATATAAGAAAAATAGATATGCAATCTGAGCAGGAGTTGTAAATGGTTTAGCTTCTCTTTCAATGAATTCTGAAACCTTATTCAAATCAAGACCAAGAAAAGGCATGTACATTTGACCATCTTTGATTAGAAATGAAATTCTGTTCTTGATTAGACTTTTTCTACGATATCGTGATATTTCATTAAAAAGTAGAACTAACGGATATTCAGTTTGATTTCTAATCTGCATTAAGTGTTTTTGAAGTTGTTCAACGTTAGGAGAGTTTTCCATAATCTCGATTAGAATTATTTGATGATTAAGGATTCTTGTCTCGTAGTAATTGTAACTACTTTGTAATAAAAGTGGTAATTTATTCTTATCTTCCCATTTCTTAACTAATACTTCATCATCAAGATTCTCTTTTAAATATGATACCAAAGACTTAATCATAAGAACCACCTCCTAATGTAACATTTTGTACTTCAAATATACCACCAACAATGTTATATTGCAACTTAATATATTACATTACATTTTATTTTGTATATAGTTGATGAATAGTTGAACATGATTCTAAGCCTGCTAAAAAAGTCACTAATCACTTAGCAACTTTTTGTACCAGATTTAACTCAAGACCTAATCCATTAAGGATTCTTATAAGTGTACCCATATTTGGGATATGCTTTTCTTTTTCTAGTCTAGAAATAGCTTGTTGTGAGACATTAGCTTTTTGTGCAAGCTCTTTCTGTGTCATTTTATTACTTTTTCTTTGTTTAACTATTTGCTCAATTATTCGATACTCACTCTTCACTTGATCATAAGCCTCTTTGAATTCTTTGTCTTGTAGCTTGATTTCAAGTATATCTTTTACGTTTGTTTGTTCAAATGGCATAAATACCTCCATAGTATATGTACTACTATACATCATTTTTGATGTATTTCATAGATAATTATTGGCATCTCTTGAAATTGTTTATTGCTATTTAGGTATCGTGAATTATGTGTTTTATATAAATTAATCTTTAAATCGTGTAATTAACACAACTGTTTGCTATCATTTATATAGAAAGGGGGTGAACCATGAATAACTTAAAGAAACCAGGAACTGATAACCAGCCAGCTGGAACCTATGTTGAAACAGGACCACGTGGTGGAAAACTCGATAAGCCAAGAATCGTTGAAATCGATAAGGGCGACAGACTACCACCAACTTCACAAGAAGGTCATAAGTGGGTCAAAAAGTAAACTAAACCAAACACAATAAAAAACCCCTTGAGATATAACTCAAGGGGTTAATCATTTATAAAGTCTTCGAGAATCCTAATACTCTTTCAGTAATCGTTTCTGCACTTAAGCCATACTTTTTAAGTAAAGCTGCAGGTGTTCCACTTTCACCGAAGGTATCATTCACCCCAATCATTAACATCTTAGTAGGATGCTCGAGTGCTAATACTTCCGCAACAGCTCCACCAAGTCCTCCTAAGATATTGTGCTCTTCACAAGTCACAATACCTTTATGAGTTTTAGCTAACTCAACCATTAAATCTTTATCAAGTGGTTTGATAGTTGCCATATTGACGACAGTAACATCAAGTCCATGAGACAATAATGTTTCTTTCGCAAGAAGTGCTTGTTCAACCATAACTCCACATGCTACTAACGCAATATCTTTACCTGTTGATAAGACTTTACCTTTACCAACCTCAAACTTATAATCTTCACCGTGTACTGTGTTGACTGCAGAGCGACCTAAGCGAACATAGAATGGTCCTTTAATCTCTGAGACTGCACGAATAACTTGAGCAGTTTCAATATCATCTGCAGGGACAATAACTTTCATATTAGGAACTGCGCGCATGAGTGCAATATCTTCAATGGCTTGATGTGATGCACCATCTTCACCCAAGGTTACCCCTGCGTGAGTTGCACAAATCTTAACATTAAGCTTTGGATACGCAATACTATTACGTACAATTTCAAATGCACGTCCTACCGCAAACATCGCGAAGGATGATGCAAATACTGTGTTACCACCTGTTGAAATACCAGCAGCAACTCCCATCATGTTTGCTTCCGCAATACCCATGTTGAAGTGACGCTCAGGCTTCGCAGCTTGTGCATCGGCTGATTTTGTTGATTTAGATAAATCTGCATCTAAGACAAAGATATCATCTCTTTCTAAAACTAATGCTGCTAATGCTTTTCCATACGCTTCACGTGTTGCCATTTTAGCCATGATGCACCTCATCTAATTGTGCCATTGCACGATCATATTGTTCTTTGTTTGGCGCAACACCATGCCAAGCATAGTTGTTCTCCATAAAGTCTACGCCTTTACCTTTAACGGTTGTTGCGATAATTGCGGTTGGTTGACCTTTAGTTTCTTTTGCTTCTTTAAATGCCGCTAAGATTTGATCATAGTCATGACCATCAATGTTAATGACATGCCATCCAAAGGCTTCAAATTTCTTATCCAATGGATTAGGATTCATAATTTTAGTAATGTCTCCATCAATTTGTAGACCATTGAAATCAAGCATCATACATAAGTTATCAAGTTTATAGTGTGCCGCAGCCATAGCTGCTTCCCACACAATACCTTCTTGAGATTCACCATCACCAACTAAAGTATAAACTCTAAATGGTTTGTTTTTGGCTTTGTAAGAAATAGCCATACCTACTGCTGCAGAGATGCCTTGACCTAATGATCCTGTAGACATATCTACACCTTTAATATAAGTCATCGAAGGATGTCCTTGTAGGCGAGAATCTACTTGTCTGAAAGTATTAAGTTCCTCTACAGGAATTAATCCTTTTTCCACAAGTACTCCATAAAGAAGTGGGCTTGCATGGCCTTTGGATAAGACAAACTTATCACGCTCTAAGTCAGCGATGTTATCTTTTGAAATGTTTGCTTCCTTAAAGTACAAGGCAGTAATGAGTTCAGCTGCTGAAAACGAACCTCCAATATGCCCTGAATTGGCTGCATATACCATGTTTAGGATATGCTTGCGGATGTTATTTGCGATTCTTTTTAATTCTAAATGATCCATAGTTTCCTCCAATGCCTCTATTATACACTAGAACAGCATTTCCTTATTGCATTAAAATAACATGACTTGGTTTTTCGCACACGCTAATTAGATCAGTTAGGAATGCCGCTGCTGGTGAACCATCAATGGCACGATGATCAAAGGATAATGAGAAATTAAAGACAGGAACATTGACCACTTGACCATTTTCTAGTCGTAGTTCATCAACGATGGTGGACACTCCAAGGATTGCCACTTCAGGTAAATTGATAATTGGATTGAAGTGAACAACCTTTGATGCTCCTAATGAAGTAATCGTAAAGGTTCCCCCTTTGAGTTGGTCTAAGGATAATTCATTCTTACGTGCTTTTGAAGCGACTGTAGAAATTGAATTTGCTAGATCAGTGAGTTTAAGGGTGTGAGCACTATGCACTACAGGAACTATTAACCCTTCTGTGAGTGCTGTCGCAATCCCTAAGTTAACATCTTTAAATACTGTAATGCCTTCTTCACTGGTGCGTGCATTAAGCAGTGGATGCTTAAGAAGTGTGCGAGCAGTAAAGTATGCAATAAGATGGGTTAACGTAATCTTTTGCTCAGTTGAAGTTAATTCATCTTTAAGAATTAGTAATGCTCTCGCATCCACTTTTCCATGAATTGTGACATGTGGAATCGTACTTGCACTCTTTGACATTTGCTCTTTCACAAGTTTGCGAATGCCTTTCCACGGTGTAAAGGTAGACTCTGAAACACTTTGAGGAGTGTTTGATAGTGTTGAAGGTGTTGAAACTGGTTGTGATTCAACTTTTGGTTTTTCAATATAAGACATGACATCCGCAGCCACTAAGCGTGGACTTGGTTGCATGCTTGAGAAAACTTGTGCTAAATCTAGTCCTTTTTCTCGAACGATACGACGAGCTGCCGGGGTTGCGCGAACATCGCGTACATTCACCGGTTTAGTTGCAGGTTTTGGTGTACTCACAGGAGCACTTACAACCTCTTCTTTTGCTTCTACTTTAGCTTCTTCTTTTGCTTCTACTTTAGGTTCTTCTTTAGACACTGAAGGAGCTGCACTCGCTTCAATGGTTTCTCCAGGTTTACCAATATAGGCGATCACTGAATTAACAGGAACGACTTCATTCTCTGCAACTAAGATTTTTAGGATAACTCCTTCATCATACGATTCAACTTCAATCGCAATCTTATCCGTCATGACTTCAAAGATAGGATCTCCAACACGAACTTTATCCCCTTCATGTTTAATCCACTGGGTAACATACCCAGTTTCCATCGTAGAACTTAGTTTAGGCATTAAGACTTCTTTTGCCATAATTACTCCCTTCCCATCATTTTGCGAACTGCTTCAATGATGTCTTCAACTTGAGGAACTGCTTTCTTCTCAAGATCTGGTTGGTATGGAATTGGAACTTCAAGTCCTGCTAAGCGAACAATTGGATGATCAAGATAATCAAAACTAACTTCTTCCGCGATGACCGCTGCAAGTTCTGCACTAAAGCCACTACGTTTAACTGCTTCAGTTACAATTAAGGCTTTACCTGTTTTCTTCACAGATTCAACGATTGTTTTCTTATCAAGAGGCACTAACGTACGTGGATCAACAATCTCCACATCAATACCTTCTTTTTCTAAAACTTCAGCTGCAGCCATAGCTTTATGAACCATAATGCCTGTTGCCACAATACTCACATCTTTACCACGACGTTTGTAGTCTGCTACTCCAATAGGAATCGTATATTTACCTTCAGGAACCACAGAGGATGTCTTGTAGCACAGTTTATGTTCATAGAACATGACTGGGTTGTTATTTTCAATAGCACTGTGTAACAGTCCCTTAGCATCGTATGCTGTACTTGGTTGAATGACGATTAAACCAGGTACATGTGCTGTCCAGTTTTCTAAACTTTGAGAATGTTGTGCTGCAGCTCCAGTTCCTGATCCCCCAGGGGTTCTCATAACTAAAGGTACACTCACAGCTCCTCCATACATATAATGAATCTTCGCAGCTTGGTTAACAATTTGATCTAAGGCAATGGTCACAAAGTCTGAGAATTGTAATTCAAAGATAGGACGACTTCCAGTAATGGCAGCCCCAACAGCAGCTCCCGCAATCGCACTTTCAGAAATTGGTGTACTAATAATACGCTCAGGTCCAAACTCTTCTAAAAGTCCACGAGTGACCCCAAAAGCTCCTCCATACACCCCAATATCTTCTCCCATAATAAATACATTTTCATCTTCACGCAGAGCTTCGCTTAGTGCTTCATTGACTGCTTGTAAATAGGTTATTTCTCTCATGATGGTGTCCTCCTTAATCCGCATAGACGTGGGTCATTAGATCATCAATGGACGCCACTTCACCATTTAAGCCAAACTCAACCGCCGCTTCAATGCGAGCGACTGCTTTTTCTTTAATTGCTTCTGCTTCTTCTTCGCTGAAGATTCCAGCTTTTATAAAGCGTTCTTTTGCTAAGGCAATTGGATCTTTTGTTTCTCTCCACATTTCTTCTTCTTCACGAGTTCTATATTTCTTCGCATCTGATTTAGAATGGCCTTTCCAACGATAGGTCAGTGATTCAATGAGGGTTGGCCCTTCACCATTACGTGCTCGCTCAACCGCATCATAGGTTGCGTTAATGACTTCAATAATGTCATTACCATCAATGGTAATACCAGGCATACCATAAGCAGCACTACGATCTGATAAGTTTTTAACATTCGTCATTTTCTCAACAGGTCCACTCATTCCATACTTATTATTTTCAATAAAGAAGACTACAGGTAAATCCCAAATGGATGCCATATTAAGTGACTCATGAAAACTACCTTCATTAGTAGCTCCATCGCCAGCATAACATAAGGTTACTTTGCCATCTTTTTTAAGTTTAGATGTTAAGGCAGCTCCAACCGCAATTGGGAATCCTCCCCCAACAATACCATTAGCTCCAAGGTTACCAGTATGCATCTCTGCAATATGCATTGAGCCACCTTTACCTTTATTTGTTCCATTTCTTCTTCCAAACAGTTCTGCCATCATTTGAGGAACATCTGTTCCTTTCGCAATCGTTTGTCCATGACCACGATGTGAAGCGGTAATCCAGTCAGTTGTTTTAAGGACTGACCCAGATCCTGTTGCGGAAGCTTCTTGTCCTACGCATAAGTGAGTGGTCCCATGGATCATTCCCTTCGCAAAGAAGAAGTCTACTTTCTCTTCAAACAAGCGGATAACCCACATTGTTTCAAAGAGTTCTTTAAGTTTTAAGTCATCAAAATTTGCTTTATTAGCAATTGAAATTGGCATGTTGTATTCCTCCTAGTTTATAAATGAATCGGATAACCCATCGCAAGTTCAGCATTGTCCATAATGGCTTCACTTAAACTTGGATGTGGGAAAATTATTAAGGCAAGATCTTCAATCGTTAAGCCGGTTTCAATTGCTGTGGTAATAACGGTAATCATTTCACCCGCTTGTTCTCCAACAATCTGCGCTCCTAACACAAGACCTGATTTTTCTTCAAAGACTAAACGTACAAACCCTTCACCACCACCATTGGCAGTAGTACGAGAGTTTGCAACCGAAGGAAACACAGTTGCTTTCGCAGTGTAACCTTGAGTTTTAGCTTCTTCTAGTGTTAATCCTGAAGTTGCAACTTCTGGTGTGGTATAACATACCGCTGGCATTGCTTTGTAATCAATAGCACTCTTGTGACCACTAATGACTTCCGCTACAATCTTCGCTTCATAGGATGCTTTGTGCGCAAGCGCAAGGCCTGCAACAACATCGCCTATCGCATAAATGTTAGGAACACTTGTTTGTCCTACTTCATTGATTTCAATAAGACCTTGTTTGGACACGCTAATGCCTGCCTTATCAAGTCCTAATGCGCTTGTGTTAGCTTTTCTTCCAACAGAAACCATGAGCTTATCCACTTCAATGGGTTCGCTTTGTCCTTCAATAAATAAATGAAGTCCAGTTGGCTTTTCTTCAACTTTAGAAAGCTTTGCACTGACATGCATCTTCATGCCTAAACCATCAAAAGCTTTCTTTACTAAACTACTAATATCCGATTCAAAGCCCGGAAGAATACGATCTGCACCTTCAATGAGTGTTATTTCTGACCCCATCATTGCAAAGGCTTGCGCAAGCTCACTTCCAATATATCCAGCCCCAACAATCGCTAATCGCTTTGGTAATGCTTCAATATTTAGAAGTCCGGTTGAATCAAGAATATGCTGTGATTTTGGTAGGAATGGTAATACAATCGGTGAAGAACCCGCTGCTATAATACAATGTTTGAAAGTTGCTTCTTCAACGCCAGATTCTGTCGTAAGTAGTAGTGTTGTCGCATTCTTAAAGGTTGCGGTTGCACTTATAACTTCGACTTTATTTTTCTTTAAAAGACCTGTAACTCCTAGTCTTAGTTTCTTAACAACACGATTGTTTTTCCACTTTTGTGCTGTTTCAAAATCAAAGTTCACTTCTTTAGTCGTTATTCCTAAGTCTTTATTTCCTGATGCTTTATGTAAATCATGGGCAATATGCAGGAGTGCTTTTGAAGGAATACATCCCACATTTAAGCACGTTCCCCCAATATCACCTTTTTCAATAACAGTTACTTTTTGTCCAAGTTGTGCAGCACGTATTGCGGCAACATAGCCACCAGGACCAGATCCAATAATAACAGTCTCCAATACTTTGTTCATGGTGATTTACTCCTCTTTTAATAATTCACGAGCGGTATTAATATCAGTGATTAAAACATTGACGAGCTGACCTTTAAGGGCAGCACGAATGCCTTCCACCTTGTGTAGGCCACCAGCGGCACCAATCACAAGTGGAATTTTTTGAATTTCATCAAGATCAATAGCCATGACACGTCGATTCCAATCGGTATCAACATAACGGCCATGTTTATCAAAGAAGTTGTAGCAGATATCTCCAGTTACACGTTCTTTGTTCTCTAATGCGGTCGGATCAACTTTATGAAGATAAGCTTTAGTCATCTCATCATAAACCGGTGCACCACCGATACCAACCAAAGCAATGTCCACACGCTTCATTAAATCAAATGTCTTCTTAATGAAGTTTTGCGCAAGTAACACTTCCTTTGCATTGGCACTATCCACAAGCACAGGAACATGAAGATCCACGGACACACCGCCAGTACGCCTTGCGAAAATATCACAGACGACATTCGCTTGAATGTCTGTATGTTCTTTTCCTAGACCACCTACGAGAGGGACAAATGTTAAATTATTCATGCTTACATTTAAATACATGTTGGATGCTACTTCATACACGGTTGTTCCAGCACTCACACCAATGATGGAATCCGGTTGTATGACTTTTGAAAGAAATTTTGCAGTTGCATCTCCAATTCGCTGTTTAACTTGCGAAGGATCTGCCGCATTAACACATACGACTGTTTCAAGATCGTACTTCTTTTTAAGCTTCTCTTCCAACTGCTTGTAAGGATGAAATAACTCATCATGGACCCGAATCTCAACAATTCCCAAGTCTTTAGCACGCGAAAGGTACTTCGACACGAGGGAGCGTGAAATATTAAAACGTTTCGCAACATCATCTTGAGTTGCTGATTCGCCATAATACATCTGTGCAATGTCGATTAATAAACGTAAATCGTCTTTATTGGTCATATGGCCTCCATTGTGGATAATCATCTTCTTTTAAATCATAAAACTGTTTATCACAAATGTCAATTTAAAAGGTTTGTATCACACAAATGTTACAAACCTTGGTATTATTTGTTCAAATTTCACAAATTAAGTCACAAATGTTACATTCACTCACAAAGATTCTACCCACTTCTTAGTTGATGCAAATAGAGCTTTTTGAATATCCTGAGTACTTATAAATTCTCCAACAACATCACTCAGTGTTGCCATGCTTTGAGGATTAATGCTTGGATATTTAAGATCATTATTAGGATTGGCAATCTCATAAAACTGTTTCATGAGCATTCCTCGATGTTGCTGATCTTGATTGACTAAGATTGTTGCAGAGACAATAACTTTATCTTTCATCCGCTTTTGAGCAATGCCACAAAACTTCTTTTGATCAATAACACCATCATATTTACCTGGACAGTATGAATTCTCAATCTCATAAAAGTAGATTTTCTTATTAAGGTGTTTCAATCCATCTTGCAGAAGCATCACCAACGTATCGTAGGCTTCATATAAGCCACTATAAGGTTTTAAAGAAGTAGGAAGAATAAGGCTAACATTAATTACACCTTCATCGACAATAACCCCTAATCCTCCTTGTTCCCGAATTGTAGTTGGATATCCCATGGATTCAACCCATGCTTTACCTTCTTCAAATCGAGAAAGTGCTTTATCAAGCTTACCAAAGATAATTCCATGTGTTTCATAAAAGCGTAAGCCTATTTCATTTGACGATAAAGAACAAGCAAAAAGACGATCTTGATGCACAAGTTCTACAAGTGGTCCACGTTGATGAAGTAATACACAATGTTTTTTCATAATTCCCTCTAAAAAAGTAGGTACCTTAATGATACCTACTATTGATCAAAAATGAAAGATTAAGCAGTCTATTTTTTGGGGATTAATATAGACCAAAGCTAAATAAGTAAGCAATAACTACTGAAATCGGACCGGTAATTAAACGTGAGAATAATACGGCTGGGACACCAATTTCAACAGTTTTTGGTTCTGCTTCTGCAAGTGTTAAACCTACTGGAACGAAGTCAGCACCAACTTGTGCGTTGATTGCGAATAATGCAGGAAGTGCCATTGATGGAGCTAAACGCCCAGCACCAATTTCAACCCCTAATAATACACCAACAACTTGAGCAATAACTGCGCCTGGACCTAAAACAGGAGATAAGAATGGAATTGCTGCAATAAATGATAGTACAACCATTCCTAATAGATTACCAGATAATGGTTTGACAGCTTCAGCAATAACATTGCCAACTCCTGTATAAAGAATTAAACCAATCATCATGGAAATAAATGCCATGAACGGTAAGACGTTTTTAATAACGATATCTACGGATTCACGTCCTGCTTGGTAGAATGCTCCTACGACTCCACCAACAGCACGACCAAGTTTAGTAATTAATGCAACTACTGGGCTTTGTTTACTAGCCATTTCTCTATTGACCTCCTCTTTGATTGCTTTGACTTCTGCTTTTCTCTCATCTCTTGTAAGTGTTACTGGTAGCGGTGGAGTACTTCCATCTGCCATAGCAATATCTTCAAGCTTGACGCCAGATACGAAGTTTTCTTCGTTCATGAATTTCATGAGAGGACCTGATGGAGTAATAGCATGCAAGTCGATCGTGAGTACTCCAAGTTTTGGATAAACACCACAACGAGCTGTTCCACCACAGTCGATAACTGCGCAAATCATTTCGCTAACTTCTACTTTAGTACTAAATCCATCTCTAGCTTCGACACCTAATAAGTCTGCGATTCGTTGTGCAACAGGGTGAATTCCTCCACCAGTAACTGATGCAACAATTTTACGTGTGTCACTTTCAGCAAGAAGTAATGGGCCACCCCATCCGCTTCTGCCTTTAGTAACTCTAACGACTTTACGTTCTGCCATAATCTTAGTCTTTCCACATTATCTTAGTAAGTGTTTCAGTGACGATACCACGAATTAAGATAACGATTACCCCTACCATGAAGTAACGAAGAGCTAGAGGGCCTAAAGATAATCCTAAAGTAGTGAGACCTGAGGAGATTCCTAACCAAACAAATAGTTCACCAGCATTCGCATGTGGGAATAAACCAGTGATTGGGTGAACGAATGATACTGCTGCATCATAGAAAGCAGGTTTTTGTTTTTCTTCAACGAACTTACCAAATGAATAACACATTGGGTTAGTTAAGAAGAAAACTGCTAGTACTGGGAACACTGTGTAACGCAAGATGATGTTTTTAGTCATCAAACGAGCAAAATTAGTTACACGTTCTTCACCTATTAAAGCAATTAGAGCGTTAACAAATGTCAACAAGACGATAAGGGTAGGTAAGATACCTGTTACTAGTGATGTTAATACCGCACCACCTTGGTTAAATATACCAATAAACCCTTCAGCTAATCCAACTAAGAATTCCATAAATTTCCTCCTTATATAGGTTTTAAACAATTAACTGCGATAATCCCTGCTTCAATCTTTCTTCGTTAATCTTTTCGATCGCTTGGATAAATGCACGTACTAGGCGTTTATCTTTCTTCGATGTCATCGACGCAACGACTTCATGTGGCATCATTCCAATGTATTTGGTGATACTTTTGAAGCGAGCCATTACGGTGTAACCCGAAAGCAATTGAAACTCTACAATCTTCCCATCCATGTCAGTAATGACTGTCAGAATGATTCCTTTTCCGGCATTGTACTTTGCTCGTGATAGTCCTAGTCCCATATGACCAACACTGTGAGCAGCCTGGAGTGAAAGAATCTTACGACTCATGGCACGACTTTGAAAAAAGGCCATGATAGATTGAGCTAACCATAAAGCTGCAAAGGCCCATATGAGTCGTGTATAATCCAAAACAACACCTCACTTTCCCCTATGAAAGCGCTTTATCTTTCAAGTTAACTTAAGTTTAGAGTTTTTTGTTTGTTTATGTCAATAAAAGTGACACCATTCCGTTGGATATTCACAAATGTGAAAAAAAGTGAATTTCTATCATGTGATTATCACACAATTTCTCACAATTGTCGCACAAATGTTATTTTTCATCATTCGTCTTGATTTTTGTTCCATAGTTGACTTACACTCAAACTATAAAGCCATCAAAGGAGGTCATATGAGCATTTACACACAATTAGTTGAACGTGAACAAGCTAAAAACCCAATTCGCGTTGGAGTTATCGGTGCTGGGCAAATGGGCTTTGGAATGATCGCACAAATTGCATCAATTCCAGGGATGGTCGTTGCTGGTATCTCTGATATCAATATGGATAATGCATTAAAGGCAAAAAAAGCTTTTGATGAAAAGGCAAGCTTACCGTACGATGTATTCTTATCAACAAACTTTAAAGACGTGGTTAATCATCCTAATGTTGAAGTGTTAGTGGATGCGACAGGTGTTCCTGAAGTCGGTGCTAAGCTTGCTATGGAATGCTTAATGGCTAAGAAACACTTAGTTCTTCTCAATGTTGAGATTGATATTACTATTGGTCCTTTACTTCATAAACTATTCTCAGCTGCAAATCTTATGTACACAGGTAGTGATGGTGATGAACCTGCATCAACCTTTGAACTCTATGAGTTTGCTAAGACTATGGGATTTGAAGTTCTAGTGCTTGGTAAAGGCAAGAATAATAAACTTCGTCCTGAAGCGAATCCAGACAGTGTAGGACAAGAAGCAAAAGATCGTAACATGTCTGCTCACATGTTAGCTTCATTCGCTGATGGTACTAAGACGATGGCTGAAATGACTTTACTCTCAAATGCAACTGGTTTTGTGGCAGATGTGAGAGGAATGCATGGTACTGCTGGTCATCTTAATGAAACAGTAGCTCAACTTCGATTAAAATCTGATGGTGGTGTTCTTAATAAATACGGAGTTGTTGAATATGTTGATGGTTTAGCCCCTGGTGTCTTTGTAATTGTGAAAGCTCAATCTGTAGGTGTTGCGGAAACCATGAACTATATGATGAAAGTGGATCGTGACCATCACATTCTCTATCGTCCATTCCACTTAGCGAGTCTTGAAACTCCAGTGACAATTGCACGTGCTTTACTTAATCGCCAAGCTGCAATTGTCCCTATTGGTCAAGTTTCAGACACGATTGCAGTGTCTAAGAAAGATATTAAAGCTGGTGAGCGCTTAGATGGTATTGGTGGATATTGTGTCCGTGGTGTCATTGAATCGCATAAAGTTACTAAGGAAAATGGATTTATTCCGATTGGTTTAATTGCTGGAAATTGCGTTGCGAAGCGTGATATTCCTAATGGAACTGCAATTACCCATGAAGATGTAGCCATTGATACCACCACAACGGTGTGGAAGCTTCGTGCACTTCAAGAGGAGCTCTTAGGATGAGTATGATTTCATCAAAGATATTAGAAATTGGAGAACTTGCAATTTCTGACGAATATCCAATCATAATTCTTTTTAACAACACTGCTCCTTCTGAGTTTAGAGAAATCTCTGTCATTCATGACTTCAAGGATAAACCAAACAAGGAAATGCTTAAAAAGGGTTCTAAAATTATGTTTGGGAACACAACGTATACCGTTGAAGATATTGGATATGTAGCAAATCAAACACTCTTTGATTTAGGTCATATCTCTCTATATTTTGGTCTAGAAGAAGGTACAAATCTTCTTCCAGGTAGCGCATTATTATCACCTTATAAACTTCCACAGATTAATGTTGGTGATACGATTCGCTTTATTAAGTAGTCCCCTTTCCAAAAAAGGCTTATGCATTGCATAAGTCTTTTTTTAGTTGAACATCCTAAGCAAGACACCAATGAATTATGTTAAAATTATAGCGAAAGGGAATGAAAAAACTATGAGTTATTTAAAGAAAGTTGCTTTGGCTTTAGCAGCCAATGAAAAGAAACATAAAACAGTCTTCAATTATACAATCCCCGATTTATGGGATCATGAGGATGTGTGTGTTGATCGTAAGATCAATGTTAAAGATGGTAATGTGATTGTCAATCCATTCCAATTCTATAAAGAAATCATTACTCAAGTCATCCTCAAACATGGTTCATCTAAGATTGACTACCATGCATCCTATTTTTTAGGACAACCTAACAAACTACCAAAAAATCTTAAGGATGGGGCATGGATTCGTCATAGCTATGCCTATTCCATGATGGTTCGCTCTTCCGCAAGTTATGATCATGACAGGTCAGGTCATCTTGAAAATGAAAATTTATATGGGCTAAAAGAAACTGGAACCTTCGTGAAGGCTATTGCACTTCTTCCTTTCCTAAAGCGTATGGGAATTGATGTAGTGTATATACTTCCTATTTCTAAGTATTCACTTAAAGATAAAAAAGGTGAGCTTGGTTCTCCTTATGGTGTTTCTAACTTCTTTAAGCTTGATGAAGGTTTAAAAGATCCAATGACAGGTGATTCATTAAGTGTTGAAGATGAGTTCAAAGCCTTTGTAGAGGCATGTCATCGCTTAGATATGAAAGTCATTATTGATATTATTCCACGTACTAATTCTGTGAATTCAGATCTTATTGTGGAACATCCAGAATGGTTTTATTGGATTAATCATAGTGATCTTGCAGACTATAAACCACCACTTGTGCCAACACTCGCTAATGTTCTTCCCGCAAAAGCAATCTATCTTGAAGAAGTCTTTAAGAGTGAAGAAGTCATTGCCCATATTAAGAAGTTTAAACCTAACCCTAAATCAACCCATCCTAAGAAATGGAATGAATGTGTTAAGGCATGGACAGAAGCGAATGGTACTGTAGAAATATTAGATCTTGTCCAAGACATGTTTGGATTAACCATTGCCCCTGCATTCTCTGATGGGATTAATGACCCTCAACCAGCATGGAGTGATGTTACATTCTTTAGACTGTTCTTAGATCATCCTTTAAACTCTCAACCATTCCTAGAGAAGATTGGTCATGTTGAGCCATATATCTTATTTGATGTCGCAAAATCATCCTATAATCCTGGAAGTGAAGTCAATCAACCTTTATGGGATACACTTACTGATATTATTCCTTATTTCCAAAGAAACTTTGGAATTGATGGTGCACGTATTGATATGGGACATGCCTTACCAGATCCTTTAATCACCATGATTCTTGATAAAGCTCGTGAACTTGATCCAAACTTCTGTTTTATTGCTGAAGAATTGGATGTTGAGAATGCTAAAGTCTCCATGGAAAAAGGCTACAATATGATCATTGGTGATGGCTTTATTCGCTTACCACGGGTGAATGAAGGTTTCTTTAATAGTTTTGTGTATACTTCAATGAATATGGAAGCTCCTTTGTTTGCGGTAGGAGAAACTCATGATACTCCTCGACTTGCAGCTCGTGAAGGTGGTGAGAAACTATCGAAGATGGTTACTCTATATTCCCTCTTCATTCCTAATACGATTCCATTCTTAAATAGTGGACAAGAAGTGTTTGAGCGTCAACCGATGAACACAGGTCTTGATTGCCGACCAGATGAAGCATATCAACTAAGTGAAGATGATCCATATTATGGTAAATTAGCTTTATTTGATAAATATGCTTTCCATATGAATCATAAAGATCGTTTCATGATTCCTCGCCTTCTAGAAAAGGCAAGTAAGATTCGAGAATCCTATATCGATAGCATTATTTCAAAAGAGCATACTTATCCTTTAGGTTTCTCTGCTCCTTGGGATCCTGCTGCTGGTATGGGCTTTGTGAAGGGTAAGAAAGCACTAATTGCGGTAGTGAATACTGATTTCTATCATCATCAAACACATACAGTGAAGCTTGATAGTTTACCTAGTGAGTTCTTTGGACCTCAAGTAAGTTGTAAGCTTGTATTCTCAAGTGAGAATACTCCACATCTTAACGCTCATGTGAATGAACATAAAGTCTTAATGATTCATTGTTCTCCTGCAGAAGTTGTCTGTTTTGAATTAGAGATTCTTTAGGTTTCTTATGGATGCAACACAACGTGCCCTTGACCAACAACTGAAAGCAATCTTAACCATAGCGAATGCACTAAAACTTATTAACATTCAACTTAAAGATGAAGACTATGGTTCAGCAATTATCATTGAATACAATGTCATTGAGCGTTCCATTTATAAGATGCTTAGTGTTGTTCCCGAGGTCAAGAAACTTCGTTTTATTCATGACTTTGATCGCTTTGGTCTATTCAAAGAGATAGAAACATTAGTTAAGGCAACTAGGAATAATCATGTGTTGTTTCAAGAGCTGGATGCATCGTTTTATGAAAGTATTAAAGATTGGGTAATAAGACGTAACACTCTCACCCATGAGCTCTTAGAAGATGATCGAATAGAAGACTTTGAAGAGAACTCTAAAGCTTTAGCTTATGAAGGTAAAACCATTGTTAAAAGACTTATCATAGATTTAAGAGGAATTCGCTCTCGCTCAAGAAATCTAGATCATTTATCTTACAATCATCAATATCATCTATTCTCAGGAATTATGATGAGATTTGAAAAAGAGGAATACTTAAAGAAGAGTCGATAAGTAAATAATGAACTTACTCAATGAGTAAGTTCATTTTTTGTTATATAAACTGAATTATACACAAATAATCTGTAAGCACGAGAAAAACTAATATTTGTCAATCTAGATATGCTACTTATAAGATACAGTAGTTAATTTTAATCCTAATGGCCTCATTATTTTTAATATTGTGTCCATTTTGGGAGTAATTCTAAACGTTTCAATTCTAGCTAATGATGATTGTGGAATTCCACATATTGCTGATAAATCACGTTGGCTTAATCCAAGCATATTGCGTTTAGCTATTATCTCACTAACAATGTTAGCAAGTATTTCGAGATCTTCTATTTCTTGTTTAGTTGTTTCATCTAAAGACTTAACATAGTCTTTGTAATTGTTCCATGTCTTCATAGGTCTATTTCCCTTTCCTTTTGATATATTCATTTCTTGCTGCTTTTGCTTTATCTATTTCGCTTATAGGTGTTTTCTGAGTCTTCTTTCTAAAATGATGTAATAGTATATATGTATTCTCTTCAAAATAGAAAAACAAAACGCGATTTTTACCTGGCCTCAGTTCGTATATATCCTCATCCAAACGACGAACTATTGTATTCGGTAAGTTAGTCCCATTAATCTTAAGCAATTCAATATAGAAAATTATCTGATTATACTGAACACGACAGTCTTTACTTTTAGATGATTTAATTCTTAGTTCTTCTAAGAAATTCCACAAATCCGAGTTACCATCAGAATGCTCAAAAAACTTAATCTCCTTCATCTGTACCCCCCAGAAAGTATATATTTATGATAGCATAAATGCTATCATAAATCAATATCTTGAATTTCGATATATCACAAATACAAAAAACATCAATTTCTTGATGTTTTTTGAATAAGTTAATAATTACGTTAAAATAAAGTTGTTTCGCCTAATTACATCTTATGAATAATAATTGGCTTATTACTAATTCGAACACGCCCACTTGATACCCTCACAATTGAACTATCAAATTCATTTGCATATTCACCATCAAGTAGATCCACATGAACATCATCTTTTACTCCGCCTACATTAAGGATGGCTACAAGAGTTTCTTTGTTTTTCTTATAAGTAATATGAAAGATATCCATGCCTACATCTTTTAAACTGTAGGAAGTATAGTTTGAGAATATTGAGCGTTTCTTAAGTTGAATAAGATTCTTTAGTTCCTTCACCCACGTAGCGTCAAGTTGATGCCAAGGGATTGGATCTTTATCAAAAAGATTTGGAAGCACATCCGTGAGTGTTTCAATACCATTGAATAGGAATGCCATTCCTTTCAACATGAATATAGCACTTACCCAGTTCTTAGTTTTATCCACAGAACCAGTTCTTTTCATGAGTCTTGGAATATCATGGTTTTCATAAGATCGTGCTTTGATGTAATTCGCAGGATAAATCACTTCTTGAAGATTAAGTTGTTCAATAAAGGCACTAAGTGGTTTCTTACCATCCCAGTATGCTTCTGCTTCATGAATGATGTCATAATCATAAAGAACATCAAACACTTGATACATTTCCGCATCACTATGACATAAGAATCCTTCATCACGCATACCCTTTAAAAATGAGCGGTGGACAGACTCAGAGAACCAAATAAAGTCTGGTTTTAAACCATTCACAACAGTGCGTGCTTCTTGCCAAAACTCAATAGGTACAAACGGTGCAACATCACAACGGTAACCATCAAAACCAAATTCAGCCCATCCTTTAAGGATGTCAATCATCTCATCCCATAAAGGACGATGACTGTAGTCTAAGTCGCAAATATCAGACCAATCTCCGATTTTATTCGCAAATTGACCATCACGATAATAATAATACTCAGGATGTTTAACCATCCAAGGATTATCACGTGAAGTATGATTAAAAACAATATCCATCATGACTTTAAGATCTAAACTATGAGCTTGATCAATGAGCTGTTTAAGATCTTCTTTTGTTCCAAGTTCAGGGTTTACTGCTCTAAAATCTTTAATCGAATAAGGACTTCCTAAGTCACCTTTACGAGCCACTTTCCCAATAGGATGTATTGGTAGTAAATAGACAATATCAACACCAAGATCTTTAATTCGTTGTAAATCTTGTGTTACCGCATTAAATGTTCCTGCTTCGCTATAATTGCGAGGATACACCTGGTAAATAATTTGATGTGAAAGTGATTTTAGCGTTTGAGTAGCCATTACTTAGTGATGACCGCTTGTGTTTCTTTATCAAAGAAGTGTAGTTTAGTCATTTCCATCGCTAGTGGAATTACAGTATGAGCTCTCACATCAACGCGTGCTGATACTTTCGCAAGAATTTTTTGTCCTGCAAAGCTACCATGTAGAATAAATTCATGACCAAGAAGTTCCGCAACATCGACTTCAAAGTTAAATGGTGTTTCAGGGAATGTTTCCGCCACAATTCCTTCGTAGTGAATATCTTCAGGACGTATTCCTAAGACAACTTCTTTACCATCATAGCTCTTTAACTCATTATGATACATTTCAGGAACTGCGAATGTTTTTTCATTAACTTCAAAGCGGCCTTTACGGTAAACACCGTGAATGAAGTTCATTGCTGGAGCACCAATGAAGTTCGCAACAAACATATTAACTGGTTTGTTATAAACATCTTTTGGTGAACCAATTTGTTGAATATAGCCGTCTTTCATAATAACGATACGATCAGCCATTGTCATCGCTTCAGTTTGGTCATGGGTTACATAAATCGTTGTTGCGCCAATACGTTCATGAAGTTTAATAATTTCAGAGCGCATGTTAACGCGTAGTTTCGCATCAAGGTTGGATAAAGGTTCATCCATTAAGAATACTTTCGCATTACGAACAATCGCACGTCCTAACGCAACACGTTGACGTTGACCACCAGATAATGCTTTTGGTTTACGTTGTAGATATTGTTCAATTTCAAGAATCTTCGCAGCATCTTTAACACGTTTTTCAATTTCTTGTTTAGGCATTTTACGAAGTTTTAAACCAAACGCCATATTGTCATACACTGACATATGAGGATATAGTGCATACGATTGGAAAACCATCGCAATGTCACGATCCTTAGGTTGAACATTGTTCATACGTTTTCCATCAATCACTAAGTCACCACTTGTAATTTCTTCAAGACCAGCAACCATTCTTAATGTTGTTGATTTACCACAACCAGAAGGTCCTACTAAAACGATAAATTCTTTATCACTAATCTCTAGATTAAAATCAAATACAGCTTGAACGTTATTGTCATAAATCTTATTAATATTGACTAAAGATAGATTTGCCATAATTTGCTCCTTTTGAGTATATTATAGCGCTTACATGCAATACATATTTGTGCACTGTGCACAAAAAAGATAACCGTTAGGTTATCTAAGTGATTCAATAATAAAATAAATCTGTAGAAGTAAACTGAATGGTTGAATCTTGATGTTTATCCCACTTGATTCAATTGCTTTATTAAGTCGATAATTAAAGGTATTACGATGAACATATAACGCTTCAGAGGCTAATAAAGCATTCATATGATATTCTAAATACTTCTTGAGTGTTAAGCGATCATCATGATCCAGTTGATTCAGTTTATTTTGTAAAGCCGTAGTTGTCTCACTGAGTTGGTGCTTAAGTTCATACAGAATTACTTGATACAAATGAACACATTCATGATCAAATGCATTTTGAGCAACCCTACTCGCCTTCGCAAGCACTGTGTCATGAGCATAACCAATAACCATACTCATATGAAACCCTTGACTTTGAAGCGTTGCAAACAGTGACGTCATCATTTCAAGTGAAGTCACATCAAACATGAGAATTAAATTATGAGCATCCAAGCGATCACACACATCTTCTTCAAGTAAAGCATACGAAGCCTTCACCATTTCATCAAGATGTGTAGGATGAGGAGAACTCACCCATGCAACCATCATGGTTTTAAACGAGCAATCACATACCCACGAGGTCCTAAGGTAAAGGTTGCATCGTCGCGATATTCATAAGATTCATAAGAAGAAAGGATTTCCATATCTTGAAGTAGACCTTCACGATCTTCTCCTCCAATCGCTCCATTATATAAGTTAACCAAAACGATGATAGTTTCGTCTTCAAATGTTCGTGTATACCCCACAAGTGATGAGTTAAATACATTATATACTTGTGTATCTCCAAATCTTAAAGCTTGATTATTATGTCTCAAATTAATCAAACGACGATAGTGATTGAGTAAACTTGCTTCGTCTTGATCTTGATCAACAACACTTGGTGTATCCCAGTTGTATTGCCATTGTGTCCAATAAGCAACTTCAGAACTTATTGAGTCATTCCAACGCATTGGTTCACGAATGCGCTCATCAGGTTTAATCCCTCTCATACCAAGCTCTTCACCATAGTAGATGAAAGGAACACCTTCTTGAGTAAGTAAGAACACTGACGCAAGACGCATCTTATCAAGATCAAAGCCTAATTCATTAAAAATACGTGGTTGATCATGATTCTTTAAGAATGGTGCATCGACATAATTTGGATTGCGACTACGAAGACCTTGAAGATTACGAATGTGAGTCGTCATAAAACCAGATTGTACTCCAGAATTAAGCGCACGAATGACCATATCTCCAAAATCAAAATTAAAGAGTGAATCATATGCTTGAGCATACGGTTGCATATTAAGATTAGTATCCCACATCTCTGCAACCACAAAAGCATCTGGATTTACTGTTTTCGCATGAAGCTGTAAAGTCATCCAAAACTGAAGATTCTTTTGAAGTGTAGGTGTTCCTTCTGGCCATTCTCTGCGATCATATCCATGTTTCACAGCATCATAGCGAATTCCACCAACACCCATTTCTAACCAAAAAGTAATAATATCTTTAAATTCTTCACGTACTTTAGGATTATCCAGGTTGAATTCTGGCATTTTGTCCCAGAATCCTCCATAGTAATTAATTCCAAACAATTGGTGCCAACCCGTTTTATTAGGATATAAGTCAAGTGGTAATGTTTTCTCAATACGATAGTAATCAACATAAGGTTCTTCACCTTTTAAAGCTTTTCTAAACCAAGGATGATCAATAGAACTATGATTAAACACAAAGTCTAGAATGATCTTAATACCACGCTCATTTGCTTTATCAACAAGTTCTTGAAAATCTTCAAGTGTTCCAAAGCGTGGATCAATATCATAGTAATCCTTAACATCATATTTATGATAAGTATCTGATGGATGAATAGGATTTAACCAAATTGCAGTAATTCCTAAATCAGTCGTTGTGTTAGGATCTCCATCATTAAGATAATCTAGTTTATCAATGATGCCTCTTAAATCACCAATGTTGTCACCTGATGCATCTGCAAATGCGATTGGGAAAATATTGTATGCCACTGAAACATCTTTAAGAAAGTTCTCAGCGTTATATTCAAGTAAAAGCTCTTTTAATTCATCAACAGTATAATCCGTTTCCTCTGTAGGAGGAACAATAACACACCCCATAAGAAGTGTAATAAGTATTAAAGATAATGTTAAATGCTTAAACATAGTGCCTCCTCAGACTTCAATAAGTACAGCTTGATACGGTTGAAGTATTTGTGTTAAATCATCATAGTTATTAATCACAACATTCCCTGATAAATCTAAATGTGATACATCTTTGACTTGACCACTAAAGTTTGCGATAAAGAGTAGTGTCTTATCACCTTTACGCTTAAATGCATAGAGTTGTGCATCTTCTTTTTCAAAAAGTTCAAAATCGCCATAAACAAGTGTTTGAGTATACTCACTATCTTTTCTCAATTTTATCATAGTCTTATACATCCCAAAGATTGAGTTTGAAACATTAATCTGTGACTCCACATTAATGCGATCATAATTACTCACCGATTTTTGATGAGGAATACCTTTTGTAAATCCTCCATGAAGTTGATTATTCCACTGCATTGGGGTGCGAGCATTATCACGAGATGTACGTCTTAAGTGATTCATGAGTTGTTCAACTGGAGTTCGCTTACTTGCTTCAATCACAAAGTTTTTAACCCACACATCTCTAAAATCATCGATATGTGAGTAATCAACATTGGTCATTCCTATTTCTTCCCCATTATAAATAAATGGAGTCCCAGGAAGTGATAGTAAAAGCATTCCTAACATACTTCCTGATTCACGATGATAATAATCTGGATCACCATACTGAGACATTACTCGAGGATGATCATGATTTAACCAATAATGTGGAATCCACATTTTATTTTCAGATCCTTTAATCCAATAGTTCATTTTTGTCTTTAGTCCTACCACATCAACATTTAGTTTTCCTTGTGTTTTTCCAAAGTCATCCCATGCGCCATTATACCAACAATGATCAAAATTAAAGACCATGTTGAAACCTTTTATATCATACCCAGAATAATTCTTCGCATCATCAACATCTGCACCACCACCAACTTCTCCAACAGTGACAATGTCATATTTAGATAAAACACGCTCATTAAACTCATGAAGATACTCAAACAAACGAGGACGATTAGAAAATTTCTTCCAATCTGGTGCTACACCATCTTCATTCAAAGCCATTTCTGAGTCTTCAAAAGACAAATCCTTAGCTAAGTGCGCAATCGCATCAATGCGAAAGCCATCTACCCCTAAGTCTAACCAGTAGGAAGCCATGTCGTACATTGCAGAACGCATTGCTTCATTTTCCCAATTGAGATCTGGCATCTTATTGGAGAATATTTTCATGTAGTATTGGTTTGTTATATTATCGTAATTCCAACACGTTCCGCCAAAGAAAGACGCCCAATTATTAGGAGGTATTCTTTGACCATGTTCATTGTATTTTGGATCTTTCCAAATATAAAAATCACGTTTTGGATTGTCTATGCGTGAGCGTGATTCCACAAACCAAGGATGTTCATCCGAAGTTTGATTCATTACCAAATCAAGAATAATACGTATCCCTCTTTGTTTTGCCTTTTCAATTAATTCTCTAGCATCATCAAAAGTTCCAAACACAGGATCAACTTCAAAATAATCACTGACATCATAACCATTGTCATCCATAGGAGACTTATAGAATGGGCAAATCCATAATAGATTAACTCCAAGTTCATTTAAATAATCAAGTTTTTCGATAATGCCACGTAAATCACCAACACCATCATTATTTGAATCATAGAATGAGCGTGGGTATATTTGATACCCAACACTTGTATGCCACCATTTTCTTTCCATAGGTCTCCTTTAAAAATGAGCATCTTGCGATGCTCATTATGATTAAATTGTATTTAGATAAAGATTATTGAGCTTGGTTATCGATTGCAATCTTTTCATTTGAATCAGCAATTAATTCTGCAACTGCTTCTTCAATTGTTAGTTCGCCATCCCAAACAGCACCAAGAATAGCAGATAGGAATGGATAATAAGCAGCATCCATAGCTTTCATTTGTGGGTTGTTAGGAAGTAAGTATGCAGGCTCAGGTTGGTTGAATGCAAGTGCGCTCATGAACTGAGCTTGTACTCCACCTTCAGTTAATGTAGGAACAAGTGCTGATCCATCAACTAATGAAGGAGCATATGCTGAACTATCAACCATAGCTTGGAAACCATCTTTGCTGTAAACTAAACGAAGTAGTTCAGTAGCAGCAGAGCGGTATTTTGTATAAGCATTAATAACGAAACCTTTAGTTTTAACAAATGGAGTTAATTGAACACCACCGTAAGTAGGCATACGAGTAATTGCGAATTCTGATCCTGTTGTTTCAACAGCAGCACCAATATTCATCCAAGTACCAACTAGACCGAAAGGAGCAGTTTCATCATTAAGAACTGGAT
The DNA here is from genome assembly GCA_018335655.1 of Erysipelothrix sp. Taxonomy (GTDB): domain Bacteria; phylum Bacillota_I; class Bacilli_A; order Erysipelotrichales; family Erysipelotrichaceae; genus UBA6182. The sequence continues at coordinate 38,569 of JAGXRX010000048.1, forward strand.
CCCATCTCCATCCCATTGAAGCAGCAGGAGTAACTTCTCCAGATTCTTCAACTGAGACTTGTGCAGCTTTCGCAGCAAGTAAGAATTCTAAACCTTCAGCAAATTTAGGATCATCATAACCAGGTTTGATTGGATCGCCATCTGCAAATAATTGCCATCCAGCTGATGTTAATGAAGAATATCCAGACCATACTTCACCAAGTGAAACTGGGAAAGCAATATTAACTTTTTTGTCTTTATAAACAGGACGGTTACCAATCCATGAAGTTGATAATGCGAAGATTTCTTCGAATGTGTCAACAGCATCAGGTAGTCCATCGCCGTCAGCGTCAGCTGTGCTAACACCTAATGCTTCTAACATAGTTAGGTTGACTAAGAAAGCCATTCCATCGTAAGTCATTGGAGCATAGTGAGTTGCAGTTGCTAAGCTATTACCAGCGTTGTAATATGCGCTAATTGAGTTTGCTTTAATAATTGAAGCTAATGCAGTATGAATAGGCAGGATGTGTGTGTTATTACGTGGAACTTCACCATCAATAACCATAAACACGTCTGGATATTCACCTTGTTGTTCTGCTAAAGCATCAGCAGATCCTTGTGAACCGTTGTTTACGAATTCAACTTTTCCAACATGTTCTGGATAAGTTGCATTCCATAATGCGACGATCGCGGCTCCTAGAGCGTCATTGTCGGCACCAAAGCGAATAACAGCATCTTTCTCAATGGCAAAACGACCAGTCGTTTCATCAAAACACACGGTTGTTCCATCTAAAGTGTCAACATCGCATGTTTTCTCTGTAGTTCTTGGAGCACAAGCTGCTAATGAGCCTGCGATCAAACCTACAGCAAGAAGACTAATGAACTTCTTCATGTATAATTTCCCTCCGAAATTTTCTTGCTTAAAGTGTTATTTAAGCATTCAAACTATATCACAAAAATTTCACTTTGTAAACGGTTACACTCGTATTTCGCGAGTGAGCTTGGTATACATAAATATTATTCTGGTGACATAAAAAATGGTAAATAAGACGCTTGCTAACGTAGATGCAAAGAATCCTAGTAGTGCTGTTGGAAGTGCTGTCCAAAACATGACTACAATCAACATTGCTGTTATTTCCTTAAAAGGAAGTTTAATAGACCCTCGTTTTGAGTATAACCACCATATAAGTGCTGATATTACAAACAAGTACAAGAGATACTGAACAGCTAAACTCATATAGATGAACCACATATCAGCAGGCATAGCTGCAAGATCAAGATTTCTTAATACATTAATAGAATACTTCTTAGGTGTCATTTCAAATTCTTGATTATTCATATCAAGTAGTATTTGATCAAATGATTGATTGAAAAACGGATAGATACTTTCGATGGTTTGTTCAAAACTGCGAGTCACACGAAGTGTTGTCGGATAAAAGATGATGGATTCAGGTTTAAACGTAGTATTTTCTGAAGGTAAAATATAGACTGTATATCTTGCTCCATCAATGACGATGTTATTTCGAGTACATGATAATTCAAAATCTTCGAAATCACATTCACCTCGCTCAAGTGCAAGCACAAAATCATCAGTAAAGTCTGGAAAGTTCGCATCAAGATAAGCTTCATTCACGTTAAAACGTCCCACAATAAATGGGAATGCAATCATGATTAAAGAAAACAATAATATTATGAATTGCCACCACAATGAAACCGATCGATTTTGAATGATCGATCGGTTCGATGTAGCGCTTGATATAAACGCTTTTAATTTCATTATCCTTTTTCTGCTCCTGAGGTAAGTCCATACACGAGATACTTTTGCATGAAGAATTGTAATACCATGATTGGAATCGCAATGAGTAATGCTCCAGCCATGAATCGAAGCGGATTATAGAATAATGTATTGAATGGATCTGTTGTTCTAAAGAGCCATACCGAAACCGTAATGTTTTCTGGTTGTAAGAAACGTGCTTGTAAGATGAAGTCTAACCATGGTCCCATAAAGGCACCTACAGCTAAGAATCCAATGATAGGTATAATAAGTGGGAATAAGATGAGACGTAAGGTCTGTAAGGGTGAAGCCCCATCAATAGCCGCAGATTCATCTAATGATTTAGGAATATTTCTCATAAATCCACGAACTAAGAATGTGTTATATGGAATAGACCCTGCAATATAGATGAGTGCTAAGTAGTTTGGCTTATTTAATATACCAAATGTTCTAAATAACAAGAACAAGGCAACCATTCCCATGAATGATGGGAACATTTGAAGTACCATCATCGTTAATAACATAAACTTCTTTCCTTTGAATCGAAGTCTTGCGAACGCAAAACCTGTGATGACAGAAAAGAATGTAACCCCGACAGTTGTGAGTATTGCAATTTGTAGTGTTCTTAGGAATGCTCCAGGGAAGTCCGCCATTTGTGATGCTGGATTGGAGCGATAGGTAAAGATAAACTCAAAATTCGATAACGACCATCTTGAAGGGTCTGGAATCAATGGCACTGATGTAAGCAAGTTGCCACGTGTGAAGGCTGCTGAAATCATCCAAATAACTGGAACCAATACCACAAAACTTGCCGCAATCAACCATGTGTATGAGAAGATAGCGAGGAAAATATTTGTTACTTTGTATTTCATAATCAATCCTCCTCCCACAAGCCTTTAGAGCGAGCTAAGTTAAATACTGAAATCGACCCAATAAATAGGAAGATGAGAATGGAATATACCGATGCAATGTTATAAAGTTGAGCATTGCTTGCAAAGGATAAGTTATAAATCCAGGAAATCAGGATATCTGTTTGCCCTGGAACCCCACCCATGATTCTCATGGATTGAGGTATAACTTCCCGCGCAAAGGCAGGTCCACCTCCAGTTAAGAAGAATATCGCTCCAAAGTTATTGAAGTTAAACGTAAACGTCATCACAATCGCTGGTAATGTAGCTCTTAAGATTAAAGGCATTGTTATACTCTTAAATTGTTGAAAACGTGTTGCACCATCAATGGATGCTGCTTCATAAAGATCTTTAGGTAGTGTTGTTAAGACCCCTGTAATGAGCATCATGAAGTATGGAGCACCTAACCACAAGTTAACAATAAGGACAACAAACTTCGCTAAGTTACCATTATAGTTTGCGGTTAACCAGAAAATTGGATTATCTAATCTTCCTTGAAGTCCAATGTTATATAAGAATGTTGATACTGGTCTCATCATATCGGTTGCGTATAACAATTGATTCGCAAGCCCATTGGTATCAAAAACGTTTCTAAACACCATAAGTGAAATCATTGCTGGAATTGCCCACGGAACAATTAAGATTGTTCTCCAAAGCTTCTTAACTTTGACGAACTTACTCTCAATAATGATTGCTTGAAAAAGACCTAAGAGATATACCGTTACGGATGACATAATGGCATAGATAAATGTCCAAGATAAAACACCAAGGAACATGTTAAACCAACCTGCATCACCTACAATGAGTCTAAAGGTATCAAACCCAACCCAGCGAATAAGGACATTTGGAATTTGTAGACGATATGTATAGTTTGTAAAGGCTAATAGAAATGAGAATAAGAAAGGCACAAGTGTGAAAAACATAATCATTACAAGTGATGGTATTAAAATTATATACGGGAACATATCGTTCCAAAGACGTTTGAAATATTTAATTCCGGTTTCGACTTCTGCGCCCGCATTGATTTGTTTGCGAGTTCTATATGCATCAACAATGTTATAAACGTAGAACCCAAAGATTACTAATGCAATGACAAAAACGATAAGCCCACGACCTAACAAAGTCACTGAGTTATCCGCGGTTAACCATGGAATGTTTTTATTGAATGTCTCAACAAACTGTCCACGATATATGGTTTGACCAACAACTTGCCCAAGAGTAAATAAACCCCAAAGACCATAACTGAAGAATCCACCATAGTCTCTTATAAAATAAACCGTTCCCCCTGAATCAGCTGGGAAACGTGCAATTTCATCCAACGCGTAGATGTAACCACCTGTTAATACTTCCACAAGCACTACCAATAGGAATAATCCTAAGAAAATAGCTCCTTTTGATTTTTGCTTGTTTCTAAACTGACCTGCTCCCATGATGAACACCGAGAGTAGTGCTGATTTAAATGCATCGGGATGCTTTTTAATATCAGCTAGGACTTCTTTCAATACCCTGAAGGGTTTTGTAAAAATGGCCAATAGTTTTTGATCAAACCGCGGTTTTTTATCCATGAATGCCATTCCTCCTGAACCTATTATGACAGTTTCAAGGTGTTTTTTCAATTGAAATGTTAGCGTTTACAATTCGCTCATGGTTGACAAGAAGTAAGTTCTTCTTCACAATTAAGGACGGAGAACAAATATGAACATAAGCGCAATACATCATTCAAATTCAACAACCATGCAATGTGTTTTACACAATCGTGATATCACATTAAAAATTCATACAGGAAAAGATATTCAAAGTGTCCAATGTGTCTTTGGAGATCCTCATGCTTGGATTAAAACAGCTGAAGATTATCATTGGGATCACACCATTGTTTCAATGGAAAAAGTTGCTGAGACACTCACCCACTTTATCTTTCAAGCAACTATCACCCCTAAAAACTATCGTTTAAAGTATCACTTTATTATTTGCGATGATCAGTCATGCATTCAATATGGTGAAGATGGATTTACTCCAATGAATGAGGAAGTAGGACTTTGGAATAATTTCTTTATTCCTTATGTTCACCCTTCTATGAGTGTAAGCTCACCTTCATGGGTAAAAGATACGATTTGGTATCAAATATTCCCTGATCGCTTTAATAATGGTGACTCAACCAATGATCCTGATGTGGTTGTTGATTGGAATAGTGCAGATGTTAATAATCGTGTGTCATTTGGCGGAGACTTAAAGGGGATTATTGATAAGCTCCCTTACTTAGATACTCTAGGGATTACTGGGATTTATCTTACCCCAATCTTTGCCTCACCTACAGCACATAAATATGACACGATTGACTATTTTGCCATTGATCCATGGTTTGGTTCACTTGAAGATTTGAAGACTTTAGTAAGTAAAGCCCACAGTCTTGGTATTAAGATTATGCTTGATGCTGTCTTTAATCATACCGGAAGACATTTCTTTGCCTTTGAAGATGTTTTAAAGAACAAAGAAGCATCTCCTTATAAAGATTGGTTCCATATTACTTCCTTTAATCCTTTTGTGTATGAAACCTTTGCTAGTTCTAAGAATATGCCTAAGATTAATATGCACAATAAAGAAGCCCGAGACTACTTTGTGTCTGTTGCAACGTATTGGGTTAAGGAAGCAGATATTGATGGATGGCGATTTGATGTTGCCAATGAAATTGATATGGCATTCTTAAAAGAAGTTCATACACAAACAAGGCTTATAAAACCTGATATTTATTTACTCGGTGAGATTTGGCATGATGCTAATCCTTGGTTGAATAATGAAGTCTTTGATGGTGTTATGAATTATCCAACAGGTCGCGCTATTCTTGAGTTTTCTCAAGGTAGTATCGATGCTCTAGCATTCACTCAACGTTACATGAAGACACAACATACGGTGCATCCTAATATTCTAGAGAATATGTTTACCCTATTAGATTCTCATGATACCCCACGTCTCTTACACCAACTTAATCATAATGAAGATGCTGTAAAACTTGCATTGACGTTATTGTTCTTATCTACAGGTTCAATTTGCATTTATTATGGAACAGAAACACTACTTGATGGCGCACATGATCCTGATAATCGTCGTCCAATGCCATGGAATTCATTAAATGAAGATTTCATGGATTTCATCACTACATTATCCATGATTCGCAAAGAATATGCTTCAATCACTTCTGCACAAGCTTTTGATTTTGTGTTTGAAAATGATTTATTAAAACTAAGATTTATAAAAGAACCGATTGAATGTTGGATTAATATTCAAACCCGGCCTGTGTTTGTGAATGTGGATGATTTAATTAGTAAATCCTATCTTGTAACATTACCTCCTAAAGGTGTATTAATAACTCAAGTATAAAAAGAAAGAGGCAATGCCTCTTTTATTTTGCCACAACGACAATCGTATGTGGATTAATAGTTAGATTTTGTACGGGTATGCGTCCTATGAGTCCTGCTTCATTCGCAAGTAAATCATAATAATCACTTAAGCGATGATACATGACTTGTCCTGTAGGATTAAAGAAAACTTGAATATGATCATACTCACAATAGGCTTTCACATCTTTAAATTCCATAAGTAAAATGGAGTTTTGAAGATCAGAGAAGCTAACATGCTTGCGAACAAGTTCAGTTTCACTAAAGCGTAGTGGAGCCAATGATTTTCTAAGTTTAATCATATCTTTAGTGTAGGACACAATATCATAATAACGATCTTTACGTTGCCAATCAATTTGGTTTACTAAATCTGAAGATCGGTATGAATTATGAGCTCCATTCTTAGTGCGTGCAAATTCTTGACCACTATGAATGAAAGGAATTCCCATTGATAATAATATTGAACCAATAAGCATTTTATGCTTCTTAACTCGCACTTCTTTTGAATCTTCCTTGCCACATTCTTTCAGTTTATCCCATGACGTTGCATTATCATGGCATTCGACATAGTTAATAGATTGAGAGGGTGAAGAAAACAATTTCACAAACGGAAAGTCATACGTATTTCCTACTAAAGACATTTTCATTGCTTCTTTATAATTCACATCACCTGCCACATACCCTTTTACTGTCGATTCATTCGCACTTGTCTTCCCCTTCACATGATCACGAAAGAAATCATTAAAGTGACTAATTTCAGGCATGAGATGTTGATTCATCATGGATGCTTTTAGATTATCATCAAGCATGGTTGGCATATTCCAACCTTCGCCATACACCATAATGTCAGGCTTAATAGCTTTTAAGGTTGTCTCGACTTGATTCATCGTTTCCACATCAAGGATTCCCATTAAATCAAATCTAAATCCATCGACACCATATTCTTTTGTCCACATGGATACTGAATCGATAATATAGCGTCGAGCCATATGACGTCCTGAATCAAAATCATTTCCACAAAATGATCCATTGGAGATTGCTCCATTGTCACCACGTCTAAAGTAGTAGTATGGTACAACTTTTTCAAACGATGATTCATCCATATCAAAGACATGATTGTAAACTACATCCATAACAACACGCATGCCATCTTTATGAAGTTGGGCTACAAGTTTCTTTAACTCAATAATGCGTGCACATGGTAAGTCAGGCTGTGTAGAATAACTTCCTTCAGGCACATTGTATTGATGAGGATCATAACCCCAGTTATAAAATGTTTTTACGTTTTGCTCATCAACAGTATAGAAATCAAATATCGGTAATAGTTGGACATGCGTAACCCCAAGTGTCTTTAAGTAATCATATCCTGTAGATGTTCCTTGGTTTGACACAGTATTTTGAGTAATAAATCCTTTAAATGTTCCTGGATATGGATTATTTCCAGCAGGATCCATGGTAAAGTCACGAATAGAAGCTTCATAAATAATTGCATCTGTCTTTTGAATAAATGGAGGAAGTTTATCTTCTTCAAGATCAACACTACATGTTGTATGATCGATAACGACACTGACTTGACCATTGGTTTTAGAAGATTGACCATAAGGATCAATACTTTCTACCCAACGTCCATTACGATAGATCATATAAGTATATTCAGCCAAATGAAGATTTTGAGGTACTTCAAAACAAAACACACCACGTTCTTGTTTTGTTAGTAGAAATGTTCCTTCAAGGGATGGATGTTTAAGATTGATTTTTACTTCCCATGCGGTGGGTGCCCATAGCTTAAAGGTTGTCTTAGAGTCAGTGACACTCACACCAAGATCAAGTCCATGATAAGCATACATTTCATCAAAAGCATCTTTCTTAACTACTAGTCCAATTTGAAGTGGCGTTGCTAAGCTATGTTCTTCGACAATTTCAATCGGTTCACCGATAGGAATAGAAGTATGATGAGACACGACATATTTCGCATAGTCATGTGAAGTGTTTTCAAGTGTCTTAATCGTAAGCTTTTGAAGTTGTCCTGAAGCGTCTTTTAAATAGAAAAGATCACTTTTCCCTTGGTAATATTGTTTTGATAAATATATCGTGATGAGATTGAAGTCATCAAGATGAGCTTCAAAACGTTTAACTTTTCTCATAATTTTCACCTGCAAGAATAATAATACCATATATTATTGATTTTTTGGGATGCAAGCACAATAGATAGTATGTCAAAAGATAAAAAAACTTGTCTATTTCTAGACAAGTTTATGGACTAATGAATTGGTTTTATATCCCAGATTTCTTTGGCATATTGTGCAATAGTACGATCTGAGGAGAAGAAACCACTTTTCGCAATATTGACTAAGCACATCTCTGCCCAGTATTTCTTATCAAGATAGCGTTTCTCAACTTCAAGTTGTGCAAGTCGGTATGCTTCAAAGTCTGCTGCTAAGAAGTATTCATCATTACGATACATGACTTCATCATAGATTGCTCTAAACTCATCAGCTTTATCACTCCAAGCATTAGAGAGTAAGCTATCCATAACTTTTTTAAGAATCGGTTGTTTATTCACTTCTTCAAAGGCATTATACCCAGACTTCTTCAGTGCATTCACTTCATCCACTGTAAGTCCAAAGATAACAGTATAATCACGTCCGACAAGTTCATCAATCTCAACATTCGCACCATCTAGAGTACCTAGAGTTAATGCACCATTCATCATAAACTTCATATTCCCTGTTCCAGACGCTTCTTTACCTGCAGTAGAGATTTGTTCTGATACATCTGCACCATTCATCAAATACTCAGCAACGGATACATTGTAGTTTGGAATAAAGACGACTTTAAAGAAACGGTTGTATTTAGGATTGTTATTAACTTTGTCTGCAACCGCATGAATGAGTCGTATAACTTTCTTCGCAAAGTAATATCCAGGAGCGGCTTTCGCTGCAAAGATATACGTGCGAGGATGCATTGTAAACTCAGGATTTTGATCAATTTCAAACACTAAACTCATAATATTTAAGACATTAAGAAGTTGGCGTTTGTAGGCATGTAGACGTTTTGCCTGTACATCAAAGATGGATGTAGGATCAACATCAACCCCAGTCCACTCTCTAAGTTTAGCTGCTAAGATGTCTTTGCGTTCTTGTTTTACTTGTAAGAATTTCTTTTGAACTGCAGCTTTCTTTGCGTAAGGAAGTAACTTCTCAAGATCACTTGGTTCATACACATAATTATCTCCAATAAGATCTTTAATAAGTTCATGAAGTTGTGGATTTGTATAGGTTAACCAGCGACGATGAGTAATACCATTAGTTTTATTGTTGAATTTTGAAGGATAAACTTCATAGAATTCCTTCATAACATCATTCTTTAAGATTTCGGTATGTAGTCTTGCCACCCCATTAACTGAGAATGCAGACACAACTCCTAAATGAGCCATATGAATTTGTCCATCTTTAATAATAGCAAGTTGATAGACTAAACCTTCATTATTAGGGCGTAACACTCTAAGTTCTTGAAGGAAACGATTGTTGATTTCTTCAATAATCATGAAGATACGTGGAAGCAGTCTTTGAACAAATTGAACTGGCCATTTTTCAAGAGCTTCCGCAAGGACAGTATGATTCGTATAGGCAACAGTTTTTGTAACAATTTCCCATGCTTCTTCCCATGAAAACTCATATTGGTCCATTAAGATTCTCATAAGTTCAGGAATGACTAAAATAGGATGAGTGTCATTCATTTGAATTGCGATCTTCTCATGGAAATTTGAAAGATCTGGATACACACGAAGATGTGCTTTAATCATTGATTGAAGTCCTGCAGAGACAAAGAAGTATTGTTGTTTGAGACGTAAAAAGCGTCCATGCTCAGTAGAGTCATCAGGATATACGTTTTGTGTAATTTCATTAACTTCATTAATGTAGATACGGAAATCTTTATTTTTAGGTAAGACATCACTTGCTTCTGCACCCCATAAACGAAGTGTATTGGTTGTTTGTGTATCTCTACCTACTACAGGCATATCATAAGGTACCGCACGTACATGTTCTGCATCGACTTGATCAAAGATCACACGACCTTTTTCATCTTTGCGCATTTCGATACGTCCCCAAAACTTAACATCGACCGCATGTTTAGGTTTGCGAATTTCCCAAACATTTCCAAGTTTCATCCACTGATCAGGCACTTCAACTTGAGCACCATTCACAATAAGTTGTTTGAAAAGGCCATATTCATAACGTAAGCAAACTCCATGGCCTGGAAGTGCCATAGATGCTAATGAATCTAAGAAACATGCTGCAAGACGACCTAAGCCACCATTACCAAGCCCTGCATCAGATTCAAGTAGTTCTAATTCATGTAGGTCAATCCCTAAATCACCTAAACCATCTTTAACGGTATTGTAAATACCAAGGTTTTGTAAGTTATTCGTCATTAATCTTCCAATGAGAAACTCCATTGAAAAGTAATACATTTGTTTTTGATTGTTAGATGCAATTTCTTCTTTATTGCCCTTCCAATGTATGGATGCGTAATCGCGTACCATATCACCTAAGATAATGTAACGCTCCGTAGCGTGTGACTGTTCAATAGAGCGACCGTATTTTTCTTCGATTCGCTTTGAATAGTCTCGCTTGAAATCGGTTTTGTTTTGAAACATAATTTCCTCCTCTAAACCTTTGCTATCATATCAAATTATTGAGTATGATACAAACAAAACCCTATTTCTTAAACTCGAAATAAATGATCGCAAAGGGAGCAACTCGAATGTTAATCGAGTATGGTTGTTGATGCACTGAAAATTCATTACTATGTACAGGTATGAAATTACATTGATTACATCCATCATAAATATCTTTTTCAGAGTTAATAATTTCTGTATAGAATCCTTGATAAGGAACACCTAAATCAAAGTGTTCATAACTTTGAGGTGTCATATTCATCACAATAAGCATTGTGCTCGCTTCATCTTCACGAATAAAGGAGTAAATAGATTGTTCTGTATTATCAGCATCAATCCATCTAAATCCTTTTTGCTCATAATCATATCGAGATAAGCAAGAATGGTGATTTAAGATCTTATTAAGATCATTAAAGTATCGATTAAATGAATAATGTCGTGAATATTGAAGTAAATGCCAATCTAGTTCTTTATTTTCATCCCACTCTCTAAAATGAGCTAACTCATTACCCATGAAGTTTAGTTTCTTCCCTGGATGAGCCATCATATATCCATGTAAGTTCTTAACTTGGGCAAACTTCTGTTCATAGCTTCCCCACATTTTGTTAATAATTGTACCTTTCCCATGAACAACTTCATCATGAGATAAAGGAAGTAAGAAACGCTCTGAATAGAAATATGCCATTGAGAAGGTAAGCTGATGATGATGAAACTTACGATAGATAGGATCTATACTATAGTATTTCAAGGTGTCATTCATCCATCCTAAATCCCATTTGTAATCAAACCCAAGACCTTGGTATAAGGTAGGTGTGGTAACTCCTTGAAAATCTGTAGAATCTTCTGCAATAAGCATAACATGAGGATATCGCTCACCAATTAAGTAGTTCATACGACGAATGAAGGTTAATGCCCCTTCATTTGCACCACGCAGTCTATTCCCTTCCCAAAACAATAGATTCGCAACTGCATCAAAGCGAATACCATCAATATGGTATGTCTCTAACCAGAAAGATACTGCAGATAATAAGAAACTGCGAACATCATCTTTCCACACATCAAACATCATTGTGCCCCATTGTGAATAAGCATCTTCAGGTTTTGGATATTCATAGAGTGGTGTTCCATCAAATTGAATGAGTCCAAAACTATCACGCACAAAGTGAGCAGGTACAAAATCCATGATGATACCAATATCATTAAGATGTAGTTCATTAATTAATGCCATCAGTTGTTTAGGTGATCCATAACGAGAAGTTGCTGCAAAATAACCTGTAGCTTGATAACCCCATGAACCATCAAATGGATGTTCATTAAGTGGCATGATTTCAACATGGGTGTAACCACCTTGTTTGAGATAAGGAATTAAATCACGGGATATTTCCTCATAATTCATCCAATCATAGCCATATTTTCTTCGCCAAGAACCAAGATGCATTTCGTATATGTTCAGTGGTCGATTAAAGTTCTTTTCTCTGCGATTCATCCATGTGATATCACCCCATGCAAAGTCTTTAAGATTTACAACAAGATTTCCCCATTTAGGACGCATTTCACAATGAAATGCATAGGGATCAGATTTTTCGATCCAATGACCGTATATTGTTTGAATGTTTACTTTGTAGATATCCCACTCCATGACGTTAGGGATAAATACTGACCAAACACCCCGCTCATCAATCTTTTCGCAATAATGTTGTTCACCATTCCAGTGATTGAAGTCTCCTAAAATTTGCACAGCACGTGCACTTGGAGCATAAATTGTAAAACGAACCCCACTAATCCCCTCGTATGCAAAATGTGCGCCAAACACTTTATGAGCATCTAGACAATGCCCTGAAAAAAAACTGTCGAGTACTGTACTTTTATTCATAAGTTACCTCCTGGTTTGAATATTAAAAACACAAGGAAAAACCTTGTGTTATGACACAACTGCTGCCATGCTAGTCTGTAATTCATTAAATAATTTCTCTGCTTCAAGTTTAGTTTCACCTTTAACACAATAATAGAACTTGCATTTTGGTTCAGTTCCCGAAGGTCTAACCGCAACCCATGAGCCATGTTCTAATTCGTATTTAAGAACATCACTACTCACAAATCCTGTGAGTGGTGTAACTTTTCCATCAACAATCTCACTAAGTGATTGATAGTCTTGCTGTTTCAAGACTTTAAGTGGTCCAATGTGAGTGAGCGGATTATCACGAAGTCCTTGTAGAATTGCTTTAATCTTAGCACTTCCTTCAATTCCTTTAAGTGTTAAAGATGTTTGAGTATCGTGATA
>JAGXRX010000049.1 GCA_018335655.1 Erysipelothrix sp.
TTACGTTGTATTAAGAAGGCATAGACATCTTCAACCCATGTTATTGTAGACCATGACCTCAGCACAGACATGATATGTTGACGAGCACTCTCTGCTTCTTTTTCAAGTGTAATGAAATGATGAATATCATATTCAAAAAGATCACTCTTTAAAGGAGTAGAAGCAACATGATTAAATGTGTAATCACATGCATATAGAGGAATATTAAAGATATCCATGTATTTAATTAAGGATGGTGTATATTCATGAGGAACTAAATTATGTTTACAACACTTAATGAAATGTTCACGATCAGAGTTAAGTCCATATTCACATGCACTAATGAGTGCTGAGATAATAGGGGAAGAAGATTGAGATAGTGTTGAGTTAAAGGGAATGTTATATAGGTTGAAAGCATGTTCTAAACTTGAAATATCAGAAGGATTTGCACAGAGTATTCTTGTGGATAGTGTAGGTTGTTTAACAATATGTTGTGCAATAGCCATTGCTTCAAGTGCAGGATTCAAGGCATTATGAATCCTAAAATTGCTAGAAACCTTACTTATAGGATACTGTTTTGCTTTTGATTGAAGTAATGCATTAACTAAGATTGCATCCATAGCTGAGGCAGGATGAGGATATATCCAAATATCAAGTTCACTTGAAAGGTTTGATACAGCACTTTCAATACTATCAAATTTAGTTAGTAAAGGTGCAAGAGCTAAACAGACAGTCTTGATATCTTTGTCTTTTTCACTGTCTTGTGGAAGAGAGTGAAATGATATATTTAATTGATGACACTCAACTGCAAATGATAGTAAATTAACTTGATGATCTAGATAAGAAAGTGAATCACTAAGTAAAGTGCAATGAGTTCGAATATTTGATATGATAGGGAGTGCTTGAATGACTAATTCAAGATTCAACTTTGGAAGACTTAAAAAACGCTCCTTAAAAACAGAGAGCGTTAAAACAGAAACATTGAAAGCAGAACGCTCACTTTGCAAAGTTTGACTCATGATCGCATCATGAAGTGACAGTGGTGCAATGATTATTTTCATAGATTTTTCCCCTGAATATTATTATACAAGATAAAGGAGTAGATATGAGCGCAGAAATCAAACTTGCAAAGTCATCGTTGTTTTTATCAGCATTTTTATGGGGGTTTGGTTTCGTTGCGGTTGAGGGTGCCCTAATTTCTGGATGGGACCCCATGGCGCTTCTAGCAGCTCGCGGGTTTATTGGGGGTTCACTGCTGCTTATCTTTTCATATCGACGAAAATTTTGGAAGAATAAGGAATTAATGATTGAAGGAATAAAAGCAGGATTTTTCCTTACATTAGGCTTTGTTGGGCAGACTTATGGGCAAGCATTATCTGGTCCTGCAAACGCATCATTCATCACTGCAATGTATGTAATATTTGTTCCTATTATTGGGGCACTATGGTATAAACATAAGATTACGCCAATAGTTGTACTCACTTCTATAACGGCATTCATTGGAGTCGCATTAATTAGTGTTCAAGGGTCAATTCGTATCAATATTGGTGATATTTGGCTTTTGGGAGGTGCAATATTTTTTGCGGTTCATATCATAAGATTAAGCCAATTATCACGATTTAATGACAGTTTATCGCTCACAACGATACAATTATTCACTATGTCAGCAATTTCTAGCACTTTTTTACTATTTACTGATACAAATTTTACGTCTTCTGGTTTATACTATGTGTTGTATATTGGTTTAATTAGTAGTGGAATAGCTTTCTTTCTGCAAACATTTGGGCAGAAGTCAGTTGCCTCCTCGGTGGCCTCTATTATTCTTACTTTTGAAGCCATATTTGGAGTACTTGGTTCTGCGATTGTGTTTAAACTTGTGATTCCAACACAAACATGGATTGGTGGGATTATGTTGCTTGGATCAGTCTTTTTCCTTGAAGCATTGCCACTAATAGTCAAGAAGAAATCATAACCCATCCGAAAGGGGGCAAGTCATGTCTGTCACGGAAATTTTATTGCAGATTCCAGACGTCCGTAAAGAAAATGGACGTTGCGCCTTCAATGGCTACTTAGAAGATTTTCTCACTACAATTAGTGACGATCATTCTTTGTATCCGCTCTTCCAAGAATTGTTTGAGATGAATCCGAATTTTAGAATTATGGTGGATTACTCATTTGGGGTTAATCCTAATTTAGTAACGAATCAAATCATACGTTACAAGGATATTCTTAAACTTCCTGAAAGACCGATACAAGTTCCCTATATTGTGTATGGAGATACACAAAAGAAAGTAGGTGTGGGCTTTATCTTGGGTGGACCAAGAAAAGATGACTACTTAATTTCAAAAGGTTATTATTTTGCCCTTACTGAACCAGAAGCTATATTTCAAGATCAAAGAAATTTTGTCATGTCTTGTGTCACAGACCCAACCATGTATGACGCATCATTGATTAAAAAGGTTCTTCAAGATCAAATGACGATTGGTAATGCTCAACGTGTTCTTGATAATCATATCTTTAAGAAACTCGATGAAGCAGTGGCTGCATGTGTTGCCCTTTCTCAAAGCATTAAGGAACACGTCATTCAAATAGTACCAACTCTTGAAGATCGCAGTCCTGTTATACATCATGCAATTGTTTCATGGTACTTACTAAAGAAGACGGTTTATGTCATGACTATGACCAATAAACCATTACTTGCTCAACTTGAAAACAATGTTAAAGCACAACGTCATCAAGCTAAAGTCAATGCAGATTCACTTGTCTTCATGCCTTTATCAGAGATGTGGAGATTATAAATTAAAGACAAAGGTCCAGTAGAATTTACTGGACCTTTTAAGTATGCTATTTTTCTGTTACTAGGCTTTTCTTTTTGGCACAAGCTGAGCATAAACCTGATATCTCAAGTTGATGTGAAGCAACCACGAAATCATAATCAGATTCAATTGAATCAAGAATACTATGCATTGGACACATTTTTATAGGAATCATCTTATGACACTCAACACATACAAGATAATGTTTATGGGTTGGTGCTACAAGTTCAATCATAGTAGTTTGTGTAATGGAATTATAAGTCTTATGAATTAGATTGACTTGTGAAAGTGAATCAATTGTACGGTATATTGTGGAAAGGTTTATTGGGTGTTGATGTTGGCGACAGTAATCATCAAGTTTTTCAACTGTGACAGGCACTTTTAAATCACGTAAAGCATCTAAGATGATTTCACGCTGTTTAGTGTACTTTAGATTAACTCGTGCTAACAGTTCTTTAGTGTTGTTCATGATTATCGATTATATCATATTTCAATTAAGTTTTCTTCAATCTCACCATAACATGAGTTAGGAATAGTGCTCAACCAGACCATGATTTCATCTTTACTACACATGATTGAAAACCTTAGAAATTCATCATTTTGTTTTACTTCAATATCCCACTTCTTACGCTTAAGTGTTTCCCATAAAGCAAATCCATGTTCAAAACATAAATTAAAGTGAACTTGAGGTTTATGTTCAATAGCTTTAATTTCAGACTCTTTAAGTGTTTCTGTTATGGATGTGGTATAAGCCTTTACGAGTCCACCAACGCCAAGATTAATACCTCCATAATAGCGAACAACGAATGCACCAGTTCTAAGAAGGTTTTGCTTTAAGAGTACATTCAACATTACCTTACCTGCACTATGTGTTGGTTCTCCATTATCATCAAACCAAGTGTCATCAATTGAATCACCCACAAAGGCAACACAAATATGAGTTGCTTTCGGATGTTGTTTCCAGAGTAGATTAAGTTGTGCTTTAAGATCTTCTTTATTAACACATGGAAAAACAAATCCAATAAAGGTAGATTTATTAATGATTAATGAAGTGGAAGCAGTAGTCTTTACAGTGTTCATAGATTTAGTATATCAAATGATGATGAAATTATTTTCACAATCAATATATATATAGTAATTATTACTAAATATCGATGAAATTGAAGTGAAAAGAGGAGGATGACAGCCATATGGTTTGACATTCAAACCTTCACTATTTATAATGGCATCATACCCTATTAGGAGGAAAAGTATGTCAAAAATTTTAATTGTAACTGATTCATCTGCGTCAATTGACCTAGATGTAGCGAAAGCACATGGTATTGAAATTGTACCTTTATCAGTAGAACTTGATGGTAAAGTTTATCGTGATCAACTTGATATGACTGTTGCAGAACTTCGTGAGAAGCTAAAACAGAAAGCAGCACCTAAAACATCACAGCCAAATCTTGGTTATGTGAATGACCTTATGAAACGTTGGAAAGGCGAAGATTGGGATGATATTATCATCTTCTCATTGTCCTCACATCTTTCAGGAACATTCCAAGGTTTCAATTTAGCTATGAATGACAACGAAATGACTAATGTAACATTGATCGACACATTAACATTAGCTGGACCACTTCGTGACATTGCTTTCAAAGCTGCAAGCATGGTTAAAGAAGGCAAGAGCAAACATGAAATCTTATCAATGGCTAAAACTGTTATTGATATGACTCAAGGATTCTTGATTCCAGAAAACTTAGATCAACTAGTGCGTGGCGGACGTGTATCCCCAGCATTAAAAACAGTTGCATCACTTCTTAAATTGAGAACATTAGCAGTTCTTCGCAATGGTGGAAAGACTTTTGAAAAAGCTGGAACATCACGCACAGAAGCTGGAATTTTCAAAATGGTTATTGATGATTTTGCTGAAAAAGGAGTTGCAGTTGGAGTAACTAAGTTCGTTATTTGCGAATGTGAAGCTCAAGACATTGCTGACCGTTTAAAAGCAGCATTAGTAGAACGCTTTGGACCTGTCCAAGTTGACATTATTGACCTACCAGCTACACTCACTGCACACGCAGGATTAAGAGCAGTAAGTGTTCAATCTTCATTAGTACTTTAATTTAAAAACCTTTTACTAAGACAACAGCCGCATGGTTGTTGTTTTTTTATATTTTTATCATATAAAAGATGGAAAACCTAAGAGTACTTGTTGTCTATCCAAAGTGAATACAATCTTATATTTCAATCTAGAAAACAGATAATTCTTTCTTATAAGAAGATTTAGTCACATATTATATTTTTCTGAGCAAAAAATATGTAACATAGTGTGAACTAAGTGCATTCTATATAATAATCATTGCATATCACATATTTAAGTGCTAAGATACAACATCATGAAGAACCTAAATTCTAAAAAAAATACTCAATTATTCATTTATTGGATGTTAGTATCATTTGGACTTGTCCTACTCATTGAACTTTTCAATCGACGTTCAATATCAGAGATGATCGATTTCTTAATTAGTCATCCGATGGTATTTTTTTATAATGCTTGTTTAGTAGCTTTGTCATTTTCTTTAGTCTTCTTTACGAAACGACAAAGGTATACGTTCTATCTTGTCTATGGAACCTGGCTTTCTCTAGCAATCATCAACATGGTAATTCGTACTTTTAGAATGACTCCATTAACTCTTGATGACGCTCAATTCATTGCGAATATTACAAAAATCATGCCACTTTATCTTAACACTACTCAAATCATAATCATCATTTTATCAAGTTTAATGTTGATCATTGGCTTATTGTTTTCATTCTTTAAATCTCAACCTAAACAACGTTTATTCAAGAAAGGTTTTATTCATGTCGGTGTTATAGGAATGCTTCTGATGAGCATGCCTACATTATCTTCTTCAGTAGCTCGTTTTAGTGAAACAGATGGTAACTTAAAGACAACCTATGATGAATTTGGGTTTGCGTATTCCTTTATACAAAGTGCTATTTCCAAAGGGGTTAAAAGACCTTTAGGATTTGACCAAGACATTCTAATTCAAAGACTTCAAGGACTTAATAAAGATCAATCAGATTCAATCAATGCAAATGTTATTGCATTACAATTAGAATCATTCTTTGATGTAAATCGACTAAGTACATTACAACTTCAATCCAATCCTATCCCATACTTTAGTTATCTAAAAAATAATTATCCTTCTGGCATACTTACAGTTCCTACCATTGGTGGTGGAACTGCAAATAGTGAGTTTGAGTTTTTAACAGGAATGGATTTATCCTATTTTGGAGTTGGAGAATATCCTTACAAGACCATCCTAAGAGAGAAATCACTTCCTTCCCTAGTATCTTACTTCAATGAACAAAACTACACTACTACCGCAATACATAACCATGTTGCTAACTTTTATCGCCGACAAGTTGTATATAAATATCTAGGATTTGATTATTTCGTAAGTCTTGAAACTATGAAAGATGTCACTACAACACCAAAAGGGTGGGCTAAAGATAAGCATTTAATTCCTTATATTCAATCAGCTATGGCTCAATCTTATGGAAGAGACTTCGTGTTTGCAGTTTCTGTTCAAGCTCATGGAGATTTTCCAAATGATCCATTAGGTTTAGGAATGATTCAATATGTAAATCCATCTGATGGGAAATCTAATAACAACATCAACTATTATCTAAACCAACTCAATGAAATGGACTTAATGATTGAGGAGTTAGTAACTTGGGTGCAATCTCATGATGAACCAACTATTCTAGTTTTATACGGAGATCATTTACCAGGATTAGAATTTGGACTAGATGATACAGCATCTTATCAAACAGATTATGTTATTGTCGCTAATTTTGAACTTAATCATACAGAGCAGAATTTAGATTTACCAAAACTAGGTTCAAAGGTTCTATCACTTATTAAGCATCCAGGAACAACCATTAATCAAGTTCAGCAAAGAAACTTCCTTGATAAAGAAACCCTTCAATGGATTCATTATGATTGGGTTGAAGGCAGTCAAGTTAGTATGGATTCTGTAAGACTTCCTAAAACAATGATGATGGGGTTAAAAGCTCCTAAAGTAACAAATATTAGTTTTGTACAAGACTATGTCATCTTAGAGGGAAGTAACTTCTTTCCATCAACTCAAATTATCATCGATGGAAAACCAAGAGAAACGACATACATTAGTGAGTACATAGTGTTATTCGAAGGTCCATATGATGGTGAATATCCAATCGAATTTGCGATTGTATCCGACAACAGAGAAATCATAAAAATAATTCAATAAGCCTGTAAAGGGCTTATTTTTTATGGGTGTAGATTGACACGGTCTATTTTAGCACTTATAATATATGAGTGCTAAAATAGGAGGTCATATGGCAGAAAACAAGCCGTTTAAGGCAGAATCTCAACGTTTGTTGGATTTAATGATCAACTCAATTTATACCAACAAAGATATCTTTTTAAGAGAACTTATTTCAAATGCAAGTGATGCATGTGATAAGTTGTATTTTGCATCCCTAGAGGATGATTCCATTTCTATTGATCGCACTAAGCTTCATATTGAAGTGAGTGTAGACAAAGAAGCTAGAACCGTTACTATCAAAGATAACGGTATTGGTATGGATCTAAGTGATATGGAAGACAATCTTGGTACCATTGCGAAATCAGGTTCTTTAGCATTCAAGCAAGCCCTTGAAAAAGGAGTTAATGATGTAGAGATTATTGGACAGTTTGGTGTAGGGTTTTATTCTGCATTCATGGTGTCTGATAAGGTTACAGTCATCTCTAAGAAGATTAACAGTGATAAATCATTTATCTTTGAATCTGCAGGAGTAGATGGTTACTTCGTAGATGAAGCAGACAAAGAAGATGTTGGAACAATCATCACTTGTCATATCAAAGAAAATATTGAAGATGAAGACTTTGATCGCTTCTTAGAAACCTATAATGTTCGCTCACTTATTAAGCAATACTCAGATTACATTCGCTATCCAATCATGATGAAAAAAGATGATGAAGAGGAAGTGGAAACACTTAACTCAATGATTCCTTTATGGAAGAGAAGTAAATCTGATATTACACAAGATGAATACAATTCATTCTACAAAGACAAATTCTATGATTTTGAAGATCCTGCAAAGGTGATTCATATGAATGTGGAAGGTAATCTTTCTTTCACAGCACTAATGTATATCCCTAAGAAAGCACCGTTCAATTTCTACTCCAATGAGTTTGAAAAAGGGCTACAACTTTATTCTAAAGGTGTCTTTATTATGGATAAAGCAAAAGATCTCCTTGGTGATCACTTTAGATTTGTGAGAGGACTTGTGGATTCTCCAGACCTCAACTTAAATATTTCCAGGGAAATACTCCAACAAGACCGTCAACTAAAATCTATTGCTCAAAGACTTGAGAAGAAGATTAAGAGTGAACTTATCTCTCTTCTAACTTCAGATCGTGAATCCTATGAAACATTCTACCAGGCTTTTGGAAATCAACTTAAGTATGGTCTCTACCAAAGCTATGGCATGAATAAAGAACTACTTATCGATTTAGTATTATTCTATTCATCACATGAGAAGAAGTTTGTAACACTTGCTGAGTATGTTACACGCATGAAAGATGATCAAAAAGAAATCTATTTCATATCAGCTAATACGATTGAACAAGCTGATCGTTTACCTGCAAGTGAGCGTGTTAAAGATAAAGGGTATGAAATACTTTACCTTGTTGATGATATTGATGAGTTTGTACTACAAATGGTTCGTGATTATCAAGAAAAACCATTCAAGTCAATTAATCAAGGTGATTTAGATCTAAGTGATGAAACTGAAAAAGAAGCTATAAAAGACGCTAGCGAAAAATCTAAAGATGTTTTAGAAGCACTTAAAGAAAAACTTAAAGATAAAGTTGAAGATGTTCGCTTATCTTCAAGACTTAAGTCACATCCAGTATGCCTTGTGTCTACTGAAGGTGTATCCTTTGAGATGGAAAAAGTATTATCTCAAATGCCAGATGCTAAAGATCAAAACATTAAAGCAAAAAGAATCCTTGAACTTAATCCTGATCACCCTCTTCTTGTGACACTCACACGTCTTTACGAGAATAAATCAAGTGTATTAGATGATGTTGCGGATGTTCTTTATGATCAAGCCTGCCTCATTGAAGGGCTTCCTATTGAAGATCCTGTTGGATTTGCCTTAAAGCTATCTAACTTACTAACACAAGTTCAATAATATGAACGTGTATGACTTTGATAAAACCATTATTCCTTACGACAGTACTCAAGCTTTTTTTCGCTATCTAATAAAGAGGCAACCATCAATTCTATTTCATCTTCCTAAGATGGGATTTGCTTTTATTCGATATAGTCTTAAACAGATTACGAAGACACAAATGAAAAATGTCATGTATGAAGTGTTACCAAAAGTCAAAGATCTTAATCAAGTCGTTAATGATTTTTGGTCAACACGACAAAATGACATTCACACATGGTACTTGAATCAAAAGAGAAACGATGACATTATCATTTCAGCTTCACCATCATTTCTTATCAAACCAATGTGTGAATTACTTGAGGTAAATCTTATTGCCTCTGAAATTGATTTAAATACTGGGCATCATATTGGTGAGAATTGTTATGGTAATGAGAAACCACTTCGCTTTGAAAAAGAATATGATTTAGAAAATATTCAAGCATTCTATTCTGATTCATATTCTGACACACCAATGGCTATTCATGCTAAAGAGGCTTATCTAGTCACAGGGGAAATCATTACACCTTGGGATTTTAGGAAAAAATACCGCTCCTACGAACATTAACGTAGGAGTTTTTTTATGCCATGTGAATACTGCAAGTCAAAACATAAAGATTTATCTTTTATTCATCAAGCAGTAAGTGTTTGTCGTGTCTGCCTTAGTGTAGCAACACTAGAACCTATTGAAGTAACATGTCCAAATCATCTTATTGAAGACATAAATCTTAGTTTTGAATTAACACCAAAGCAAAAAGAAGTATCTAAACAGTTATGTTATACCCATGACAAAAATGTTCTATTTGAAGCAGTATGTGGTGCAGGTAAAACAGAATGTGTTTTAGAGCTTATTCAAGATCGCTTAAACAAAGGGTTTAAAGTAGGATGGGCAATACCACGACGTCAAGTTGTCTTAGAACTTACTTTAAGACTTCAAAAAGTCTTTCCCTCACTTACTGTGATTGCAGTATGTGAAGGCTATACAACACAATTAGCTGCAGACTTAGTATTATTCACAACACATCAAGCTTTTAGATATAAGCAAAGTTTTGATGTGCTAATACTAGATGAAGTGGATGCTTTTCCTTATAAAGGGAATCATTTATTACAACATTTAGTTTCGCAAACGTACAAACATCAATGCATCATGATGAGTGCTACCATACCCCATGATCTTCGCAAAACAATGGTAGAAGAAAAGTGGTCACATATTACATGTTATGAAAGACCAACACATATCCCTCTTTCTATTCCAGTGCATATTAGAACATTTTCATGGTTAATGCTTTTTTGGATATTTAAACTAAGACCACGACAAAAGAAATGGCTTATCTTTGTACCTTCAATAAGACAAGCTATAAGGTATGCTCAAGTTCTAAGATGTGATGTACTTACTTCAAAAAGTGAGGATAAAGATAAAATCATTGAGCATTTCTCCAATACACAACAAGGCACACTTGTATGTACGACTATTCTTGAGAGAGGAGTGACATTCATAAATGTGCATGTCATGGTAATCATGGCACATCATTCAGTGTTTGATGAATCTTCGCTAGTACAAATAGCAGGACGTGTCGGACGTCATAAGATGTATCCTACAGGAGATGTATTCTTTATTTCATCTCAAGACAGTGAGGAGGTGAATGCATGCATCAGTACACTCCAAAACGCCAATGCCACTGCCTATGGTGTTTAGTATCTCTTGAAAAACAAGATTTCTCATTATTGATAAGACATGATTACTTATGTCTTGAACATGAAGAATTCTTAAAAAGTAAAACTAAGAAAGTAATAATGAAAGGAAGAGAAATAAACTACTTCTTTGAATATGATCATAAGATTGCATCACTATACTTCCGATATAAAGAACATAAGGATATCCCTTTATGTGGATGTCTGTTTTATCCACAAAGAAAACACTTAAAATCTATAATTCAATCAAGAAGTGTCGTTATTGTACCTTCGTCACTGTCTAAAACGAAATCTCGTGGTTTTCATCCTTTAAAACTCTCCCTTGAAATATGTGGAATTAAGCCTCACGATATTTTAAAGAAAGTTGAAGATTCAGATCAAAAGAACAAAGATAAATCACAACGGGAGCTTACACAATTTGAAATTACATTACCGAAAACACCCTTAACTCACGAGGTTGTTTTAGTTGATGATGTCCTCACGACAGGAAACTCATTAATGAGATGTTGGGATCTTTTAGAATCACAAGGACATCGTGTGATAGGATGTGTTCTTGCGATTAATTCATCATGGTTGGTATGAATTTGATATAATAATGCAATAAGGAGAATTAACTATGGCATATCATGACCCAAATACACGATTCTATAAAACAAGCGAAGGTGCAGTTGTCGGTGGAGTTTGTTCAGGACTATCAGAGAATCTAAAAATCGACGTTTCTTTACTTCGAATTGTTGCGATTGTTTTAGCATTTACAGGAGTAGGGATACTTCCTTACATCATCTTATGGATCGCACTTCCAAACAAAAGTGATCTTACGTGATTAAATTTTTAACAGGTTCATATACAAAACGAGGTTCCAATGGAATCAATCGTGTTGAATTTGATCCAGCAACATTGTCATTTACAACGACTCAAATTGCCAATGTATCCAATCCTACTTATTTGACTCATTCTCAAGATATGATTTTTACAGTAGGACAAGTGTTAGATCAAGCAGGAGTAATCCTTCTCAAAGATGGTATTGTAAAGGACATGCTTTTACTTGAACAAAAAGTGCCTTGTCACATCAGCTACAGTAAAAAACACAAACATATTTATACTGCCAATTATCATGAAGGACATATTATGATTATTGAGCTCAAAGATGAACAACTTCATCATGTTCAAACCATAACCTTTCCTCAAGGATCAAAAGCACATTATGTAAATTACGATGAATCATTAGATTGCATTATCATGTGTGATCTTGGATTAGACTGCGTTCGTGCATTCCGTTGGAATAACAATCAATACGAACTTCTTTGGGAAGAGTTTTTCCCTAAAGGCAGTGGACCACGTCATGCTGTTAAACATCCCTCACTCAATATTCTATATGTGTTGTGTGAGTTAAGTGGGGAGATTTATACATGTGAGATATCAAGATACAAACTTTCAATTTTATTAAAAGCACTTGTGTATCCTCCTAACTTTAAACCACGTTGGGCAGCAGCAATTCGCATTACAAAGAATGCTAGAGATCTCTACACTTCAAATAGAGGGCATGACTCTATTACGCACTTCATAGTAGATCAACATGGACACTTACATTTCGAAGCGCGAGTTTCAACTCGAGGAAAACAACCACGGGATTTCAATCTACTAGATAATGATCGCTATCTTTGTGTGTTAAATCATGATGATGACCAATGTGTTATTTTTAAGCGCGATGATAATGGTTCACTTACCTTCTTAGCTCGCCACCAGATACTTGAAGGTGTTTGTGTGTCTGATTTAACAGTTTGATAACATTATAAAACACTTTCTTTTATATAGTCAGTAGTAATTACGAGGTACCTTTGGTAGAATGTTCATGATGAATTACTTTGATTACAGTGCAACTACTCCGATATCTGATCGGGTGAATGAAGTCATGCAACGTTGTGAACGTGATTTTTTTGCGAACATAAATGCTAAGCATGAAATGGCATTACAATCTAAACTATTCGTTACAGGATATATTAATCGAATGATACAAGCTTTGAATATTTCTGAGTCATCACTTGTTTTTACATCAGGAGCTACTGAATCCAACAATATGATCTTATTTGGTCTGGCTAAATCTTATCCAGGTAAGCGGCACATCCTCACAACATCTTTGGAACACCATTCGATGATATCTCCATTAGGTATCCTTCAAAAAGAAGGATATGATATTGAGTTTATTCCATATTTAAATGGAGAACTTGATTTAGAAGTTCTGAAAAATAGTATTCGACACGATACATTGCTTGTGAGTGTCATTGCGGTTGAAAGTGAAACTGGAATGATTCACCCTTTAAAGAAAATAAAAGCAATTTGTGATGAACATCAGATTCCACTGCATAGTGATGTAACACAGGCAATAGGTAAAACAGAAATAGATTTTCAAGATGTAACTTATGCAAGTTTTTCATCTCATAAAATCTATGGACCTAAAGGTATAGGAGCATGTATTATTCAAAAACAAGATATTAAGCCACTAATTGTAGGGGGAGGAAGTCTTTCAAAACTAAGAGCAGGAACTCCACCTAATGCCTTAATTGTTGGGTTTGCGCAAGCGTTGATAGATTCTCTTGAACATTTACATGAACGTCAAACACTCGTAAATCAAAGATATCAATATTTGGTTGAACAGGTATCTTCATTAGATCAAATTCATATTAATCAACCAAAGCATGGAGTTAAGAATATTTGCAACTTGTCGATTGCAAAATCAAAGCGAAATCAAACAATAGAAAAACTATCGCTCTATGGTTGCTTTGCAAGTGCAAGTAGTGCTTGTAGTGGACAAGAAGACTTATCAAAAGCAGTGTTTAACATTACTCAAAACCAAGACTATGCATCCACATCAATTCGTGTTTCACTTTCGCATATGACTAAGTTAGAAGAAATAGATGCTTTAGTTGAAGGAATTAAGAAGGTAATTAACACATGAAAGTAATTATTCTAAGTGCAATCTGGTGCCCTGCATGTCTTATTATTAAGAGCACGATTCGCAAGATTCAAAAAGATTACCCTACGTTTCAACCACAATTCATCGATATTGATGAGGAAGAAATTTTAGCATCTAAATACGAACCTTTAAAAATACTTCCTATTTTTATAATTGAGGACGAAAATGGAAATGTAATAAAGCGGATGAGTGGGGAACTAAAAAAAGATGTCATCGAAAAGGAGTTTATCCATGTTTAAAAAAATTATCACATGGTTTCTATATGGTATTGTTTCTGTCTTAATAATGATTCAAATCAATGCACCAATTTATGCGAATCAAAATAAAGTTAACATCTATTACTTCCATTCTGATACATGTTATTACTGTGGATTGATGAATGAGTACTTTGAAGAGCTTGAAAAAGACCCACTTGTTACTATCCATAAATATGAGATAAGTGTAGATAAAGAAGGGCAAGAAGTTGCCAAAAAGGTTGAAGACTTACTTTCAACACCAATTAGATCGGTACCTTATGTGATTGTTGCAAGACAGTCATTTGTGGGCTACAACGATGGTGTCTTAGAAGGTATCGATGAAGCTGTAGAATATTCAAAAAATAATTACGTTCGTGATATTGTAGGAGAAATGTTAGGAATTGTGGATATAGGTGAAGGAGATGGTGGCATCATATCCAATGGAAAATTCAAACTACCATTTATTGGTGAGGTTGACGCTGCAACAATTTCTCTGCCATTACTTGCCATATTTATGGGTACACTTGATGGATTCAATCCATGTGCCATGTGGGTACTACTTCTACTCATTAGTATGCTAGTTCATGTAAAAGAGCGTTGGAAAATGTGGACATTAGGAATTGTCTTTTTGGCAACTTCCGCAATAATGTATTTCTTCTTCATGCTAAGTTGGCTAAATATTACACTACTCTTTGGATCTGTTATCTATCTTCGATTACTTATTGGTGCAGTTGCAATCGGTGGAGGTGCATGGAATCTTAAAAAAGCACTCACAGCAAAACCCGATGACGGTTGCGAAGTTGTTGATGTAAAAGAACGTAAGAAACTTTCAAAACGAATTCAAGCCATCACAAGTGAGAAAACGTTTATCTTCGCTATTCTAGGTATTATGGGATTAGCAATTTCAGTGAATCTGGTAGAATTATTATGTTCTGCAGGACTTCCAATTGTATTTACACAAGTATTAGCACTTAATGGATTAAGTCCTTTAGAGACAGTTGGGTATTTACTACTTTATGTATTATTCTTCCTCATTGATGACCTCATTGTGTTCTTCATAGCAATGAAAACGTTCCATTTAACTGGATTATCCACAAAATATTCAAAATTTTCAGGGCTTATCGGAGGAGCAATTATGGTTATTTTAGGAATCATGATGATCTTCAAACCTGAGTGGTTAATGTTTAATTTCTAAAATAATCATCTCATGGTATAATGAGCACGGAGAATAATTATGACGACATTACTAAGATATATACGAGAATATCAAGAATACATACTACTTTTTATCACGCCATTTGCGATTAGTTTTGCTTTCTTCGTTTTAATGGCCATCTTAAAGAAACCATTTAAAAAACTAAGATATTGGCATGGATCACTACTTTTTGTAGGTGCAGGTGTTTATTTTGCCTCAAGACTAAACGGACTAGAACCAACTAGTGCGCTTTTCGTGAATCGCTTTTCTTTCTTTCTTATTGTGCTGGCTGCTTTTGTATCTTACAGTGCTTTCGCAATCACAGCCCACGCTCTTAGAAAAAGAACATGATTAGCACGCTAGATTTACATCACTGCACTAAAATTGAAGCAAAAAAACTACTCGATCATACATTAGAGAATTTATCTTCAGAGATTAGTGAACTAGTTATTATCCATGGATATCAAGGTGGACAAGTCATCAAAGACTTTGTATTAACCTATCGACACCATAAGATATCAAGGGTCATTAAGTCTATTAATCCAGGACAAACAAGTTACCTTATTAAATCAAAGAAGTGATTGAAAACGATCATTGTGTGTGCTAAAATTCAATAGCACACTTTACTAATGGACGCTTAGCTCAGTGGGAGAGCATCTGCTTGACGTGCAGAGGGTCAGGGGTTCAAATCCCTTAGCGTCCACCATGTTTTATTTGCGCTCGTGGCGCAATTGGATAGCGCATTTGATTCCGATTCAAAAGGCTGCAGGTTCAAGTCCTGTCGAGCGCGCCATGAATATTTACGTTGGGGTTGTAGCTCAGATGGAAGAGCGCTACGCTGGCAGCGTAGAGGTCGAGGGTTCGAGCCCCTTCAGCTCCACCAAATTTACGAAAAACACGTCGAGATTTTCGACTTTTTATTTGCTTTTCACACACATATCACAATGAATGTGTATTATATGTTTGTACAAGGAAAGAATCTAGCTTCATCATTTTTTCTTCCTTACTCCTTAAAAATCCCCTTGTATCAGCCACCATTATCCAATGGTGGTTTTTTGATATAACAACATAATATTATTGATCAATTGCTCATGTAATATACATATTTCGACAAAATTAGACAACTTAAACCATTAAATGAAAATTTACAAATGTGTATTTGTTAAGTTTAATAATATGTGATAAAGTTTATAAAACAAATTGTTATTATAAAAGGAGGTCTTTGCGTGGTAGATATTAGAGAAATAGCAAGACTTGCCGGCGTATCAACGGCCACGGTTTCCAAAGTTCTAAATAATTACACTGAAGTAAGCGATGCCACTAAAGAGCGAATTATTAAGATTGTTGAAGAAGTAGGATATATCCCTAATTCAAGTGCAAGAGCATTAAGTTCTAAACGGACTTGGTTAATCGGCATTGTGTACTCAGAACACTTAAACATTGGACTAGAGCACAATTACTTTTCTGGTGTTCTAGAAGCCTTTAAAACAGAAGTTGAGAGTTTAGGTTATGATGTTGTCTTTAT
>JAGXRX010000050.1 GCA_018335655.1 Erysipelothrix sp.
ATTTAAATATTACTTGTTAATTAAATAACAAAGTTATTTATTTGAACTTCAAATTATGATAAATTTATGAGGAAATCGAAAAAAAGGAGATCTTCGTGAAATTGAATCGTTGGGTAATTTTAGCAGCGTCTATTCTTATCAATATGTGTATTGGATCAGCTTATGCGTGGAGTGTTTTTCAAAATCCGCTCATTAATTTATTCGGATGGACGACCACTCAAACATCACTAGCATTTACAATTAGTCTTTCTTTAGTTCCACTATCAATGATTTTTGCGGGAAGACTTCAAGATATTTATGGACCAAAGTATGTTACCTTAGCAGGGGGAGCTGTCTTTGGTTTGGGAATCTTCTTGACGTCAACGATTACTTCACTTACAGGACTATACTTATATTATGGACTTCTTGGAGGTCTAGGAATTGGAATGGTTTATGCATGTACGGTTGGCAACACTATGAAATGGTTTCCAGACAAACGTGGTTTAGCGGGTGGTTTAATTGCAATGGGATTTGGTTTAGGAGCAGTAGTCTTTGCGCCGGTTGGTGTAATGCTTATTAGCAGCTTTGGAGTTTTAAATACATTTGGTGCATTTGGACTTGTTTTTTCTTCTATTATTATTCTTGCTTCTTTATTCTTAGCAGCACCTGAAAAAGTCGCAACAAGCCAACAAACAGCAGCTCAAACACTCGATCTTAAGAATACACTAAATGCTTCAGAAATGGTAAAAACTCCTAAGTTTTATTCACTTTGGATTTTATATGCGATTGGGTGTATTGGAGGTTTAATGATTATTGGTCATGCGTCGCCTATTGTTCAACAAAAAGTTGGATTACAACCTCAAGAAGCTGCCATTATTGTGAGTTTTCTTGGAATTGCAAATTCATTAGGACGTGTATTTTGGGGAACTATGTCTGATCGCTTTGGACGTATGCCAACCCTCATTGCGACCTATATTGTAAGTGCATTATGTCTTATGTCATTAGCTTGGTTTTCAACACTAACACTTACAGTCATTGGTTTATGTGGTATTGCCCTTTGTTTTGGAGGATACTTAGGAATTATGCCTTCAATTTGTGCTGATTTCTTTGGATCAAAGCATATTGGGATTAACTTTGGTATTTTATTTACTGCCTATGGGGTTGCGGCAGTAGTAGGACCAAGACTTGCATCATGGATTAAAGATATGAATGCTGGAAGTTATGATGTAGCTTTCTCACTTGTTATGCTTATGAATGTAGTGGCTGTAATCATTGGACTTCTTCTTGTCTTTAAGAGATCAAAGTCACAAGTCATGAACACTGCACCTCAAGTATAGTGAATATTGAGTTGTTTGATTCTAAAATCTAATAATTTAAAAATTTAAGTCCCTGAAGAATACTCTCAATTATACATAGAGTAAACATCAGGGATTTTTACATATAGGATGCAACTTCTTTTACTATTGCAGAGTTTAATAAATATGCTTATGATTGTAGTGTTATATAAATCCTTGTCTTAGTAAGTTCAACCAAATTGGCAATTGTAAATTAA
Source organism: Erysipelothrix sp. (assembly GCA_018335655.1). GTDB lineage: Bacteria > Bacillota_I > Bacilli_A > Erysipelotrichales > Erysipelotrichaceae > UBA6182. The sequence goes on from JAGXRX010000050.1 coordinate 1,532, forward strand.
GTTAGATGCGTGAATACCTACTATTATGATTTAATGCAAAGTGAGGAAGGTGTCAGTGAAATATTCTCTAATCGTCATACTTGCTTTTATTTTAGTTTTGACAGGCTGTCAAACTAACACAGGAATTGAAACTGACACAAGAAGGGATCTTGTTAGGATTACACTCTCTCAGTGTATTGATGGAGATACAGCACGCTTTGATTCCTTAGGTCGTGTACGCTTTCTTTATATTGATACACCTGAAGTGTATCCAGTCGAGGAACCTTTTGGAAAAGAAGCTGCAGACTTTACATGTGACATGCTTAAAAGTGCGGATAAGATATACATTGAGTATGATGGTGATAGACAAGATCAATATGAACGTGTACTTGGATGGATTTGGGTTGATGATTTACTACTTCAAGAAGAACTCACAAAGGCAGGGTATGTAGATTATTTTTACGAGTATAATCAACCAAAATACAAAGATCGGATTCAAAGAGCTTACCAACAAGCAAAAAGGAATAAAGTAGGTTTGTTTAGGTAAAGTGATATAAAAAAGGCTTGGACTTGATTAATATCAAGCCAAGCCTTTTCTTTATTCGTTTTTATCTAAGTAAGTCAAATCACAACTAATCTATAGTCTTAGAAAAAAGAATTAACCCATCCACTTAATTTTTCGCTCAGTGCCTGCCATAATACGTCCAATATTTTCATGATGGCGTACAATGACAATCGCTGCAACTAGCGAGAATGATAATGAAATCCATAAGTTAGGTTGAAGTAAAAAGAGTAAGATTGTCGCAATGGTTACTGCAGAGATTGAAGCAAGTGATACCATTTTGAAAAGTTTGAGTAAACCAAAGAATGTGAAGACAGGTACAAGACCAATGATCCAAGATGCGCTTCCAGAAAGGACAGATAAAGCTAATAAATAACCTGCTGCGGTAGACACTGCTTTACCACCTTTAAATTTCGCAAAGATTGGGTAACAATGTCCAAGCGAGGTTGCGATACCTGCAACAATGGCAACTTCTTGTCCATAAAGCATATATGCAATCCAAACTGCAACTGCTGCTTTTGATGTATCAAGAAAAGCGATTGTGAAGGCAGCTTTCTTTCCAAGTACACGACCTGCGTTAGAAGCTCCTAGATTTTTTGACCCATGTTCACGAACATCGGTGTTGTAGAATACTTTACCTATGACGAGTGCAAAAGGCACTGAGCCAAAAAGATACCCCACCAGGGATGCTATTATAAAGTTCATTTCTTTCACCTCAAATCTATCATATCACAACCATTATGAGTTGACCATTACAATGAAGAGTGGGATTTGGTATAATAATAATCGGAGATGATTATGACACAAAGTTACAATGAATCAAGCATACAAATCTTAGAAGGCTTAAGTGCTGTCCGTAAACGTCCAGGAATGTACATAGGAAGTAGCGATCATCGTGGACTTCATCATTTAGTATGGGAAATTTTAGATAATGCCATCGATGAAGCACTCAATGGGTATGGACAATTTATTAAAGTGACGCTCATTGATGAGCGAACGATACGTATTGAAGATGAAGGTCGTGGTATGCCCACAGGAAAACATTCTTCAGGAGTATCAACCCTTGAAGTTATCTTTACAAAACTTCATGCGGGAGGAAAATTTTCATCCACAGGAGGATATAAAACATCAGGTGGACTTCATGGAGTTGGCGCAAGTGTCGTCAATGCTTTATCAAGTTGGCTTGAAGTCACTTCCTTTCATGGAGGAGTCATGTCTTCAATGCGCTTTGAAAAAGGTGGAAGCATTGCTAAACCTTTACAAAATTTTGGAAAGACGACTAAGAAGGGATCGATTGTCACATTTAGTGCAGATCCACTTATTTTTACAAATCATGTTTTTAATGCGGAAACCATTGCATCACGATTAAAAGAATCCGCATATTTACTCGATCATGTCACCTTTATGTTTGTGGATGAGCGTAATAAGAAAACAGAAACCTTTAAATTTGAACATGGCCTTAAACAATTCGTTATGGACATGAATGAAGACTTAGAAACACTGCATGAACCCATTGCATTATCAGGAATGGTCAATGATATCGAAGTGAATGTATCACTTCAATATAATGGTGGATATGGTGAGAACATCATTTCTTTTGTGAACATGGTAAAAACTAAAGATGGGGGAACTCATGAAGTTGGTTTTAAGAGTGGACTCACTAAAGTTGTGAATGATTTTGCTCGTAAAAATGGTTTCTTAAAAGATAAAGATAAAAACTTTGAGGGTGTTGATATTCGCGAAGGTTGTACTGCCATCATTTCATTAAAGATTTCAGAAAATTTACTTCAATTTGAAGGACAAACAAAATCAAAGCTTGGGACTGAAAAGGCGAAATCAGCCACAGAGAATATTGTCATTGAACAACTCACATATTACTTTGAAGAAGAGCGAACATTGGCCAATGATCTGGTTAAGCGCTTTGCGAAAGCAGCCTCTGCAAGAGAAGCAGCACGTAAAGCACGTGATGAAGCTCGTCAAGGTAAGAATGCTAAATCATCATCACGTGCTTTAGCAGGGAAATTGTCTCCTGCACAAAGCAAAGATAAAAAACGTAATGAACTATTTTTAGTTGAAGGTGATTCAGCCGGAGGTAGTGCAAAACAGGGACGTGATTCTAAGTTTCAAGCGATATTACCACTACGTGGAAAAGTCATGAATACTGAAAAAGCATCAGTGAGTGATGTCATGAAGAATGAAGAACTTTCTTCAATTATTTATGCATTAGGAGCAGGGGTAGGAAGTGATTTTGATGTGAGTGATTGTGCTTATGATAAAGTCATTATCATGACCGATGCAGATACTGATGGAGCACATATTCAAATCCTTCTTCTGACCTTCTTCTATCGTTATATGAGACCTCTCATTGAGGCAAACAAAGTCTTTTTAGCATGCCCTCCACTGTATAAGATTACATCTGGAAAAGAAGGGGCATATGCTTATGATGATCAAGAACTCATTGAACTAAGATCAAAATACAAACATTCAACGATTCAGCGATATAAAGGTCTTGGTGAAATGAATGCCGATCAGTTATGGGATACAACTATGGATCCAAAAACACGTAACCTATTAGTGGTTACGATTGATGATGCATTTATTGCGAATAAAAAGGTAAGTTTACTCATGGGTGATAAAGCACATCTGCGTCGTGAGTGGATTAATGATCATGTGTCATTTACGTTAAGTGAGGAAGAAGTATGAGTGATAACAATCCAATCAAAGACATTAGTTTAGAAGAGGTCATGGATGATCGCTTTTCAAGATATGCGAAGTACATTATCTTGGATCGTGCACTTCCTGATGTTCGTGATGGTTTAAAACCAGTTCAACGTCGTATCGTGTATGCCATGCATGAACAAGGCAATCATTTTGATAAACCTTATCGCAAATCGGCGAAAACCGTAGGGATTGTTATTGGTAACTATCATCCTCATGGTGATAGTAGTGTGTATGATGCCATGGTTCGTATGTCTCAAACATGGAAAAACAATCATTGTCTAGTGGATATGCAAGGAAACAATGGATCGATTGATGATGATCCTGCAGCTGCAATGCGTTACACTGAAGCACGCTTGTCACAGTATGCTCAAATGATGATGGAAGGAATGAATGAAGATACCGTCTCATTTGTGCCTAACTTTGATGATTCTGATAAAGAACCAACAGTCTTACCAACATTAATTCCTCATTTACTTGTAAATGGTTCTACTGGTATTGCAGCAGGATACGCCACCAATATTCCTCCATTTAACTTACATGAAGTAGTCGATGCAATCATTGCAACCTTAAGACTTCCTTCTATTACCACACAAGAACTATGCATGATTATGCCTGCTCCTGATTTTCCAACAGGGGGAGACTTATTAGAGCATGAAAACATGATGTCGGTGTATGAAACAGGTAAGGGAAGAATCACTTTAAGAGCACGCATGGAAAGTGTTGAGAAGAAGAATATAAAACAACTTGTGATTACACAAATTCCTTATGAAGTGAATAAAAGTGCCCTAGTAAAGCGTATTGATGACTTAATGGTCAATAAAACTCTTGATGCGATGATTGATGTTCGTGATGAGTCAGATCGTAATGGTCTTCGTATCGTAATTGATTGTAAAGGGGATGCAGATCTTGATCTTGTGAAGAATGTTTTATATAAACATACTGAAACTCAAATCGTTTACAACATCAATATGGTAGCCATTCTTAATCGTGCACCACAACAATGTTCACTTAAGCAAATGCTTGAGGGAATGATTCAACACTACCAAGAAGTTTTAACACGACTTGCGAAGTATCGTGTCAATAAACTTAGTGCACGTGTACATATTATTACGGGTTTAATTAAAGCTATTTCGGTGGTGGATGAAGTCATTGCGATTATTCGCCAATCTAAGAATAAAGAAGATGCAAAACAAAACTTAGTGGATGCCTTTGACTTCTCATTTGAACAAGCAGAAGCCATTGTATCACTTCGTTTATATCGTTTAACGAATACAGATATTGTTGCACTAAAGGAAGAATTTGCGTTAGCACTCAATGAAATTGAGCATTATGAAGGACTTCTTTCATCAACAGCTCTTTTAAATCATGAGATAGTAAGACGCTTAGAAATTATTAAGAAGCAATTCCCATCACCACGTCGCTCACAACTCTCATCTGCAGAAGCGAAGGTCGTCATTGATAAAGTGAAGATGGTACAAAATGAGCGAGTGATTGTATCACTAACACGCGATGGATACATTAAAAAGGTAAGTCTTCGCAGTGCTAATGCTTCCACAGAAGCGGGTATTAAGAGTAAGGATGTGTGGATTGGTGAAAGTGAAGTGGATTCACTTGATCATTGTTTATTCATATTAAGTGATGGTTATTATGGCATCATTCCTATCTATGAGTTAAAAGAAAGCAAGTATAAGGATGCGGGAGATCACTTCTCGGCGTATGTGAAACACGATCAACGAGCTCAAGTTGTTAAGGCATTAATCGTGAAATCTTTTGATTCACCATACTCCATTATTTGTGCTTCCTCAACAGGAATCATTAAACAAACGATGCTGAAAGATTTTGCGCTAACACGAATGTCCAAAACATCGCAATGCATGATTATGGGCAAGACAGATACACTTATTAGTGCTCATGTGCTTTTAAAACCTACCACAGTAGCATGTGTTAGTGCTCAAGGATACTTGAGTATGTATTCATCCAATGATATTCCATTAGTTTCCACAAAAGCTAAAGGGGTTAAGGCGATGAATCTTCTAAGTGAAGATGAAATGATTGGTGCAGAAGTCATCCATGATGATTATTTACTGCTCATGAATCAACATGATGGAATAAAGAGAATTAAAGTGTCTGAAGGTCGACTTGGTCGCCGACCAAATCGTGGCGAAAGTACGTTTAAGAAAGTTAAAGCAAGTCCAACCACCATTAAATGGATACTTAATGTTTCTTCAACATCCATGTTTAAAATGATGATTGATGATAAACAAGTCGGATTTTGGGCTAAAGATGTACCCATTAAAACCTTAGATTCAACCTTTAGTAGTCTTGATCAATTAACTAGCAAAGCATTACTTATGAAATCATTCACACATTGTGAAGAGATTGATCCTTCATATAGTGCTTTTGAAACAAGTGAGGTTAAAGAACATCCTCATTTTGAAGCAATTAGCTTTGATATTAAATAAAAGATGAAGGACTTGTGTAAAGTCCTTCATCTTTCATTGTGTATGGATTGTATAAGTCGCTCAATATCATAAATATCATTTGCTTGACTGGTGGAATATTTAAATATTCGCTCAGTAATGCCTAATCCTAAATCGACATAAATACTGCGAGCATTCGCAAGAAAGGCCGCAAGTATCCCATTGCGAGTACTATCAATCACTATTGAATGATTTGCGCTCGCATTAAAATGTTTTATTGCACGCTCATATAGATTTGGTTCAGGTTTTCCTAGTAAGCTTTGATCTCCAAAAAGCACAATACAATCACTCACCCAATTCGTAAGAATCTCTGCTAAATGATGACCTTGTTTCTTAGATTGATCAAAGATAAAAGCGACCTTATAATTATACTTTTGTGCAAGACTAACTAGATAAGATAGTGTCTTGTTGTTAGGATGTATTTCTTGATTGATTTCATCATAGATTGCTTTTAGATCTTGATTAAATAAATCAAAGCGAGGATAGCGATAGTTCGTTTTTTCCTTTTGATCGTATGCTGCAGAAATTGAACTCTCAAAAAAATCATCTGGAATGTTATATGCTTCATTCGCAATATTGAGATGAAATTGCTTAAATTTTTGTATATAAGAAGTGGCAACCACTTCAACATTTATTAACATTACTTTTTGGTTCATAGTTTTCTCCCGCCTTTTTATATCATATTTTTTTACACAATGAAACAATCATACAACATTTTCACTCAATAAACAGTCAACTTTGGTATAATGTGACTATGTTTAAACAATTTTTAAAACCAGACTGTATTGTTTCTTCTTTTGAAGAATTAACCTTTGATCGTGTTCCTAAACGATGTTTTGTTGCGTTCATTGATCTTGATAATACTTTAATTCATAAAACTACTCACCAAATCAATGCACAAGGTATAGCTTGGATACATACCTTTATGTCACAACATCGTGGCAAAGTAATTCTCATTTCCAACAATAAACATCAAGATTTTGAGACATTAGCTTCTGAACTTAATGTACCTCTTATTCAACTTGCCTTTAAACCAATAAGCATTCATTATCGCAAAATGCTTAAGAAGTATGGTTGGAATCAATCACAAGTTATGGTCATTGGTGATCAACTACTTACTGACATTCTTGGTGGTAAGTTTCATGGATTTTATACGATATATCATAAACCCCTCACATCAAAAGATGTAGGGTATAATGGGCTCATACGACGCCTAGAAAAGAAATGGATCAAAGACTATGAATCAACCATGTAAAGGCTGTGGCCACCCACTACAATACAGTAACCCTCTTGAGTTAGGATATAGCCCAAAAGAGGGAACATCATATTGTCAATCATGTTTTCGCTATAAGCATTACAAAGACACAGCGAAGATTACTAAAAGTGCTCCTGAATATGCACCCATGAATATTGAAGGTATTGTTATTTGGTGTGTTGATGCAATGTTTGTTGAGGATAGTTTGAAGCGGATTCATCGCTCTTGGCTTGAGCAAGATTTCATTATGGTATTAACCAAGTTTGATGTCTATCCAACATCACTATGGCATACACGCCTTGAGCAAATCACACGTTTGTGTCAAAGGTATAACATTCATCCTTACTACATGATTCCATTCTCAAAACATATGCCAATGACAAAACAACATATCTTAGAGGCAATGAATGCCACAAAACAAAGTGTGTTCTCTTGTATTGGAATGGTCAACGCTGGTAAGAGCAGTCTTATTAATGCCCTTGTAGGATCATCAACACTGGTGACTTCACCTTTTGCCCATACGACACAAGCTCCTTGTACCATTGAATGGGATCACTATAAACTCATTGATTATCCCGGTTTTGATCCGGGAGTGCATCCCTATGATCATCTTCCAACAAACCTTGTTGAGAAGATTCATATTGATGGTTTAATTAAACCCATTACATATGCTCTTAAACGCTCATGTGTTATTGTGGTTAATGATGTCGTTTGGGTTGAATGTCATCTTGATGAACCATCAAGTTTAACCCTATATATGAGCGCTCAATGTGAATCTCACAAGCGAAATCTTACAGTACTCGAAGCAAATCCATTTGAAAACAATCATGAGTTTAAAGGCTCATGTGATATTGAAATCACACATGTAGGATGGATACATGCTGTGGGAACATCATTAACGATGATTGTTCATACCCATCCATCACTCACTCTAAAAGAGACAAAGGACGCATTATGTTGGTAAATCAAAAACAAAAGAAGTTTCTTAAATCATTGGCACATAGCCTTTCACCCCTCGTCCTCATTGGAAAAGATGGAGTTAGTGAAAACCTCTATGAATCCATTGCGGTATCACTTAAAGCACATGAGCTAGTGAAGTGTTCAGTACTTAAATCATGTCCACAAAGTGTGAATGAAGTCGCTATTGAATGTGCACGTCATACTAAATCTGAAGTCATTCAGATTATTGGACGTGTTATTGTGCTTTATAAACAAAGCAGTGAGAAGAAAATTAAACTACCATGAGAATAGCACTGTTTGGAGGAAGCTTTGATCCCATTCATGAAGGTCACTTACGTGGTGCACTTCATGTTTTAAAGCGTGGAATTGTACAGGAAATATGGTTTGTTCCTACACAACAATCACCCCTTAAAAATCAATCTAGCGCTTCCTTTGAAGATCGTGTTGCCCTTATAAAGGCGATGATTAAGCCATATCGCAAACTAAAGGTATGTACAATCGAGAAAACACTTGAAATTCCATCGATTACCATTCATACTGTGAAAGCACTCAAAAAGAAATATCCAAATCATGAGTTTTCATGGTTAATGGGAGAAGATCAGTTTGAGCAGTTTGAGAAGTGGGTAAAATATAAAGAGTTAAAAACACTCATTGATTTTATTGGACTAACTCGAACTCACTCTAAATCGTATGATTGGGCAAAACATTGGATTGTATTTAATCATCCAGCATCATCAAGTGCGATTAAAGAAAAGCATGAACTCACATATTTACCTAAGCGAGTACTTAAAACAATGATTGTGAGAGGGTGTTATCTTGATATTATCTTGACACCATGGATGAGCAAAAAAAGATATGACCATACACTACGTGTGAATAAGACTGGACATGCTCTCGCTTTATCACATCATCTTGATTTAGAGAAGACGCATATCGCAACGCTGCTTCATGATGTTGCGAAGGGGATGAGTGAATCAGACATGGACTATTGGATTTCACGATCACGTTATTCAAACGTATTCATTGAAGATTATGCAAAACATGGATTTGTTAGCACAATGCTTGCGAAACATCATTATGGTATTTATGATAAGAAAATACATCAAGCCATAACCCACCATACTACTGGAATATCAAGCGCTGCACTAAGTCGTTGTGTGTATGTTGCCGATAAAATAGAACCTAAACGTCCTGACTGGTGTGTACAACTCACACCACTTGCCCATCAAAATCTTAAAGAGGCTCAACGACGACTTATGAAAGGATTCAACAATGATTGAACAATTAATTAAAATACTAGAAGATAAGAAGGCTGATGACATACAAGTCATTGATTTCAAAGGAGAACATTCCATGGTCGATGCATTTATTGTGACCAGTGCTGACTCACAACGTCAAATTTGGGCGATTGTGAATGCAATTCAAGATGGAATAGCTGATATTGCGCCATTTGTTCGTGTATCCGGTGATTCATCATCCACATGGGTGAGTGTTGACTGTGGCGATGTCGTCGTCCATGTCTTTGATCCAGCGGAGCGCAAACTGTATCAATTGGAGAAACTATGGGCCGCGTATTTAAAGAAAATAGCGTCCTAGAACGCTTTTATGAGGCGTGGATGAATGACTCAGGGACCAGTGATGATTTATGGTCCTTTATTCAATCCATTCCACTTAAAGGAAATATACTTGATTGTGGTTGTGGAAGTGGCACATTTACACGTCTTTGTGCACCATATGCTACAAAGATCCTAGGAATAGACTTATCATCGGTCATGATAAAGAAAGCGAATGATATCCCACATGATACTCATGTAAGTTTTCAAGTCATGGACATGAGTAAATTACAACTTAATGAAACTTATGATCGTGTTTTAGCAATGAATGATGTGTTGAATTTTTGCGAATCATATGAACAACTTCAAGATGTCGTGAATGGTGTATATCAACATTTAAAACCAAATGGAGTATTTAGTTTTGATGTTCATCATCCTCAACGACTTGATGAAGATGGTTACAGTGAAAGTGGTGTTTTAGAAGGATGTGATTATGAGTACATCCTTGAAAAAGAAGAGGATAAGTTTCGTCATACTTTTTTATGGTATGAAGCGGATTATCCAACTTTAGAAGTCATCTTTCAAACTCTCTTTGATAAAGAAACACTGTTAAGTGTCTTTGATGAAACATTGTGGAGTTTAGATGTTGTCGGTGATAATGGAAGTGTTGGTTTTGAACCATGTGAAAAATGGATGATCCATGCGAGGAGAAAAGTATGATTGGTTGTATTGCGGCAATGCAAGAAGAATGTGATGCATTATTAGAGTATTGTAGTGATGTGAAGCTTGTGTCATCATCTCCATTTAAACTGTATACTGCGAAACATCATGAAACTGATGTCATCATAGGACTTTCAGGCATTGGAAAAGTGAGTGCCGCTGCGATGACTTCGTTTATGATTCTCACGTATAAACCAAAACTGTTAATCAATATCGGTTCTGCTGGAGGTTTAGATTCTAAACTTAATATTGGAGACTTGGTCGTTTCTACAATGTGTGCATACCATGATTTTGACATTAGTGCTTTTGGGCATGAAATCAATTACGAAAAAGGTTGGTATGTTTTTAAGAGTGAAGAAGCACTCACAAAAAAAATCGCCTCACTTTCCTTTGATCGATTACATTTTGGACCAATGGTGTGTGGTGATCAGTTTGTGTCTTCTCAAGATGTCTTTAAACAAATGACACAACGATTCAATGGTGTTTTAGCAACCGATATGGAATCAACGGCTGTAGCCCATGTGGCAACGTTGCATGAAGTACCATGGATTATTGCACGCTCGATCTCAGACTTAGTATTTAATCATGATAATCATGTTGCATTTGATGAATATCTAAAACTAGCAAGTAAAAATAGTGCTCGCTTTGTGAGTGCTTGTCTTGATCTTCTATCGGATTAAGTTATAGGTCAATAACCACTCTTCAATCATTTCTTGGGTGAGTGGGGCAGACTTAGAGTATTCTAAGGTTGCGATTACACTTGAGTTAGAAGTGTCAATAAGTATCAACGCAGGAACACCTTGAATGTTGTATAATTCTTTTAAACGAGTGGATGAAACTTGGCGAGATACATCATTCATATCTACAAATTTAACTGTGGTAAAGTAGGGAATTTGATATTTATTGAGAATTGGTTTCATTAATGTAAAGCTGACATAATCACAATCACTACCTGCTTCACATAAGAAGTAAGCTTGGACATCAAGACTAGATTTTATATCTTCTTGAAGTTGAGAATAGCCGATTTGTTGATAAAATAAGCTTTGATTAACACTAATACTAGGTTTTGTGTAATAGCGATGCGCAAAAAAAAGTGAAACACTCAAAACGACTAAAAAGATTAAACTAACGAGTATTTTTCTATTCATAGAAGTATTCTATCAAAACAACATGACAGACACAATGATTGGAGGCAAGTATGTGGCATAAACAACGATTTATTGACACCATGACGTATTTATTGGATCAATTACATACCTTTGATGTAACGCCTATAGAATCTTTGATATTGATTAATGTTCATCATATGAATACGCATGGGGATGTTATTAGTCTTGAACTGCTTGCAAAGCACGTTCATGCCTCTGTACGTGAAGTTGATGATGCCATTGATTCTTTACAGAAAAAAGGATGGCTTGTCATTGAACATCCCAATGGACATGTTGTATTTAATGTTGATGCTTGTTTTCTTAAGACGTCCGTTGAACCAACACAAGTTGCAATGTCACTTCATGATTCCTTTGAACAAAGTTTTAAACGTCTTCTTAGTGAAAAAGAATATAATCAACTAGTACTTTGGTCAAAGATGTATTCTGAAGCCATGATTATTCATGCATTAAGACAAGCACTTATTCAAGAGAAACTATCCATGGGGTATATTGGTAAGATTTTAGAAAACTGGAAGAAATCAAACATCAAAGAAGAGGACTTGTTTAATGAATGATCGATTAATACATGCCTTAGGGGTCATGGATTCCATGTTTCCCAATGCTAAGGCAGAACTTAATCATCAGAGCGCATATGAGCTTACTGTCGCAGTAATGTTGTCAGCACAGACTACAGACATTGCTGTGAATAAAGTCACACCAGCCCTATTTAAAGCATATCCTACAGTGTTTGAGTTATCAAAGGCTCAAAGTGAAGATATCGAACCCTATATAAGAACCATTGGTTTGTATAAGAATAAAGCAAAAGCCCTCGTAAATATGGCTAAAAGAGTTGTGGAAGATTATCATGGTGAGATTCCAAAGACTAAAAAGAAACTATTAACTCTTGAAGGTGTTGGGGTTAAAACAGCAAATGTAATAGTTTCAGTGTGGTTTAATACACCTGCTATTGCGGTTGATACCCATGTTGAGCGAGTTAGTAAACGTTTAGGATTTGCGAAAAATGATGATACAGTGTTGGATGTTGAACGTAAGTTAAAAACAAAAATTCCACGCAGTGAATGGTCAAAAGCTCATCATTTAATGATCTTCTTTGGACGTTATCATTGTAAGGCGGTTTCACCTCAATGTGAGTCGTGTCCTTTAAGAAGTCAATGTCGATATATAAAACAAAAGCGCTGAGTGATTTCACTCAGCGCTTATTTATTAAGGTGTTGGAGTCGGGTCTGGAACCGGTACAGCATAGACTAGCGTAATATTCTTTTGTTTTGAGGTTTCAATTGAACTGGTTGAAACACCATTGACAAGAACATCAGTGATAATGCTAATTCCGGAGACATTACTCGATGCATCACTAATATTGACGAACCCTCGAAGTGGCCATGTGTTATAAGCGTAGTTTCTAGTTTGACCAATGAGAGGTGTCAAATCAACAACTCTCTCTAAGAAAGTTACAGTGATTGGTGTTGCACGGATGTCGTTGACATGCATGTTTGTGTTAATAATATTGCTTGGATTAAAAGCTGTGATTTTTCCAACATTTGCTGGTTGTGCAGCTTGTGTTGTGGAATAAGTAATTTGCGTAAGATTTAGAGTTTGCACCCATGTTCTGAACTGTGACACTGCTTGATTAACCCAGTTTGGAACTGTAAGAATATTAGGATCTGCAAGTGCTACGTTTTGACATACCACATTGGAGCGTTGATCAAGATAGTATTCATAAGCATAGAATCCACAAACTTCTAAAGTGCTGCCAGTCATATTTGTAAGTGGAATTTGAATCGTAGGAGTATTGGAAACATAGATTTGAGCTTCACCATTAATAACAACACGTGCAGCGTACACAATTGGTCCACGAATCCATGATAATGAGAATAATCGAGTTCCAGTTGCTTTTGCTTCTTGTGTTGGGGTAATAAGTTCCATTTCATAAGTTTCTGATTCGCGAATCGTAGCGAGTTCATCAGGATATGGCGTCATTTGAATGGTAACAGTTTGTGAGACGGTTGTTCCAACGCTAGAAGATGTGAAACCTGTTAAATTTGAAGGAGTAGGGAATGGCACTGATACAGTATTTGCGCCTGTATCTTTTACAAGTCCTGATGCTATATAGGCCGGATTTAAGTTCGCAGTTGGTGTTAAATAAGGTTGTGGTCCTAAGATGTGAGTAATTGGTACTACAGTATCTGGTTGTCTTAGAATTGGGTAGTTACTTTGTACACGACCTACTGAATCCATAAGTAGATTTACAATTCGACCACGATAGTTTTGCGCGATAATTGCTGAGGTCATATAAGTATTACGTCCTGCAACAGCTTTATCAAAGCCAACCCAAACCGTTGACACATATTTAGTATTACCAACAACTACCCAGTGTTCTTTTGCGGATCCTTCTGGAATACCATATTGAACACCTTCAGGTCCGTAGTTAGTTGTACCGGTTTTACCATAAGCAACATAAGCAGTACGACGATATTGAGTCATACCATTAGGATAACCACCATAAATGGCATCGTTCATGAGTGTCATTGTTAAGAATGCCGCTGCTGATGAAACAACTCGAGTTTTTGCATATTGAGGTACTAATGGGTCTGAACCGTCTCTAAACTCAATTCTTGAAATTGTATGAGGTTGGATATACTGACCATCATTAAATATGGCTCCATAAGCTGCGTTAAGTTGCATTGGAGAAGCAACAAAATTAGATCCACCAAATGCAAAGCCTAAATCATATAAGCTAGTTGTTGTATTCATTCCAATGGAGTTAAGATAGTCGACAACACGACGTGCTCCAATTGTTTGCGTAATACGTTCTAAATATTGGTAAGCAGGAATATTCATCGAATTTGCGAAGGCACTACGAATGGTCATTTCACCACGATAACGTCTGTCAAAGTTGCGTAGAATAAATGTAGTACCAGCAATAAGGATAGGTTCATCCTTAGTAACTTCGGCTGTTGAAATGTTTAGATGTTCAAAGGCAAGTGGATAAGTAAGAATACCTTTAGCGGTAGATCCTATTTGCTGTCTAGCGTCAGTAGCACGATTTAATAATCGCTCTCCATTGTAATCACGACCACCCATGACACCAACGACTTGCCCAGTAGTATGATCCATAACAACGCCAGATACTTGAAGTAAATCATCAATGAATTCGAAGTTTACGTTACCATTTTGAATATCATCAATTTGCTGTTGAATAACTGGTTGCATGTAAGTGTAAATATTCATCGGAGTATTATAAGGATCTTTTCCTGTTAGGACAATAACTTCCTTAACAACAGTATCGATATATGCTTGGAATGGTCTACCATCAATAGTAGTTTTTCCAGCTAATAGGTTTTCAAGAGGAATGTTTTTAGCATCTTGTTCTTCTTGTTCAGTAATGTAACCGTGACGACGCATTTGAAATAATACAGTATTACGACGTGAGGTTGCTTGTTCTAAATTATTGTAAGCATTAAATGTTGTAGGAGCATTAATGACTCCTGCAAGATATGCTGCTTCACTTAGAGATAACTCTTGGGTTGATTTTCCAAAATAATACTGTGCAGCAGTTTCAATACCACGTGAAGATGGAACACCATAGTTAATGCGATTAAGATATAGTTCTAGAATTCTTCGTTTTGGCATACTAGCATCTGCTTCAAGAGCTAGTGCAATTTCTTGCATTTTAC
Source organism: Erysipelothrix sp. (assembly GCA_018335655.1). GTDB lineage: Bacteria > Bacillota_I > Bacilli_A > Erysipelotrichales > Erysipelotrichaceae > UBA6182. Next base: position 16,605 of record JAGXRX010000050.1, read on the forward strand.
GCTCAATAGTAACTGGTGCAAGAGCATCTTCTGTTTCAAAATATGTTCCTTTAACCAGCTGCATGGTAATGGTTGAACCACCTCCTGCAGAGAATCCAGATGATCCAGTAATGATACCTCTTAAGTTACCAAATAATGCAAGAGAAAAACGAGGGATATCAAACCCTCCATGAGTAAAGAAGCGTGAATCCTCAATAGCTATGAATGCATCGATAACGACTTGAGGAATTTGGTCATATGTAATGTTCTCTCTTAAGTGTAATCCAATATCTGCAATCAAATCACCATTGATATCATAGATTTTACTTGATTCAGCGTTATTGAAGTTATCCACCTCAAAGACTGGCTTATCTTCAAGCATGGAAGAAACAATTAGAATTGTCATTCCACTTCCTGCTAAAAAAGCTGCAACAATCATTGTAAGTAGAAATGATACTAACGTAATAAAAATATGTCGTTTTGGTTTTTTAACTCTTAAGCTTTTTTTAGTATTGTTTTTCATGTTGCTCCTTAATCCATTGTTGAACATGTGGTAAATAATCGATAGGGGGTGTAAACCCATTCTGTATTATAGCACATTCTGATTCAAACCATGCTAGTGAGATTGAACGACGTGTTGTAGTTTTGAATTCTTGATCGAATTTTTCAAAAGGTACGAAAAAGGTTAAGTCATGGTTAATAAAGCGTATAATAAGAAATGCACAACCTTGATGCTTAACGACACTTCTTAAGTGTTCAATCTGATGAAGATGAATTCTCCCAAAAGAGAAGCGATGTAAGTCAGTGACTTCCTTTGCTTCAAAATCAATGTATGTACCTCGATAGATACCATTGTAATCAGTTGTAGATGGTGTTTTGTAATAAGCTTCAGTAATCTTTGCTTGATTACGTGAAGGATATGAAACAGATACAACTTGCACAGGTGTTGGTTTCTTATGAACATTTGCAATTTCATGAACACGATAGTACTCATTTGTTATATTTAAGTCATGTTCGAGAGACATTCCACGGTTTTTTGTAGAAACTCCTTGAGATTGCAATGATTTTTTCTTCGTTGGGTATTGAATCATGGTATCATTATATCAAATCTATGTGGTATGTCTCAATATGCATGATGACTTGCAATAAATGATGATATTTGACATAATTATCAGAGGAGTTTAATCATGAATGATAAATTGAAACAAAATCCAGAATCGATTCTGAATAAGCGGTTTAACGTCGATTTTAAAGGGTATTCGCCTTTAGAAGTTGACAGTTTTTTAGATGATGTTATGCATGATTATGCTCATTATGAATCGTTGATTGCAACACTTGTGAACAAAGTAGAGTTGTTGGAAGAAAGTTTGCATTTGTATCAACAAAAGCTTCTTGAATCAAACACAACTATTGCCGCATTAAAGGACTCTGAGAATGCTCCACCTAGTGATGTTTTAAAAAGGTTGGCGCGTCTTGAATCTTTATTAGAGAAAAAATAGTATTTCTGACATCCGGACAATCGCTGCCTTAGGGTAGAGGAAAGTCCATGCTCGCACCATCTGTGACGATGGTAGTGATTGTGCTAAATGAAACCATAAATTTAGGCAGAGACATCTGACGGCTGGTTGATCTTCTAAGTGGAAACATATGAAGTAAACCTGTAAAAGTGCCACAGTGACGTAGTCCTTTAAGAAATTTTAGGAGTGGAACGGGTAAACCCCACAAGCGAGAAACCCAAATTTGGTAGGGGAACTTTCAATCACGAATCGAAGTGAGCGAAAGACACGAAAGTGTAGATAAATGATTGTCCACGTTAACGCGTGACAGAACATGGCTTATAGGATGTCAGTCCTTGTTTTTATTGATTAAGGGGGAGATGGGAAAGTACAAATGGACCGTATTGCTTCAATCTTCAAACAGCAGCGTGAACTTCTAGGATTATCCTTAGAAGACTTAAGTATCAAAACTAAACTTTCAATTTATCAACTTCAAGCAATAGAAGCAGGAAAAATTGAATTTTTTAAAGACGACATTACGTATTTTCCGTTTATGATTCGTTTTGTCGCCAATACATTGCAAATTGACTATGACTCCATTAAACCTGATGTTGAGCAAATCATTGCCACTTTTCATAACACACAAGCATTAAAGAAAGTGCAACAGCGTGAGATCATTAATCATAGTGTTAAGCAAAAAACGAATAAGCTTGGTTTAAAGAAGAAAAAATCGATTGATTATACATTTATTTCGTTAATGTTGTTATTAGCAACACTTGTAATAGCATTGGTTATTACATTCTTTACTGTGATACTTCCAAGACTTTCACAAGAACCTAAAACAGATAATCCACAAGTTGAACTACCTAATAACCCTAATGATGATGTTGATGAAGAACCAACTGATCCTGTAGACCCAGAAATAGTTCTAGCGATTAGTGAAGTAACATATAACACTTATACAATCTCAAATTTTGATCCTCAAACAAAGGTTACATTTAAAGTAGTGCCTGTTATTAGACAAGCATGGATTCGATTTGCACTAAATAATACTGTTTTAACACTTCCTGCTACCGCAATATATCCTGTAGGTCAAGAAGTTATTCTAGAGCACTTACCAACACCCGACGATGAGATAAATATTCGGGTAGGAGATATGGTTGCGAATAATGTTGAGTTTTTCATTAATGATGTAAAGATTATTTTAAATGCTCGTTTTAATACACGAGCAAGCAATGGAGGCAATGCGGGTGCATTGACCTTTAAATTTATAGGAGAGTAACATGAATTTACCAAATAAACTTAGTCTGTTTCGAATGGGGTTAATTCCACTTATTGTGTTAATTAAGGTTTTTCCTTATGCACAATTTAATTATGTTGTGCCTGTTTTCGATTTTGGTGGATATAGTTTATCATTACTCAACATTGTTATTCTTGTGTTATTTGTTATAGCATCACTTACTGACTATGTTGATGGATACATAGCTCGTAAATATAACCTAATTACTACATTTGGAAAGTTTATTGATCCTATTGCAGATAAACTACTTGTTACAACGATGTTTATTCTGTTTGCAGTTGATGGAATCGTACCTATTGTTGTTGTATTGATTATGTTATGGCGTGATATTTTAGTTGATGGTTTGCGAATGATTGCTTCTTCAGAAGGAATTGTTATGTCTGCTGGTTACTTAGGTAAACTTAAAACTGTTCTTCAAATGTTAGCTATTATCGTAATTCTACTTAACAATCTACCATTTGAAATGATTGCATTTCCAATGGCTAACTTTCTTTTATGGTTTGCTCTTGTTGCTTCAGTGTTATCTGGGATATCCTATTTCATTCAAGGAAAAGCAGTTCTACTTAACTCAAAATAATGACAACACTCCACGATTTATGTATTAAGCATCAAATAACATTAGCGTGTGCTGAAAGTATGACTGGGGGAGCATTTAGTGCTTCAATTACTCAAATTGCTAACGCATCACGCTATTTTTTAGGTGGTATTGTTACTTATTCTACTCAAAGCAAAATTGATTTACTCAATATTCCTAAAGAGTTGATTGAAGAACATTCTGTCTACTCACTTGAATGTGCTGAAGCAATGGCTTTAGGAGTAAAGCAAAAATTTAATTCACAGTTAAGCATTGCGATAAGTGGTGAAGCAGGACATCACTTGATTGATGATTATCAAGATCGTCTTATATATTCATGCATTGTATTTAATGATAGAATTGAATTGTTTAAGGATTCATGTTCTGGTTTGCGTAATGTTATAATAAGGGAGAGTGTTGAATTGCTTCACCAACGTTGCATTTCAATCATAGAAAGAGGATACAATGGTAAAGAATGATGCAGCTTTAGAAGAAACCCTACGTGCCATAGAAAAACAATATGGCAAAGGATCTATTATGAAACTTGGCGATCGTGCTCAAGTTGATGTAGATTCTATTTCTAGTGGTTCTTTAACAATCGACGTAGCATTAGGAGTAGGTGGTTATCCTAAAGGCAGAATTATTGAGATTTATGGACCTGAATCAAGTGGTAAAACAACTTTAGCACTTCATGCGATTGCTGAAGTTCAAAAACGTGGTGGCAAAGCTGCATTTATTGATGCAGAAAATGCGATTGATCCAATGTATGCTAAAAACTTAGGGGTTATGATTGATGATTTGATTCTTTCACAACCAGATTCTGGTGAACAAGCACTAGAGATTACCGAAATGCTTATCAAATCAGGAGCATTTGATTTAGTTGTTATTGACTCAGTTGCTGCACTTGTCCCTCAAGCTGAACTTGATGGTGAAATGAGTGATGCTCACATGGGACTTCAAGCTCGACTCATGTCAAAGGCAATGAGAAAATTGTCTGGTGTTATGAATCGCTCAAGCACAACAGTCATCTTTATTAACCAACTTCGTGAGAAGATTGGGGTTATGTTTGGAAACCCAGAAACAACACCTGGTGGTAAAGCATTGAAGTTCTATGCGTCAATTCGTATTGATGTAAGAAAAAGTGAAGCCATTAAACAAGGTACTGAAATTCAAGGAAACAAAGTTAACGTTAAAATTGTAAAAAACAAAGTAGCACCTCCATTTAAGGTTGCGGTTATCGAAATCATTTACGGTGAAGGAATTTCTAAAACAGGGGAACTCATTGATCTTGGAGTTGAACATGACATTATTGCGAAAGCAGGTGCATGGTTCTCCTATAAAGGTGAAAAGATTGGACAAGGACGTGAATCGGTCCGTCAATTCCTTAAAGATAATCCAGCAATTGCTAAGGAAGTTGAAACAGAAATTAAACAGCGAATTTTGAATAATAAAGCTTAAATGATTAATTAGAAAATACTTCGTAAATTAGTGAAGTATTTTTTTATGTAGTTGTTTTATTAATTTTATTATCTGTATCTAAACTGCTTGGGAAACTAAAAATTACTTTTATAATTTGTCGACATGCATAAATATTGATAGTTCTCAAGCCCAGTCATCCATAGGACAACACTTGGTTAAACATTTAAATTTATCTAAAAATATTTACAGAATGAATATTACAATATATTATTAAACTAGCAATTTTCTTGCTTAGATATCATTAAAGTGGGAATGAAAATGAAAAAGTCGTACATTACTCTTTGGTTCATATTATTATGTGCATTTGCTTCTTTAAGTAGAGTTAATGCGGTGCAACTGACTTTTGATTTCTATGAAACATTTGAACAACATGGCTCAATTATGCTCATCATTGATTCAGAAAACGGATTAATTGTTTATGCGAATGCAGCTGCAGAGAAATTCTACGGATATTCAAAAGTAGAGCTGCAATCGATGAAAATATCCCAAATCAATACATTGACAATTGAAGAGATTGAAGCAGAGATTGCTAAAGCAACTCATGAAGAACGCAATTATTTTGAGTTTAATCATCGACTAGCAGATGGAAGTGTTCGAAATGTCGAGGTTTACTCATATCCTTATACATTTGATGAGAAAACAGTATTGCTCTCCATCATTAATGATGTTACAAATCATAAAGTTCTACAAAGATTTAGTCAAAATTTACTTGTGCTTCTAATAATAATTTTTATTTTTGCTTCTGTTTTTGTGACTTTTTTGATTTCTAGATTACTCAAATCAATCAAGCAGATTAAAAATGAGAAACAGGAAGTGTTTAATTCAAAGGCAGAATTAAATTCAGTCATTGATAACATTCAAGGTGTGGTCTATCGAAGAAAGAATGATCAGTTTTGGACAATGGAGTATATTAGTAAAGGTGTATTTGATTTAACTGGATTTTTACCCGATGTCTTCATAGATAACAAAGATTTGAGTTTCACACAATTAATTCTTCCAGAATTTGAAGTTGATTTTACTGATTCATCTGAAGTTTACGAACGAGAATACAAAATTAAAGACATAAAAGGTACACAAAAATGGATTCTTGATCGTGGAAAAATTAAATTCGATGAACAAGGAAATCCTATTGTTTTTGAAGGTATAATGAGTGATATTTCAAATATTAGACATCTTGAAAGTCAACTTATCACGTATAAAAATCAATTAGAACTTATTGCGAATAATTTGTCTGAAGTTATCTACCTTACGGATGTTAATCATAATATTATCTTCATAAATCAAGCATTCGAAATACTTTGGAACATAAGTATCGTTGAGATATATAAGAATTCAAACTTGCTTTTTGAACAAGTTAATTTACTTGATTGCCAAAACGTTGAAATTGCTTTTGAGAAGTACAAGAAGACTGGTGTATTTAAAAAAGTATGTCGTTTAAAATCAATTAAAAATGATATTTGGATTAATTGGAAAATTAATCCCATTGAGAATGAAAATGGATTAATCATTGGACATGTTGGTAGCATGGTCAATATTACCGAAGCTAAGAATATCGAGATTGCCTTAGAAAAAGCAAATGAAAAAATGGCAAAAGTTGTAAACAATGATGTTTTGGGTGTTATGTTTTGGAAAACAGACATTGGTCTATTGGTTGATGCGAATGATTCAATGTTAGGAATGATTGGGTATACTCGTGAAGATATTCAAAATGAATTAATTACATGGAAAGCATTAACTCCCGATGAATACATTGATTTAAGTTTAAGTGAGATGTCAATATTTGCAGAAACCGGTAAAATTGGACCATATGAGAAAGAGTATATCAACAAAGATGGAAGTCGAAAATGGTTTTTATTTACAGGAGCTTTAATCGAAGAAAACTATGCAGTTGAGTTCTGTGTTGATATTACAGATAAAAAAATAAGTGAAAAATTGATAAACGAAACTCAAAGCTTATCTAATGTTGGTAACTATATTATTGATGTGACAAATAACAAGTCATACTGTTCAGATGTTCTAAAAAAGATTTTTGGATTAATGGAAAACAATATATCTTATATAGAATATCGCGATAGATGGATACATCCGGATGATAAAGACCAAATATTAACTTCATATGAGGATGCAATAAAGAATCGAAGTGGATTTAATTGTGAGTACAGAATTGTTTCTGAAGTTGACGATGAGATTCAATGGATTAATGAGATTATAGATACTGAATATGATAAAGCGGGCAATTTAATACGTTTAACAGGTCTTGTTATGGATATAACTCAGCGAAAGCAGCAGAATGAAGAACTCGAAAAGCAAAAAGAAAATCTAAGTTCGCTAACGATGTTTTCCAATCTAATGAGAACTGCTCGTAATTCTGATGAAATTTATACTGTTTTAATGAATGAAGTTGCAAAATTGTTTCACACATCGCATAGTGCAATTTCTGTACTTTCAAAAGATCAACTTCATTTTACATTTACTGCAGCAACTGGCCATTTTCTAAACAGCATAGGAAATTCATATTCTATAAGTGAAGGTATGAGTGGTCGTGTTTATCGTACTAAGGAAACCGTAATTACTAAGGATTATCGACAAGAAAAAGATCGATTAAACACCTTGTCTAATTCAAACGATTTAGGACCTATGATTTTAATTCCACTAAAATCAGAAAATAATGTTATTGGAGTTTTAATCATTGCACATTCTTTTAGTTCAAAATATAAGGAGTTTTCACCTTTTGAGTTTGAAACAATAAAGACTATGGGTGAAATAGCCGGAAGTGCACTACATAGATCACTATTGTTTGAAGAAACACGTGATCGTTTGAATCACATTCAAACATTACATAATATTGATATTGCTATTACTAATGGGGATGATATAAAAGACATTTTTTCTATTGTGTTAATCGAAATTAATAAGGCGGCAGATTATAAGGCAGCTAGTATTATCTTAACCGATAGAGAAAATGCTGTTTTACGTATTGAGCACTCCTATGGATTTGGTAAAGAAGTAAATGGAATGACATTGCAACCTCATCATCACAAGTTTTTTGAAAACATAGCTTTGAAGAAAAACCTCTACAATATAATCAGTTTAGATAGCATTCCTGAATACGATATTCCAAAGTATTTTGCGAATGAAAACTTTAAAACATATTATGCTTTTCCACTGATTTCTAAAGACATTGTAATAGGAATTCTTGAACTACATTTTGATGTATTGACACAACTTAAACCTAAAGATATAGACTTTATAGAAACAATTACAAGCCAATGTGCTGTTGCGATTGTTAATGCTCAATTGTTCAATAGTTTAGAGATGAGTAATCAGAATTTATTAGCAGCATATGACGCTACAATTGAAGGTTGGGCACATGCGCTAGATTTAAAGGATGAAGAAACGAAAGATCATAGTTCAAGAGTTACAAAACTAACAATTGAAATGGCAAAACGAATGAATATTGATCAAGATGAAATGATTAATATTCAAAGAGGCGCATTACTCCATGATATAGGAAAGATTGGAATTCCAGATTCAATCCTTTTAAACAAAGGAAAATTGAGCGATGAAGAGTGGGTAATAATGAGAAAGCATCCAGTTTATGCATATGATATGCTCTCAAAAATACCTTACTTAGTTTCAGCCATAGATATTCCATATTATCATCATGAAAAATGGGATGGGTCAGGATATCCATTTGGATTAAGAGAAACGCAAATACCTTTAGCTGCAAGAATATTTGCTGTTATTGATGTGTATGATGCATTGATTAATGATCGGCCATACCGTAAAGCTTGGAGTAAACAAGAAGCACTAGATTACATTATTGATCAAAAAGGTAAACATTTTGATCCAGAAGTTGTTAATGAATTTATAAGAATGATTAATAATCTTACTTAGAAATTTTTGTATTAGCTTTCGATTCTTCAACTATATGCATTATTTTTAAATAGCGTTTTAATATTTCAATTCGTGTGATGTTGTCCGATATAATTGCATTAGGCTTTTTTTCTTGTAACATGTGAATAAATGGAGTAAAATGTATATAACTTGAACGGAGAATCACAATGGACTACCCACTGATTATCCTATCGGGGTTTCTAGGTTTAAGCGTTGGTATCATAATTATGGTACTACTTTCGAAATTAGGTTTTAATAAAGATCAACAAAGGGCGAAATTTATACTTGAAGAAGCAAATATCAAAGCCGAAGGCATTGTCCGTCAGGCTGTTTTAGAGGGTAAAACTCAGGTTTATGAACTTAAACTTGCTGCGGAAAAAGATATAAAAGAGCGTCGTCAAGAAATTTCAGAGCTTGAAAGACAAGCTACTCGAAGAGAAGATACCCTCAATTTCCGCGACCAATCGTTGACTCAAAAAGAAAAAAATATCGAAGATAAAATCCAACAATTAACTACCAAGCACGAAACACTTGATAGGTTAGAAGAAGAATTGAAAGAAAAAGTAAACTCACAAGTGAGTGTTTTAGAGCGTATTGCTAACATGTCTTCAGACGAAGCAAAACGTGAACTCATGAGTATTGTAGAAGTACGTACACAAGGTGAAACCTTAGCGTACATTAAAGAACAAGAAGAAATCGCAAGACAAATATCTGCAGAAAAAGCACGTAATATTATTGGACTTGCTATTTCACGCTACTCACAAGAAGAAGCTACTGAGCGTACCGTATCCGTCATCGCACTTCCAAATGAAGAGATGAAGGGACGCATTATTGGTCGTGAAGGCCGAAATATTCGTGCTATTGAACAAGCAACAGGAGTTGATTTAATCATTGATGATACTCCAGAAGCAATCACCATTTCATGTTTCGATCCTATTCGACGTGAAATTGCGCGTATCTCACTTGAGAACCTTCTAAAAGATGGTCGTATTCAACCAGGTCGTATTGAAGAAATGGTTACCAAAGTTACTAAAGAACTTGATGAAGTTATTCAGAAGAAAGGTGAAGAAACCATATTTAACTTGGGAATTCACAAAATGGATAAAGAACTTGTCAACTTGGTTGGAAGACTTAAATACCGTTATTCATATGGTCAAAACGCATTACAACATTCAATTGAAGTGGCTCACTTAACGGGAATGATGGCAGTAGAACTAGGGTTAAACCAAACTTTAGCAAAACGTGCTGGGCTTCTTCATGATATTGGTAAAGCATTAGATTTCGAAATGGAAGGATCACATGTTGAGCTTGGAGCTCGTGTTTGTAAGAAACATGGTGAACATCCAGTCGTTATTAATGGTATTGAATCTCATCACGGTGACAAAGAAGCAACTTCAGTCATCGCAACACTCGTTGCGGCTGCAGATACTTTATCAGCAGCTCGTCCAGGTGCACGCTTTGAATCCTTTGAAAACTATATTAAACGACTTGAACAACTTGAAGCGATTGCGAAATCCTTTAACGGTGTTGACAAAGTCTTTGCGATCCAAGCAGGTCGTGAAGTACGTGTTATGGTCGTTCCAGACAAACTCGATGATGCGGGAGCTCATCAAGTAGCAAGAGATATTAAAGACAAAATTGAAGCAGAACTAACTTATCCTGGTCAAATAAAAGTAACCGTAATTCGCGAAATTCGTGCTTCTGAAGTAGCGAAATGATTTCAGTATTATTTTTCGGAGATATCGTAGGAGCAAAAGGAAGATCGCGTTTAAAACGTGACCTTCCTTTGTTGCTTGAAAAATATCATTTTGATTTCGTGTTAGCAAATGCTGAAAATGCAGCTCATGGCAAAGGAATAACACCAAAAATTATTGATGAACTCCTTGAATGTGGATTTGATGCATTTTCTCTTGGTAATCATAGTTATTCCAAAAACGAAGTCATGTGGCTAGATCCTTCTAAACCTGTCGCATTTCCAAAAAATCTGATTGGTCAATTTCAAAATCAACATACCACGATCATAAAAAAGAATGATCATACCTTAGCACTCATGAGTGTAATGGGTAACGTATTTATGGAGAATACCGATGCTTCGTGGGTGGATGAACTTCAAAGCATGACACAGGTTAAAGCAGATATTAAAATATGTGACTTTCATGCAGAAACAACCTCTGAAAAATATATACTACTTCATACGTTTCATCATAAACTACAAGCTATTATTGGGACACATACTCATGTTCAAACTAATGATGCACAGATATATGATGGGTGTGCATACATTACTGATGTAGGGATGTGTGGTCCATATCCTAGTATTCTTGGACGTGATGTGGACGAAGTCATTCGTCGTTTTATCAAAAAAGAAAAAACACACTACACAATTTCTGAAGAAGAGGCGATGTTAAGTTTTGTTTTAATCACATTTAATGATGAATATCATCCAACAAACATCAAATCGTATTCTGTTTTACCCCATGAAAACGTATTGGAACTCATAAATGATTGTGATATAATGAACATGTTAAGGAGGTAATCGAAAGTGCCTGTTAGAGTTGAAAAAGATACGTGTATTGGCTGCGAAGCCTGCATTTCAGTATGTCCAGTGAGCGCGCTTGTCATGGAAGCTGATGGAAAAGCGTTTTGCCATGAAGACATCTGCATTGATTGTGGAGCATGTATTCCTACATGTCCAACACAAGCGATAGTCCAAGTCTAAACCAAGCCAAGCTTGGTTTTTTTAAACAAGAGGAATAATATGAAAAGAAATTGGGAATTACCAAGCTTAAATGAAGCGAAACTACGCTCAAAATCATCAGTAAACACACAACAATTTATCCTTGATCCACAACTTGTGGGGATAGGTCTACATAAAAAATACATGCTTCATACTTTTGGCTGCCAAGCTAATGTACGTGATTCAGAAGTCATGGCAGGGATATTAGAATCATTAGGATTCTCTATGGCAAATAGTGATGAAGAAGCTGACTTAATTCTTTTAAATACGTGTGCTATTCGTGAAAACGCTGAAAACAAAGTGTTTGGACAAGTCGGTAACCTTAAACATCTCAAACAAAAAAATCCAGATTTGATTATCGGAATTGCTGGATGTATGGCTCAAGAAGAAGTTGTTATTAATAAGATCCTGCAGTCTTATCATCAAGTAGATTTAGTCTTTGGAACTCATAATATTCATCGACTCGGAGATTTAGTGTACAAGGCGATGTTTGCAAAGGAAAAAACGATTGAAGTATACTCTAAAGAAGGGGATATTATTGAGAATTTACCTGAGCGTCGTTTTGGAGAGCATAAAGCATGGGTTAATATTATGTATGGGTGTGATAAATTCTGCACTTACTGTATTGTGCCTTTTACTCGTGGTAAGGAGCGTTCACGATCTCTTGAAGACATCATCGATGAAGTTAATGATTTAAAATCAAGAGGATTTAAAGAAGTAACACTTCTTGGACAAAATGTGAATTCCTATGGTAAAGACATTGAAATTTTTGAAGGGTTCGCAACACTTTTAAAAGAAGTAGCATTAACAGGAATTGATCGTATTCGCTTTACAACTTCACATCCTTGGGATTTCACCCAAGCAATGGTTGAAACCATTGCTTCCTATCCTAACATCATGCCTTATATTCATTTACCGGTTCAATCAGGGAATAATGATATCTTGAAAATCATGGGACGACGCTATACTATAGCCGAATATCTTGATACAGTGCGTCGCTTAAAGGAAGCTATTCCTTCATTAACATTCTCAACTGACATCATCGTCGGTTTTCCTAATGAGAGTGATGAACAGTTTGAAGATACACTTAATCTATATGATTTAGTTCAGTTTGACTTTGCGTTCACATTTATTTACTCACCTCGCTCAGGTACACCTGCTGCAAAGTTTGAAGATAATATTTCATTTGATGTTAAGAAAAAACGACTTGCTAGACTCAATGAAAAAGTTAAACATTATGCATTAATGCATAATCAAGCGATGTTAGGAAAAGAAGTAGAAGTATTAGTTGATGGACCATCTAAAAAAGATGCTAGTGTATACTCAGGGTATACACCACATCAAAAACTTGTTAACTTTAAAGCTGACAACATTAAAAGTGGAGATATCATTAAAGTAAGAATCACGGATGTTAAAACATGGTTTTTACTCGGAGAGCAAATCTAAAATACAAAAGAATCATTTTAAGGTATACTTAAGATGTTGGAGGTTTTATGGAACAAATCAAATTATTTGCCATTGGTGGTCTTGATGAAGATGGTAAGAACTGTTTTGTCATTGACATTAACGATCAATGGATTGTCATTGAGGCAGGGATTAAATATCCCGATGAACAACAACTTGGTGTAGAAGTTGTTATTCCTGACTTTAAATTTCTTGTGGAACACGCAGACAAAATTAAAGGAATCTTTATTACACACGCTCATGATGATGTCATGGGTGCTTTGCCATATCTTTTAAAACAAAAGCAAATTCCGGTCTATACAACACCACTAACAAGCTTACTCATTGAAGATTTAGTAAAGAAGAATAATATTAAAGGATCTAAAATTAACGTTATTAAACGTCAAGGACAAGTAAAGCTAGGATCTATTACCATAAGAACCTTTGGATTAACTCAATCCATTGCGGATGGTTTTGGTTTAGCCATTGAAACAAAGCATGGTTATATTGTTTATACTTCTGAATTCTTGATTGATTTTGATATCAAGCATCAAGCTTTTTCTTGTGATATTTCACTTTTTGCGGAAATTGGCAAAAGAGGTGTGCTTGCACTTCTCACTGAATCAGTAGGAGCGGATAAAGCAGGATTTACTTCACCACGTCATCGCCTTAGTGATGAACTTGATGTTGCCTTTGAAGGTGCAAAAGGACGTGTTATTGTATCACTGTACAAGCAAAACCTGTTTAGACTTATGGAAGTCATTGATTCTGCGATTAGTCATGGACGTAAAGTTGTATTTCACAATGCAACACAACGACGCTATATTGCACATTTAGAAACACTTGGTTACTATAAGTTACCACTTAATAGTGAAATCAGACTTGAGAACCTCAAACATGATGATGAAAACGTATGTGTTATTGTCTCTAGTGGGGGACCTAATGTATTTAAAGTATTAAGTAACATTGCCCTTAAAGAAGACAAGTATGTTTCTTTGAAAGAAACTGATACGGTTATTATTGCGTCACCTGCAGTACCTCACACTGAAGTTGAGGCAGCAGCTATGGAAAATGAACTATATAAAGAAGATGTGAATGTTGTTTCATTTGATCATCGCAAGATTTTATCGATGCATGGAAGTGCAGAAGATATTAAGATGCTATTAAATCTATTTAAACCTAAATACTACTATCCAATTAAAGGTCACTACCGTCAAATGATTTCAAATGCTAATCTTGCACTCAATGCAGGGATGAAATCTGATCGTATTGTGGTCTTAGATAATGGACAAGTCAGTATGATTATCGATGGAGAACTTGCTAAGCAAACATTTCAACTCACGTTTGAAGAACTATTCATTGATGGTATGGATACCTTAGATGTTGGTGGACAGGTGTTAAAAGATCGCGAATCATTAGCATCAGATGGTGTGATGATTGCGGCAGTTACCTTAAACTTCAAAACAAAAGAGATTATTGGAGGACCAGATGTTCAATCACGTGGTGTTATCTACTTAAAGGATGCTGATTATCTTGTAAAAGGGGTAGGGCAACTCTTTGAAGAAACCATTGAAAATCTTGTTAAGAACAATAAATATGAGAATGCACTCGCAAGAAAAGAAGCACGAGATAAAATTGCAAAATTTGTATATAAAGAAACCGCAAAACGTCCAGTTATTTTACCAGTCATCGTGGAGATAAATATCGATTAATATGAGAAAATCACGATCTCGACAAGTGCATCAACAACGTATTATCAAGGTTCTTAATGGACTTGCTTTTAGTGCGGTATTATTACTTGGTTTATTTAAGACAGGTCCAGTAGGTATTTTTATTGACCTGGCTTTTACTGTCCTTTTTGGAGGATCTCGTGTCTTAACGTATTTAATTCTATTTACGATACTACCACTCATTACAGTGCCTCATCCATTTAAATATGTGCGTAAGTCACTAGTACTTCCTATTTTTGGTTTTTACATTTCCTTATTGATGATATTTACTTTAGAATGGTCTGAAGGATTAACAGGAACTGCATTGTTTTCATCATTCATTACACGAATGAGTGACTTCATGCAAGTAAGTGAATATGCTTATGGTGGCATTATTATAGTGACACTTACATCACTATTAACTGGATTGGTTGATATTGTTGGTACGTGGATCATTATCTCATTACTATTTCTAGCATCATGTTATGTGATAATCATTACATATGTTGCACCTAATGCTTCAATACTAAGTATTTTTAAGTTTAAACCAAAACAAAAGACAAAACATAATCCAATGATTACGCTTTTTGATGAACCACCACGTGAAGAAACCAAGAAGAGTGTATTTGTGTCTGTTGATGAAGGTAAACCGAAAGACCGCTATGAACCTGTAGTGCATGCAAATCCACAACCTGAAATTAAAACACAGTCAGCAGGAACACTTACTCATTTTACACATTATGTGTTACCATCATTAGCTCTTTTAGACATTCCACAATCTCGCAGAAGTAATCAAATTAATGCACATGCGGCAGGAATAAAAGGGAAGAAACTCATTGAAATTCTTGAAAAATTTCAAATACCAGCTGAACTTGTACAAACCTATATTGGGCCTTCAGTCACTAAATTTGAAGTTAAGCCTGATTCATCCATTAAGATATCTAGGATTGCAGCATTAGCTGATAATATTAAAATGGAACTACAGGCTAAAGATATTCGTGTAGAAGCTCCAATTCCAGGAAAAAATGCTGTTGGGGTAGAAATACCAAACGTTGAAATGAGTATGGTTAGACTTATTGAACTCATGAGAACGATACCAAAAGAAAAAGAAAACAAGAAACTATTATTCCTTTTAGGAAAAGATTTGATGGGTAAAACCATTGTTGGTGAACTCGATAAGATGCCTCATTTACTCATTGCAGGGGCTACCGGAAGTGGTAAATCAGTATGTGTTAACTCACTTATTACCACACTTCTTTTAAGAACTAGTCCACATGAAGTTAAACTATTACTTGTTGATCCTAAAAAAGTTGAATTTACTGCATTTCATGATATTCCACACTTGATTGCACCTGTTATATCAGATGCAGGTCAAGCAGCAAAAGCATTAAAAACAGTGGTAGCTCTCATGGAAAACCGCTATGAAGTGTTTGCGACAGTGGGTGTAAGAAACATAACCTCATATAACGAAAAAGTTTTAGCTTATCCTGAAGATCATTTATCAATTATGCCTTATATCGTGGTGATTGTAGATGAATTAGCTGATTTAATGATCGTAGCTGGTAAAGAAGTTGAATCCTCAATTCAGCGTATTACTCAACTTGCACGTGCTGCTGGTATTCATCTCGTGGTGGCAACACAACGTCCAAGTACGGATGTCATTACAGGAATTATTAAAGCGAATATCCCATCACGTATCGCATTTGCGGTATCATCAAGCATTGATTCTCGAACCATTCTAGACTTTGGAGGGGCAGAGAAACTACTAGGTAATGGGGATATGCTCTATATGCCAATTGGGGAAACAGCCAATATAAGAGTACAAGGTGTCTTTATTAGTGATGATGAAGTGAACAAGATTGCGCAAGCAGCTAAAGCACAAGGAAAACCAATCTACGATGATGCCTTCATTAATCTTGAAGGGGTAGACCATAATGATGGATTTATTAATATTAGTGATGATCCACTCTATGAAGAAGTTAAGCAATTCATTATTCAATCCAATAAAGCGTCTACATCACTTATTCAGCGAAGATTCGCGCTAGGTTACAACCGTGCAGCTCGATTAATGGATTTAATGGAACAAGAAGGCATTATTAGTCCACCCAATGGATCAAAACCTCGAGAAATATTACGAAAAGACATTTAAGTCATGAGTCGCTCATGACTTTTTTCACGAAAATTTCATATGATGTGATTTTCAATTGAAAACGTATTCATTTTAAGTTAGAATAATAATAAGCAGATTATTCTGCATGGAGGAAAAGTAATGAAGAAGTTATTTATTATTTTTATTGCATTTTTTGCGCTAGCACTAAGTGCGTGTTCACCTGCAGCACCAGAAACATTTGAAATCGCGCTTATTACCGACATCGGTGATATCGATGATAAATCATTTAACCAAGGTGCTTGGGAAGGTGTTGTGAAATACGCTACTGAAAAGAACGTTTCACACAAATATTACAAGCCTACAGGTAAATCTACGGCTGAGTACATCGCTGCAATCGAATTAGCAGTTGACAATGGAGCTAAGATTATCGTTACTCCAGGTTTCTTATTCGAACCAGCAATTTTCCAAGCTCAAGATTTATTCCCAGAAGTTAAGTTCGTTCTTCTTGATGGTTTCCCACAAGATGGAACTTACACTACTTTCCGTATTGAAGACAACGTTCACTCAATTTTCTATGCTGAAGAGCAAGTCGGTTTCTTAGCTGGCTACGCTGCAGTTAAAGAAGGCTTTACTAAATTAGGATTCATGGGCGGAATGGCAGTTCCTGCTGTAGTACGTTTCGGATATGGATTTGTTCAAGGTGTTGAATATGCTGCTGCTGAACTTGATGTTGAAGTTGAAGTCCTTTACAACTACTTAGGTGGATTTGGACCAGACACAGCATACCAAACAAAAGCTGCTTCATGGTTTACAGGCGGAACTGAAGTGATCTTCGCTGCTGCAGGTGGAGCTGGTAACTCAGTTATGGCTGCTGCACAAGCTAACAACGGTAAAGTAATCGGTGTTGACATCAACCAAAAAGATGAGTCAACAACTGTTATTACTTCTGCTATGAAAGAATTAGGTACTTCAGTTTACATGTCTCTTGATAGCTACTACAAGAATGCATTTAAAGGTGGAGTCAGTGAAGTATTAGATGTTACAGTTGGTGGAGTTAACTTACCAGATGACTTCTCACGTTTCAGCAATTTCACTAAAGCACAATACGATGCAATCTATGCTGCATTAGTTGCAAACACTGACAGCATTCGTACAAACATCCTTAAGGATACTGATGTTACTTCTGCTTCAGCAATCCCAGTAACTAAAGTTACAGTTACAATCGTAGAATAATTATTTTAAAAGGCCGAAAGGCCTTTTTTTTGTTTATTACTACTCAATCTAAGCGTTTTCATATATAATTGTTTCAAGAAATGGAGTAATCACATGGAATATGTCATTGAGATGTTAAACATCACAAAAATTTTCCCTGGTGTTGTTGCCAATGATCGCGTAACCTTGCAAGTAAAGCCACAAGAGATACATGCATTGTTAGGTGAGAATGGAGCTGGAAAATCGACCTTAATGTCGGTTTTATTTGGCTTGTATCAACCCGAAGAAGGTACTATAAAAATTCGTGGGAAAGAAGTAAAAATATCTAATCCTAATGATGCAAATACTTTAGGAATAGGAATGGTACACCAACATTTCAAGTTGGTCCATACGTTTTCGGTCTTACAAAATATCATATTAGGCATTGAAGATACTCAGTATGGCGTTCTTCAAATGAAAGAAGCTCGGCAACGTGTTATCGATTTATCCAATCAATATGGATTACGAATCGATCCAGACGCAATTGTTGAAGATATTAGTGTAGGGATGCAACAACGTGTTGAAATCTTAAAAATGTTATATCGTAATAATGATATATTGATTTTTGATGAACCTACTGCAGTTTTAACTCCACAAGAAATTGAAGAACTTATGAAGATTATGAAGTTACTAATTTCTGAAGGAAAATCAATTGTGTTTATTACACATAAACTCAATGAGATTAAAGCTGTTGCAGATCGTGTAAGTGTTTTACGCCAAGGTAAGTATATTGGAACTGTTGAAGTATCTGAGACCTCTAAAGAGCAAATGTCTGAAATGATGGTAGGTCGTCCTATTTCTCTCACTTTAGACAAAGAAGAAGCCAAACCAACTAACCCAGTTCTTGAAGTATCAGGTCTAACAGTTGCGGGACATCATCAACATAAAGATTCAGTCATTGATGTTTCATTCACGGTACGTGCAGGTGAAATCTTATGTGTCGCAGGAATTGAAGGTAATGGTCAAAGCGAACTCGTTTATGCGATTACTGGACTTGTAAAGCAAAAGGGAGGCACCATTAAACTTAATGGTAAAGATATCTCAAATGCAACTATTCGTGAGCGAAATGTTGCAGGCTTATCTCATATTCCAGAAGATCGCCATAAACATGGCTTAGTACTAGAATTTGATTTAGCTGAAAACTTAGCTTTACAAACCTATTTTACTAAAGACTTACAAGATAAAGGTTTCATTAAGTTTGATGCCCGCACAAAACGTGCAAATCAACTTATTGATCAATATGACATCCGAGCAGGACGACGTGCTAAAACCAATGCTCGCTCAATGTCTGGAGGAAATCAGCAAAAAGCAATTGTTGCCCGTGAATTCGAGCGTGCTCCAAGCTTAATCGTTGCTGTTCAACCAACACGTGGTCTTGATGTTGGGGCAATTGAATATATTCATAATCAACTTGTTAAAGCTCGTGATCTAGGGAAAGCAATATTACTTATCTCATTAGAACTCAATGAAGTTCTAGAAGTTTCAGATCGTATCATCGTAATGTATGAAGGGGAAGTTGTAGGAGAACTTAATCCAAAACAAACGACTCAACAAGAACTAGGATTATACATGTCAGGTTCTAAGAAAGATAAGGAGGTAAGTCATGTTTAAAAATGTTAATCAAGAAGCATTAAAAACAATATTCGCCTCTTTAGTTTCAATTCTAATTGGATTAATCATGGGGTTAATAATTCTCCTTGTGACTGATCCAAACAATGCTTTCTTAGGATTTCAAAGAGCATTGTTAGGTGGATTCAATCGTATGCCACGTAGTTTTGGAGAGATGCTCTACCAAGCAACTCCCATTTTACTAACAGGATTATCGGTAGGATTTGCATTTAAAACAGGACTATTCAATATCGGTGCTTCAGGACAATTTATTGTTGGAGGATTCGCTGCCATTTTCGTTGGTGTACGTTGGACTTTCTTACCAACATCAATCGCTTGGATTGTTGGTTTAATTGTTGCCATGATTGCTGGTGCATTATGGGCAGGAATATCAGGATGGCTTAAAGCATATCGAAACGTAAATGAAGTTATTACCTCAATTATGCTAAATTATGTTGCTGTGTTTTTAGTTAACTATTTAGTCGTTGCGACAGTCTTTAATCAAACTCGTAATGAATCACTATCTCCAACCAATGCCTTTATCCCAAGAGGCTTCTTCGATAGTTTGTTTCCTCGTACCGGGGTTCATATGGGATATGTCGTTGCGGTTGTTGTAGCCATAATCATATGGATTATTTTAGAGAAAACAACCTTTGGCTTTGAACTTCGAGCAGTTGGATTTAATCGCCATGCAGCTCGTTATGCAGGGGTCAATGAAAAACGAAATATCGTATTATCAATGATGATTGCAGGAGCATTAGCAGGACTAGGTGGAGCACTACTTTATCTTTCCGCTACAGGTGTTCATATCGAAGTGGTGGATGTGATTCCACTACAAGGATTTAATGGTATTCCAGTTGCTTTATTAGCATCTTCAAATCCACTCGGCATTATCTTTAGTAGCTTACTACTAGCTCACCTCAATACAGGTGGATTCTATATGCAAACCTTATTTCCTACAGAAATTATCAATATCATGGTCTCAGTCATCATCTACTTCTCAGCCTTTGCCATGATTACTAAATCCGTTTTAGAGAAGTATCTTAAGAGAAAAGGAGGGAAAAACGCATGAATATTCCTTTCTTAGTTCAACAAACCATGTTCTTCGCAATTCCACTTATGGTGGTTGCGCTTGGAGGCATGTATTCTGAACAAAGTGGTGTTATCAACATTGGTCTAGAAGGAATTATGATCTTCTCTACCTTTATGGGTATCCTTGTGCTCAATATGTTTATTGGTGTTATCCCAGCACAGTTCTTATTCATTCTTGCATTACTTGTTTCGGGAATTTCTGGGATGATTTTCTCTTCACTGCATGCCTATGCCTCGGTGTATCAGAAAGCCAATCAGGTTATTTCTGGAACCGCCCTCAACATGTTTGCTCCAGCATTCTTTAACTTTACAATGCGTAATCAAACAGGATCAAACCAACTATACTTCTTTAATCAATATCGCATTCCTAAAGTTGCTTTATTAGGTGATATTCCATTTGTTGGACCACTATTCTTCACTAACACCTATATTTCTACCTACATAGGATTAGTCATTCTAGCTATTTCTGTCTTTGTCTTCTATAAGACACGTTTCGGGTTAAGACTACGTGCATGCGGTGAACATCCTCAAGCGGCAGATGCTGCAGGGATTAACGTTTATCGTATGAGAACATATGGAGTTTTAATTTCTGGTTTATTAGCAGGTATGGGTGGACTCATTCTCACAATCCCAACTACGACAGCTTTTGGTGGTAGTGTTGCTGGATATGGTTTCTTAGCCTTAGCAGTACTTATCTTTGGACAATGGAAACCAAAACGAATTGTCTTTGCAGCATTCTTCTTTGGTGCTATGAAAACAATCGCTGCGACATACACTTCAATTCCAATTCTATTAAGTCTTGGAATTCCAGGGTACTTGTTTAAATCTATACCATATCTCACTACAATCCTTGTCTTAGCATTCACTTCGAAAAAATCAGTTGCTCCTAAAGCTCTTGGTGAACCATTCGATAAAGGCAAACGATAAAAGTAAAACGAGTTCTCATATGAGAACTCATTTTTTTGATATTACTTTTTGAATTAATCCTTGTTTTAAATCATATAATCCTTGACTTAAATCCACATAGTAAATGGATGGATTAAGTAAACGCGTGACCTCAGCCCATATACTTTCAAAATCCTTTTGAGCATAAAGTTTAACTTCATCAAGAGTAGGTATGTTATACACAAGTTTTCCTTGATCAAGGATAAGTTGATGCATTTCTTTGAAATGATAATTCTTTATAGTTTTACGCTTCCAAGGTGAAATTGGATCAAATAGTTCAAATTCATCTAAAGGAACTTCCTCATCCTTAAGAAACAACACATCCGCAAGTGCTTTATGGTTTTCATCATAAAAGCGAATGACTTTCTTATGAGCAGGATTGGTTACTTTTTCTATATTATCTGAAAGTTTTATCTTAGGAATAATCTCATTATTCTTTTTAACTTGGACTAGTTTGTAGACTCCTGAAATAACAGGGGATGATTTTGATGTTATAAATGCCTCACCAATACCATAGGCATCAATCTGTGCTCCTTGAGCATCCATACTCATAATCAAATGTTCATCCAATGAATTAGAAGCAATAATCAAGGTATCATTTAAACCAGCTTCATCAAGCATTTGACGAGACTTCTTCGATAAATATGCTAAATCTCCTGAATCAAGTCGAATTGCGTAAAGGCGGTAACCATTTGGAATTAGAAAATCTTGAGCTACTTTAATTGCATTTGGTATTCCAGAACTTAAAGTATTATAGGTATCCACAAGTAATACTGTCTTTGTAGGATTAATTCGTGCATAACTTAGGAATGCTTCATACTCACTGTCATGCATTTGGATGTAGCTGTGAGCGAGTGTTCCTGACAAAGGAAGATTATGTGTATATGCGGCTAAAGTGTTTGAGGTGGCCTTAAAACCGCCTATAATCGCAGCTCTAGCACCAATGAGTGCAGCATCAAATCCATGAGCACGTCGAGCTCCAAACTCTACAACTGCTTTATCTTTCGCAACTGTTGTAATGCGACGAGCTTTAGTTGCAACAAGAGTTGGATAATTAACACTTGCAAGAAGTAGGGTTTCTAAAAGTTGAGCTTGAATGAGTGGTCCTGAGATTGTAATAAGTGGTTCATTAGCAAATGCAATCGATCCTTCAGGCATTGCAGTCATGGTTAGTGTTAGTTTTAATTCTGATAAATACGTTAAGAATGACTCATCAAACATCTTAGTATTACGAAGATACTCAATGTGTTCAGGTTCGAATTTGAAGTTTTGGATACGATCTATAAGATCATGAAGTCCATTGACGACAAGAAATCCTCCTTGATCAGGAATCTTTCTTACAAACATATCAAAGGTTGCTTCAACATCAAGTAGATTTTCTTTGAAATAGGTATAGGCCATGGTGATTTCATAGAAATCGATATACAGGGATTGATTACTCATAAGGACTCGCTTTCAATTAAGTGGATTCCCACTTGTTTCATTAGGTTAATCGCTGCATTGTGATATTCAGTGCGATTATGGTTTTCTAAATCATAAGTTGCTACACCATCATTTAACACAACAACTGTGGAATCTATATCATGTTCATGAAAATAGGAATTAAGTGATAATGCAAAATGTAAAATGCAAATGTCAGTGACACAACCACCGATTACATATCTTTTATAGATTGGTGCATCATGAAACCATGCTTGAAACTGAGGTGACATAAATGCATTGACACTATTTTTGTGTAGCACTAGCAGTTGTTCATCATGTAACTCTTTAATGAGTTTTGATTCAATGGTATCACTCAAGCAATGAGGTGGGAACGCTTTGAATTCACATGAATTTGAATGGTGATGATCATTTATGGCAATCATTGGCCAATGTTGTTGTTTGAAAAAATCCATAGTCCTTCGTAGAGTTGGCACAATTGTGCGAATATAAGGATCAAAGAGAGGACCTTCATTGACAAATCCTTCAATCATATCAATAATAAGTAAGACTGATTGTGATGAGTGTTTTTGATTCATAATCATACCTCATTGTTAGTATACCAAATATAAAGGGGAATATAGATGTTTCAAACTCAACAAATAAGACAAAACTTTAATTTTCACACAAAATATTCTACCCAATTTAAGGATAATACATTTGTTTTTCGCTTTTTATTTCCAATGACACAACATAATATTAACTGTGCTCAAGTATATAGTGAGCTTCTTGATGATCGCTCTATAAATGCTCCCACTAAACAAGCGATGCTTCGTTGGATGGATGAACTCTATGATGCATCGTTTGGTTCGTACGTCACGACGTATGGGCAATCCTTTGTGCTTAGTGTAGTTTTTAAAGGCATTGAAGGGAGTATTGTGAATGATTCTGAGCAAAATCAGCGCTTTCTTTCATGGATGATGATGATTTTAGGAGGGGTACTTGTTAATAAAGAAACGCTAAAAGAAGCGAAGACGAATGTACTTCAAAACGTAAAGCGTGAACAAGAACAACATGTTAAGTATGCACTTGCACTTAGTGCAGCACGATATGAGAATACATCGTATGCACTCAAAGTCGATGGAGACGAAACAGTCACTAAGATAACTCTTGAGGATATTCATAGTTTTAAAGATTTACTTAAAGAAGTTGCATGTGATGTTTATCATATTGGTCAATTTGATGAGTCTATAATTCTCGAAGAACTCAAGAAATCATTTTTACATCAAGATAAGATGAGTAGTCCTACGTTTACAATGTTGAAATCAGAACCTCTTGAAAGACATTCAGTGCAAAAATTTAGTCCTCAAACAGTTCTAGTGAAAACGTATGCGACCAATGTTGATTATAAAGATCCACGATATCTTGCATATCGAGTCGCTGCTATTGCCTTTGGAAGTTTACCAACATCGTTATTATTTACAAATATTCGTGAAAAAAACAGTTTATGTTATTTTATTCATGCATCGGTCATTGCTTTTGATGGGGTTATGAATGTTGTTACTGGAATTGAAAGTGATAAAGTTGATATCGTATCCGCAATGATTGATGAGCAATTTGCAGCCATGAAGGATATTGAAGATTCACTTATTGAACAAGCAAAACAAATGATGATTCATAGCTTAGTAAGTAGTGATGATGATGTAATGTCGATGATTAATCTTCATTATTCAAGTCGATTAAAAGATGAAGAATTCAACATTGAATTAATCACTAAAAAGATTAATGAATTAAAGAGAGAGCAGATTCTAGAGGCTATTCAATCAAGTGAATGCATTGGAGAATTTGTGTTGTTAGGAGAAAATAATGTTTAAGCAACTCGAAAAAACACATGGTTTTGTAACTCCTTCTGGGATGAAAGTTACAATACTATATAAACCTGACTTTAAACAACAATCCATGATTGTAGGTGTTCCTTTTGGTGGTATTCACTCAAATGTTTATGATGAACAACATGAATTATATAAACCTGGTTTGGCTCATTTTCTTGAGCATAAACTCTTTGAATCTGAGAGTGGGGACATTATGGCTCAGTTTTCTGAATTAGGAGCTCAAGTCAATGCATTTACGTCTTATCAAGAAACTTGTTATTACTTCAATACCACGACAAAATTTAAAGAATCATCAAATTTACTTTTAGATTTAGTGAGTGATTGTTCGTTAAGTGAAGAGAGTGTTGAAAAAGAAAAAGGGATTATTATTTCTGAGCTCTCTATGTATGAAGCTATGGTTGATCAAGCACTTGTAAAAAACCTTTATAAGTCGCTTTATCATAATCATCCTATTATTCATGACATCGGTGGTTCAAAAAAGAGTGTCACTGACATTACTTTAAAACAACTTATGGATGCATTTAATCGCTTTTATCATCCATCTCTAATGCAATGTGTTTGTGTTACTAATGAACCTATTGAATCAGTAGAAGCGATGATTCTAGCTCATCCATTATCTTCAAACACTAAAGAAAAAAATAGTGTCAGTGAAGAAGCCATTATAGAACCACGCGACGTTGCATTTAAAGACATTCATGTCACAATGGATATTGAAGTTGCGAAAGGTGTTTACGCACTAAAACTTGATGCTCATGAAGGAAGTTCAATGAATAATGTTTTGAAGCAATTTGCACTTCGTTTTCTTCTAGAAGCTACCTTTAGTGAACTCAATCCACTTTACCAAGAGTGGATTGATCAAGAACTTATTAATGATTATTTTGATATGGATGTCGATGTCTCACAAAACTATAGTTATATAGCTTTTCTATGTGAGCATGAACACTTAGATGAAGTGTTTGATTGGATTGAATCCATGTTGAAGAAGGTCGATCTTGATGAAGTGACATTAAATCAACTAAAACGTCGCTATTTAGGAATGAGTTTAAAAGCATTAAACAAACCATCTTCCTTATCAAAACAACTTGTTCGATATGCTTTAAATGATTTAGATTTCTTTGATGTCTTAGGTTTGTTTCAAACAATGTCTATGAAAGATATAGAATTGGCAAAACAGCATATATTAAACTCACTGACTCATTCAAGTCGTGTGAAAATTACACCACAAGCGAAATAAGTAAGAAATGATGATAACCATCATTTTTTATTGATTTAAAGTGATTGTGATACAAATTTGCTCATTTGTACTACTTTTAAAGATTAACTATAATGCCTTCACAGGAGGACATCGTTGTATGTTAAATCAAATAGTTTTAGTTGGAAAAGTTGTTGAGCTACCTACATTAAGAGAAACAAGTGGAGGGAGCAAAGTTGCAAACTTGTTACTTGAAGTGGATCGAAACTTTAAAAATTCTCATGGTGAATATGAGAAAGACTTGATCTTATGCACATTATGGCGTGGTGTAGCAGAATCTGCGATTGCAGTATGTGAAATAGGATCACTTGTAGGGGTAAAGGGCAGGGTACAAGCGAATATGATAATTACTAAAGAGAATAAGCCGTTTTATAGTTGTGAAGTTGTTGCTGAAAAGCTATCATTTTTACAAGCATCAGCATAAGCGCTTTAAGCGCTTTTTTTATGTTTTGAAATCATCGTTAACGCTTTGTTTATGCTCATTATCATTCATTTTTAGTGTATAATGTCTTTAATGTGAGGTAATTATGAAACAATATCATGAGTTAATTAAACATGTATTAGAGAATGGTCAAGAACGTGATGATCGTACATCAACGGGTGTCATCGGAACATTTGGTTATCAATCTCGCTATGATCTTAGTGAAGGCTTTCCTTTAATTACCACTAAAAAAGTCCATTTTAAGTCCATACTTGTGGAGTTATTATGGTTCATTTCTGGTGAAACAAATATTCAACCACTCGTTAAGAAAAATGTAAGAATTTGGAATGATTGGCCTTATGCGAAGTATCAAAAAACTGAAGCATATCAAGGCGAAAGCATGGAAGAATTCATTGCAAAGATAAAAGAAGATGATGATTTTGCACTAAAATATGGGGATTTAGGGCCAGTGTATGGTCATCAGTGGCGTAACTTCTTTGGTGTCGATCAACTCCATAAAGTGATTGAAGACTTAAAAAATAATCCAACATCTCGTCGTCATATCATTAGTGCTTGGAATCCAGCACAACTAGAAGATATGGCACTTCCACCATGTCATGCTTTTATGCAGTTTTATGTACACAACAACACCTTAAGTCTTCAACTATACCAACGCTCAGCTGATGTATTTTTAGGCGTTCCTTTCAATATTGCATCCTATGCTTTACTTCTAATGATGGTTGCAAAAGTATGTGGTTATCAAG
Organism: Erysipelothrix sp.; assembly: GCA_018335655.1. Lineage (GTDB taxonomy): Bacteria > Bacillota_I > Bacilli_A > Erysipelotrichales > Erysipelotrichaceae > UBA6182. The sequence goes on from JAGXRX010000050.1 coordinate 43,973, forward strand.
CAAAAGATTTTGTACATACCCTTGGAGATGTCCATATTTATAAAAATCATATTGAGCAAGTCAACCTTCAATTACAACGTGATTTTAGACCTCTTCCAGCAGTAAGAATAGCTCATAGAGATAACATCTTGGATTTTGTTGAAGAGGATTTTGAACTCATTGGTTATGAACCACACCCTCATATCGCAGGCAAGGTTAGTGTCTAATGATTCATATGATTGTTGCAATTAACTCAACACGCACGATTGGTCATCACGACACAATGCCTTTTCATAACCCTGAAGATTTAGCTCACTTTAAAGCTAAAACACTTAATCATGTATGTGTTATGGGACGTGTGACGTATGAATCAATTCCTGTAAAGTTAAGTAATCGTATGATATGGGTTTTAACATCCCAATTAGACTATGAACCAAAACATGATAATGTCATTGTGTTTAATGATGAGTCGCAACTTCTAGATGCAGTATTATCATATCAATCAGATATTTTCATCTGTGGTGGATTACAAATATATCGTTTATTCTTCCCCTATGTTTCTGTACTTTGGTTATCTCATATTGCAGATGAGTTTGATGGGGATGTAAAACTTGATCGATTTGAAGATCATATGACTTTAGTTAATTCTGTTCAATACAATACATTCATGTGTGAGGAGTATCATCGATGATTCGATTTAAACTATTCTTAGTACGTGCGTTTTTTTGGTTACCAATGCAACTTAATCTAAGGAAAATGAAAAGATTATCATTAGATGTCAAACATCATCTTGTAAGGATGTGGGCAGTACTTTTTCTGAGAGTTTCAAAAGTAAAAGTAAAAGTAAAGTATCGCAATCATATTCCACTACAATTGAATACCTTGATTCTAGTGCCTTCATTACCCCTTATTTATGAAATATGCTTAGTAGGTCTTGCGAGTGAATGTGTCTTCTTTCAACCTAAGGCTACATCATATGGACTACCACAAGCATGGTTGAATACTTTGAAAATTGATACTATAAAAGATTTTCCGACATACTGCATTATGATTGAAGATGACTTAACTCAAGATCATCTTAATGAATTAGAAAACCTTAGATTTCAAGTTATGAAAATAAAAGCGAATGGATTAGATTCATTATTAAGTAGACCAGTAAAAGTCACTCTTGAGTGTGGCATACCATTAAGTATCGAAGAAAGTGCTGTAGCATCCATAGAAACCATAAGAAACTTATAGAGGAAAAAACATGTCAAACATGCTAGAGATTATTGTAAAGAAAAGGGATAAACAAGACTTAACCCAAGCAGAAATTTCGTTTTGGATAAAAGAGCTTGTTGCGAATAGAGTGCCAGATTATCAATCATCGGCTCTTTTAATGGCGATTGTACTTAATGGACTTAATGAGCAAGAAACGGCTTGGCTGACTCATGAAATGATGAATAGTGGTGATGTGGTTGATTTGTCTTCCATTAAAGGAATGACCAATGATAAGCATTCAACAGGTGGTGTTGGAGATAAGACATCCCTTGTGTTAGCACCTATTGTGGCAGCATGTGGTGGAAAAGTAGCGAAGATGAGTGGGCGAGGATTAGGTCATACTGGTGGAACGATTGATAAACTTGAATCATTCCCAGGCTTTTCAACTGAAATTACGTCTCAACAGTTTGCTCATTTAGTCAATACAAACGGACTTGCGATTATGGGGCAGTCACAAAACTTAGTTCCTGCAGACAAAATGCTATATGCACTTCGAGATGTTACGGGAACTGTCCCAGCTATTCCACTTATTGCATCAAGTATTATGTCTAAGAAACTAGCAGCAGGATCTGATGCGATTCTTCTTGATGTTAAATTTGGTGATGGAGCATTCATGAAGGATGTGGATCATGCACGAGAACTTGCTTATGCCATGATTAGCATTGGTAAGCATGCGAATAAGAATACGATTGCAATTTTGAGTGATATGAATCAACCTTTAGGATTTGCGATAGGAAATGCTCTTGAAGTTAAAGAAGCCATTGCAACACTAAAAGGAGAAGGTCCAGAAGACCTAACAAATCTATGTGTAGAAGCAGCAAGTCTAATGCTTGTTCAATCAAAACACTTTAATACAATTTCAGAGGCAAAAGAAGCAGTATATCGTGTACTAAAAGATGGTAGTGCACTGAGTAAATTCAAAACATTTATTGAAGCACAAGGTGGCGATGTCAAGTATGTGGATGATATTTCATTACTTCCAAAGTCACAACATGTGACACCATTTCTAGCCACTTCTTCAGGGTTTATTAAAACCATTGAAGCAATGCCTTTAGGACTTGGCGCAACACTTCTAGGTGCAGGAAGATTAAAGAAAGATGATATCTTAAAATTTGGAGTTGGTTTTGTTCTTAAAGCTAAAGTAGGGGATGAAGTTAAGATTGATGATGTCATATGTGAGATTCATCATGATGATCCAATTCCTGAAGATGTTTTCACAAAACTCAGTGATGCGATTGTGATTTCACCATCTCCTGTGAGTTCTCCAATACTCATTCATGAAATCTGCGAGTGATGGTATCACTATGATGTGTGTGGTATAATGTCCAAGTTATGAAATTTAACGTCACAATTGCTTCATTTGAAGGACCTCTAGATTTAATGCTATTCTTGATCAAGGAAAAGAAACTTGATCTTTTTGACTTAAATATCTCAATTCTCATTGAGCAATATGAAGCATTCCTTAATCAAATGAAAGAAATGAAATTTGAAATTGCGACGGAATATATTTCTGAACTTGCTGGGTTAATTGAATATAAGTCAAAACAATTAATTCCTCAAGAAAAAAGCGATTTTGAAACAGAGGCAAGTGAAGATCCAGAATCGATTGTTGCACGACTTCTTGAATACAGTGCAGTTAAAGAAGCGTCAATTACCTTAAAAGGTATGTTTGAAGAGCGTTCTAAGCATTTTACAGCATTGTCACTTTCTGCTCCTGTTCAAGTTAATGTGTTTTATGATCATAATCTTCATGATCTAGTGAAAGCAATGAATAAAGTATTAGTTCGCTATAAGTTAACAACACCATTTGATATTAAGACAACTTTTAAAGAGATGTCTGTTGAAGATCGTGTTGATATTATTCTTAAGTTTGCGAAGTCTAAAGGAAAAGAATTTTCTCTTGAAGAGTTATTCTCAACATGTGAGTCACTAGAATGTATGATTGTTAGTTTTCTTGCGATCCTTGATTGCATTCGATTACATACCTTAGATTATATTAATATGGAAGATACGATTTATTTGAAAGTGAGCGAAGCGTTATGAACCCAAGTTTAATTCAACAATGTGAAGCACTCATTTATATGAGTGGTGAAGAGGGGATTACAAAACAATCATTAGCCATGATTATGATGTGTGCACCTCAAGATATAGAAGCATGTGTTGAAGTTCTCAATGCTCGCTATATTGAACATTTAAGCGCATTTCAAATTATTGAAACTGCCGATTCCTTTAAACTTGTGACCGTCAAAGCAGTTCATGATATCTTAGCACTTCATCTACAAATGAAAGCCACGTCATCGTTGTCTAATTCAGCACTTGAAACTTTAGCAATCATTGCTTATCGTCAACCTTGTACTAAATCAATCATTGAACAACTCCGTGGGGTTAATGTCGACATGATTGTGCGTAAACTTGTTGCCCTCGACTTAATTCAAGAGGCAGGACGTGAGAATACACCAGGACGACCTATACTTTATGAAGTGACATCTCATTTTCTTGATGTATTTCACTTAGCATCTTTACAATCATTACCAATTTTAAAACCAATCGAAAGCGAGGAGAAGGATCTTTATGGCAAATCAGAGACTGCATAAACTCATAGCACAAGCTGGAGTGTCTTCACTTCGCAAAGCAGAAGAAATGATTACTCAAGGACGTGTTAAAGTTAACGGCGAAACGATTACAACGTTAGGATATATGGCTTCAGTTGATGATGATATTAATGTGGATGGTGTTAGTATCTTTGCACAAAAAACATTTTATTATTATCTTTTAAACAAACCAAAAAACGTATTATCCACAGCAAGTGATGATCGTGGACGTCAAACTGTCCTAGATTTTGTACCTAAGGATGTTCGCTTGTTTCCAGTAGGGCGACTTGATAAAGATACTTTAGGAGCAATTATTCTTACTAATGATGGACAATTTACGAATCTAATGACCCATCCAAAGTATGAAATTCCAAAAACATATGAAGCAGTCATTGTGGGTGCTCTAACAAAAACAGTAAGTGACAAACTTGAAAAAGGGGTTGAGCTTGAAGATGGATTAACTTTACCAGCTACAATCAATTTTGCTCAGTTTCAAAAAGATAAAGGAACTACAATTGTTTCATTAACCATTCATGAAGGAAAAAATCGTATTGTTCGTCGTATGTTTGAAGCATTAAATGTTGATCTTATTAAACTAACACGCACACACATTGGCTTTCTAGGTCTTGATGGTCTTCCAGTAGGACACACACGTGTAATTAAACCTTTTGAAGTGAAGAAACTAAAAGCTTTGGTGAAGTAAGTATGCAACGCTATTTTGTAGACTATGAAATACAATCAAATGTGATTGAGCTTGATGAAACAATGTTTCATCACCTCAATCGTGTTTTACGTCTTCAACAAGCCTCAAAAATAGTGGTGGTTGATAACACATCACGTGTTTATGAAGTTAGCGTTAAACCTTTAGATAAGAAAGGTGAAGTCACTGAAGAAATATTTCAAAAAGATGATTCATCAGTGCCTATGAAACTCGCCGTTGCACTTCTTAAAAAAGACAAATTTGAGTGGGTTATTCAAAAAGCATGTGAACTTGGAGCTAAGGAAATCATTCCTTTCACAAGTGAGCGTACGATTGTAGATCTCTCTGTTAGTGATTTTGAAAAGAAACGTGCACGATATCAACTTATTGCGAAGGAAGCATGTGAGCAAAGTCATCGTAAGACTTTATGTCACATTCGCTCATTAGTATCTTTTAAAAATCTAATTAAAGTGGAAGCTTCATTTAAAGGTTTATGTTATGAAAACATCCTTGGTGAATCCGTTTCACTTAAAGCGTGCAAAGATCAATCAACACTAATTGTGATTGGTCCTGAAGGTGGATTTAGTGCTGCTGAAGTTAATTGGGCTAAAGAACATGATTTTAAGCTTGTTTCATTAGGACATAAAATTCTGCGTGCTGAAACAGCTGCTATTGCAAGCTTAGCAATGATTGAGGCATATCATGATTAATGACATTTCAAAACTTTTAATTAAATATCATCATTTTTATCCATATAAAGTGTATCGCTCACAGATTAAAGCGTGGCGTGCATCTTGGCTTCATCAATCCTTTATTAAGAGTGCAACTCCATCTAGTTTTGATATTGCCAATGCATTAATGATGGATATCGCATTAGAGAATAAAGAAGGTTTTCAAAGAGCATCCGAAGCGATTCGCCATGATTTCTATGATCTTTGGCAAGATATGGAATATGCAAAGCGAAATCAGTTTTTAATTCAATACCTAGAATCCTATTACTCCAATGTAAAAGTATTTAATTTTGAAGATGAAAGCATAGTGGTGCCGTTTTTTGATGTTCTCCTTAATGCACTTATTATGAAAAGACCCGCTGTCTTTGATTTACCTCAGTATTTCAAACTATATAAGGACTACAAAGAGAATGTTGTTAATCCACTTAGTTTATATGGATTAAGCCTACTTCAAAGTGATTTCTACTCATATAAACTTGTTGCATCGAATGATAATAATCATGTACTGTATGATTATAAACAAGGTGTTCTTATTCATTGTGAAGGGATGACTTTACTTAAAGAGTATCCACTCGCAAAAATAGTCAATGATAACGACTTAATATTTTCACTTGCTTATGATATTCTTAATCAAGATTTAGTATCATTTACTCAAAAAGGATGTGACTTTCAACTGTTCCATCCAAAACTTGCGAAGAAGTGTCAAAAGGCACTTGCTAAGCATGCGAAAGGCAAAAAGAAATGAAACGATTGTCATCACTCATTGATGTACCTTCTAAAATTCATATTCAGTCATTGATGATTGATTCACGACTTCCTGCACCGAAATCAATCTTTTTTGCCATAAAAGGATTAAGTTATGATGGTCATAAATTTGTGGATGAAGCGATTGAAAATGGAGCGGTTGTTATTGTCTATTCATCGCACATCGAGACAAAAAGTAACGTTATCTATCATAAAGTTAATGATGTTATTGATACATTAAGTGAAGTTACGAATCGATTTTATGATTTTCCTTCACATAAATTGGATATGTTTGGGGTTACAGGAACTAATGGTAAAAGTAGTGTTACTGCTCTTATTAAGCAACTTATCTCAAGTTTTCAATTATGTGGAGTGATTGGTACGATTCATGCATCATACAAGGACACTGTTTTAACAACTCAACTTACAACACCTGATTTAGTTACACTCAATCAATACTTATCAAGCATGGTTGCAGAAGGCGTTAAAGCATGTGCAATGGAAGTAAGTTCAATCGGTTTAGATCAACGTCGTACTCAAAATATTGATTATGATGTGGCAATATTTACGAATTTAACCCATGATCATCTTGATTATCATGGTGATATGCGCCAATATTTTATTGCGAAATCAAAACTGTTTTCTCAAATTAAATCTGATGGTTTATGTGTCATAAACATTGATGATGACTATGGTTTGAAAATGGTAGAAGAAGCAAACTCGAAAGTGATTAGTGTTGGAGAGAACAAAAATGCGATTGTACGTTTATCTAAGATAGTATGCGAAAGCAAATCATCAACATTTGAACTCTTTGATTCACTAAGAAATGAAACAGTCACGATTCATACAAACCTTATTGCTCGATTTAATGTTACTAATCTTGCATTAGCGCTTGTGAGTATTGTGCATTATTATGACTTACCTTATGAAACATTTCTGCATTTAACACCCCATTTTTCACAAGTACTTGGTAGAATGCATCGTATTGATGAAAAACAAGATTTTGATGTCATTGTTGACTTTGCACACACACCAGATGGTCTAAAACAGATCTTTGATTATGCATTATCCATGTCAAAAGGACGTATTCTCACTGTTTTTGGAAGTGCAGGACAGCGAGATACACTTAAGCGTAAAGTTTTTGGACAGTTAGCCGATGAAGCATGCGATATGATTGTTTTGACAGAAGATGATCCACGCGATGAAGATGTGATTAAAATTTGTCATGATATTGCAGAAGGAATAAAGAATACACCATATGTCATCATAACAGATCGTGTTCAAGCCATAAGACAAGCTGTCACACTTTGTAAAAAAGGGGACTGCTTATTGATTTTAGGCAAAGGCTGTGAGACGATGATTGCGCGAGCATATGAGAAAAGTGATTATGTGGGTGACCATATCGTCGCAGTAGCCGCAATAAAAGAGCGAGTAAAAATGAAAGAAGAGGATAAACTATGAATCATCTTATCGACCACACTTTACTGAAGCAAAATGCAGTAAAAGAAGACTTTATTAAGTTGTGTGAAGAAGCGAAACAATACCAGTTTAAGACTGTATGTGTGAATGGATCACGAGTATCATTGGTTGCACAGTTATTAAAGGGTTCAGGCGTTGACGTATGCGCGACTGTTGGATTTCCATTAGGAGCAATGTCTACACATTCAAAAGCCTTTGAAGCAAAACAATGCATTCTAGATGGTGCAGTAGAGATAGATATGGTGCTTAATGTAGGAAAACTTATTGATGGTGACTATGATTATGTTGTGCAAGATATTGCAGCAGTTAAGCAAGCCATTGGATCTCACACACTAAAAGTTATTATTGAAGCATGTTTACTTACTGATGAGCAAAAAGTACAAGCGACTCAAGCGGTTATTGATGCGAAAGCTGATTTTGTTAAGACAAGTACAGGATTTTCAACTTCAGGGGCTACTAAAGAAGATGTAGCATTACTTAAGTCTATTGCTAAAGATTTTATTCAAGTTAAAGCCGCTGGTGGTGTCCGCTCATATGAGGATGTCATGATGATGCTTGAAGCTGGAGCAACTCGTATTGGAACTTCAAGTGGTGTTGCTTTAATGCAAGGAAACAAAGTTGAAGGTTCCTATTAATTACGTGAACTTTATAGATTTCTTTAAAATCAAACTAGCTTAATTTAAAGATTGTGGTTGTAATTTAAACATGAATTATGTATAATACCTTTGCTGCTAAAAAAGAGGGGAGTGATAAAAATGCCAAGAGTCGTTATCAAAGAAAACGAAGGCCTCGATGAAGCGTTACGTCGTTTTAAACGTTCAGTTTCTCGCGCTGGAACCCTCGCTGATATTCGCAAACGTGAATATTACGTCAAGCCAGGACAAAAACGCAAGTTAAAGTCTGAAGCTGCACGTAAAGCTAAAAAACGTAAATAGGAAAGTACACGCAAGTGTACTTTTTTCATATTATCTCTTGCTATGATATACTATAAAAAAGGAGTCTAACTATGAGCTCTACGCCTTTAACCATTAGTCTTTCACAGTTAAATGATCAACAACTTCGCCAACTTTGTGGGGCAATGGATGAGCATTTAAAACTTCTTGAAGAGCATTTCGATTCAAAGGTTTTCTTAAATAATCACCATCTAGTTTGTGAGTGTTCAAGTAAAGAAAATGAGTCAATGGTTTCTAAAGTTGTTAATTCTGCTATTGAACTTATTCTTACATTTCAAAAATGTGATGCCCCAACATTCTTAATGCTTATAGATCATGTAAAACAAGGACTACCTCCGATTGCTCATTTGAAGCGTGTTATTGCAAGCAATGCTCAAGGTAAACCCATTTTAGCAAAAACCTATGGACAAGCAGTTCTAGTAGATGCTCTTCAAAAACAAGATATGGTTTTCGCTCTAGGACCTGCTGGTACAGGAAAAACATATATTAGTGTTGTTTTTGCGGTAAATGCATTAAAATTAAACCATGTTAAAAAGATAATACTAACACGACCTGCTGTAGAAGCAGGTGAGAATCTAGGTTTCTTACCAGGAGATTTAAAAGAAAAGGTTGATCCTTATTTAAGACCTCTTTATGACGCATTATATGACATGTTAGGCATGGAAACGACCAATCGCTATATTGAGAAAGGCACCATTGAAATTGCTCCTTTAGCTTACATGAGAGGCCGTACACTTGAACAAGCCTTCGTCATTTTAGATGAGGCACAAAACACTACAGCTGCTCAAATGAAGATGTTTCTTACACGTATGGGACATGGGGCTCATATGGTCATAAATGGGGATTTAACACAGATAGATTTGAAAAAAGATCAGAAATCAGGACTTCAAGATGCTGCAGATCGACTACAAGGTATTCCAGAAATTGCATTTGTCACATTAAGTGATGTCGACGTCGTACGTCATCCAATTGTTAAGAAAGTGCTTAAGCGCTATGAGTGAGGGAAAGATGAACATTTGTTTAATTGAAGATGAATTAAGTATCGCAAAACTTCTAATGTATGATTTGAAGAATGCTGGGTATGTTGTAACTCACTATGCAAATGGGGTGGATGCAAAATTTGGGATAAATACTCAAAAATTTGATGTTTTTATTGTCGACTGGATGATTCCACAACTTAGTGGTATTGAGCTTGTTAAAATGATAAGACATTCAAAGAGTGATGCTATTATTTTAATGCTTACTGCTAAGGATGAAGAGAGTGATGTCTTAGAAGCTTTTGAAGCGGGTGTGGATGATTACATTCGTAAACCTTTCTCACCACGAGAACTTCTTGCACGATTAAGTGCCCATGTTAGAAAACATCAAACTAATGATCAGAAGATTATTGCTTATCATGATGTTGAATGTAATTTACTAACACGTGAGTTGTTTGTAAATCAACAACTCGTTGGCTGTACAAAGAAAGAATTTGACTTAATGGCTTATTTATTATCAAATGCGAATATTGTACTTACACGTGATGATATCTTAAATGAGTTATGGAATTTTGATTATGATGGGGATACTCGTATTGTGGATGTTCATATTTTTAAACTAAGAACGAAGCTTGAAACTTCCTCATTAACCATTGAATCAAAACGTGGGGTAGGCTATGTCTTACAAGCCAAGCGATAAATGGTATTTTAGAGTTTGGTTTTTGTTTTTGATTGGAGCTATCGTTATTTGGTCTTGGTCATGGATTGCAAGTGTGTCCATTGTCTTGATGAGTACGATTTCCATAGTTTTCTTTAAACTTACAATTGAATCACTGTTGCGTAAGCAAGAAGAAAGTTTTGAGCTTGAGAAGTATAAAACCAATCAGAATCAACATGTTTTACAAGAGCAATTGGATATTTTAATGATGTATTATCCTCATCCAATGATCTTGTTTAATCAAAAGGGGAGTGTTGTGTTAGCCAATGCTTCATTTCGTGAGTTGGTTAAACTAAATGTTGAAGGGCTGATGTATGATAATCGATCCTATCCAAGACCAATCTACAAACTCTTCAAACAAGCCTACTATCAAGAAATGCCAATGATTCAAGATATCCAACTTGATCATCAGTTCTACTCAGCTCACTGTTTACCAATCTATGTTAGTGATCGCTATCATGGTTTCCTATGTGTTTTACAAGATGTAACGCGTCTTATTCAACAAGATAAACTTCAACGACGCTTTGTTGCGGATGCTTCTCATGAATTAAAAACACCAATTACAGCAATCAAAGGAATTTCAGAATTAATTCTAAGAACTCCTAATATGGAATCAAATGATAAAACTGATTTCTTATCACAACTTTATGATCAATCACTACGCTTAGAATCGATTGTGAAAGATATGTTGACACTCTCTAAGTTAAGTGAAGATAAGATGATGATCGTAAAACAGCCTAATAATGCAAAAGCACTAATTGAAGATATTATTCATTCATATCAAGTGCCATTTCAACAACATCAACTTCAAGTTAAAGTCAATGTGAATGATAAAACAGTGTTGTTTGTGGATAAAAAGGCTTTTGAGAGTATTTTGACGAATCTTATCTCAAATGTCATGATTCATGCCTCTGCGACATTACTTGAGATTAATGTTGAAGAAACACTCGAATATGTTTATATTCGATTCAGTGATAATGGTTTAGGCATTGATCCTGCTCATTTACCACATATCTTTGATCGCTTCTACCGTACTTCATCTTCAAGGGGCCGTGTAAGTGGTGGAAGTGGATTAGGATTGAATATTGCACGTAGTTTTATCTTAGCTCATCAAGGAAACATAGAAGTAGAAAGTAAACCCAATGAGGGAACCATATTTAAATTAACTTTCCCAAAATTAACATTGTCTTAACACATCATTGACATTGTATTTGTATAATAAATAAAGCAAGGAGAATTTTGTATGAAACTCGATGATCAAATTATTCAACTCAATGAATTAATTCTACTTATGGCTTACCAAGTGAAAATGATGATGACTACTGCGGTGGATGCTTTAATCAAATCAGATCAAGATAAAGCATTGTATGTGGTTGAACAAGATGCCATTCTTAATCATTATGAAGTGGAAGTCAATGAAATTTCAATTCAGGCTTTATCACTGCTTCAACCAGTTGCTAAGGATCTACGATTCTTAATTAGTGCGATGAAGATTGCCAATGAATTAGAGCGCATTGGAGACTATGCAAAAAACATTGCACGTTTCGTGATTAAGAAACAAATCTTACCTGAACCTATTGAAGAAGATGCCTTAAGTCTTGTGACACAGTTCTTATCTAACTTTGATGAAGCAATTGATGTCTTAAAACATCCAGAAGCGAACTTAGCTTATCAAGTCGCATTAAAAGATGAACTTCTTGACAAACGCTTTAATCAACTTGTTGATAAAATTGATGCACTCCCAGCGGGTGAAAGAGTTTCAGTCGCAATGATTGGAATTTTAAGAAATGTTGAGCGTGCAGGAGATCATACAAAAAATGTATGCGAGCACATTATTTACCGCACTAAGTCTCAGTTTATTGATTTAGGGTAACAAGCTCTTTTATTCTAAAACTTCATTTAAGATGCATCGTTAAATCGATGCATTTTTTTGTATTCTTAATCAAAAAAA
>JAGXRX010000051.1 GCA_018335655.1 Erysipelothrix sp.
ATTGCATATTCTGATATGCAAGGTATGATGGTCGTTATTGAGAATTGTTTAGAATATATTGCGAAGCAAGTTAATAACACTACAGACACACCATGGAATGATAAAGTGATATCTCTACAAGGACCATTTAAACGTATTCATATGGTGGATGCGATTAAAGAAGCGATTGGTGTCGACTTCTACCAAGTAAGTACAACCCAAGAAGCATTAGATCTTGCGAAGAAACATGGCGTTAATGTTCAAAAGCACCAACATTCCTATGGACATATTGTGAACCTCTTCTTTGAAGAGTTTGCAGAGTCTACACTTGTACAACCAACCTTTGTGTTTGGGCATCCAATTGAAATATCACCACTTGCGAAAGTGGATGATCATGATTCACGTTTTACACAACGTTTCGAATTGTTTATTGATGGACGTGAATATGCCAATGCATTCTCAGAACTCAATGATCCTATTGACCAACGTGAACGCTTTGAAGCTCAAGTTAAAGAAAAAGAACAAGGAAACGTAGAAGCATCAGAAATGGATGTCGATTACGTTGAAGCATTAGAATATGGTATGCCACCAACGGGTGGATTAGGGATTGGGATTGATCGACTTGTAATGTTACTTACGAATCAAGAAACAATACGTGAAGTTATTCTATTCCCACATATGAAACATAGACATGATTAAAGGATACCTTAGGGTATCCTTTATTATTCTTCATCTAGATTGAATTGCCACGTTGTACCAAACTTATCAATGCACATACCATAAGCTTTACTCCAAAATACTTCTTGTAGTGGCATAAGGATAGTACCACCTTCTGACAATCTTTCAAATCTTAGATGCAATTCCTCAAGATTAAGTGAATTCAATGATAAAGTAATATGATTTCCAATAACGAGTGTGTGTTCAGGACCAATATCACTAAACATGACATGGGCATTCGCGAAGTTCATAGAACCATGAATAACACGAACAGGATCATCTTTGAAGAAGTCTACTTCATAATCAGTGTCAAACACATGAGCATAGAATTTCATCACTTCATGGGCTTGAGAATCAAAATTAAAGTATACATTGAGTTGCATAAAGTACCTCTTTATTTGGTTGTCTTAATCTTATCATATAAAGCAATTTGAGATGTATTCATTCATTGGTATTACTTAATTTTATATAGGGTATCAATGGATTAATACACGAATTATAGCTTATCTCTTTAATCATATTGCAAATAGGTATATAATTAATCCATAAATTCATACCAATGAAAAAGGGTTGTACCATGATATCAAAATACAAAACAGTTGCAGATTCTATCGAAAATGATATTCAAAGTGGAGTTTATAACGATGTTGATAAACTACCTACCGAAGATGACTTAATCTCAACATTTCAAGTTAGTCGTAATACCATTCGAAAAGCCATAGAGATTCTTGTGAAGAAAGGTCTTGTTTTTTCAATTCAAGGAAGTGGATTATTTGTACGCCGCTCATCTTGTGAGGGTTGTGTAAACTTAGAGAACTTTCATGGTTTAACTGCAATCTTTAAAGATAATGTAAGTTCAAAGGTTATAGACTTCCAACAAATCCCTGCGAATGAATGGGTTGCTTCTAAACTAAATTGTTCAGTAGGTACTCCAATCTATTATATTGAGCGTGTTCGATACCTTAATAAGAAGCCTTATGTTTATGAGTATTCTTATTATAATAAAGAAATAATTCCTTATTTAAGTAAAGAACTTATTGCGGGATCAATTTATCACTATATTCAAGAAGATCTTAGACTACAAATAGGTTATGTAGATCGTATTATTTTTGCTGACAAGTTAACATCTAAACAAGCCATTGCGTTAGATCTTAATGAAGGTGATCCTGCACTTGTGACTCATAATTTAGCAATGTTAAAAAGTGGCGTTGTCTTTGATTATTCCATCGACATCCACCACTATAAGGAAACTAAATTTTTAAAGCTAGCTAACTTCTTCTAAAGTATTTCAACATTAAAGAAAAGTACACTACCAAACTCAGACGATTTTATCGTCTTTTTTATTACAGATTGAGCTTTAGTTGGATCACCATCATGATTGAAGTACATTTTCATACCATCTTGTTTTTCAAAGACAAAGGTAATGCCATCAATTGTTTGTTGGTCAAGTAGACCTTTGATGTAATCACGTTTTAAAGGAGCGTTTACTAGAATCATAATATTACCTCTCAAATTGATGTTTCATGGCGTACAAACGAGCTTTTATTCTTGATTTAGATAAGAAATTAAGTATAGGTAATGATAATAGCGCGTAGTTTAGTCGTCGTCCTACTGACTTAGACGTTGCATGCTCAATCATCGTTACTTTACAATCAGTCTCACTGACAGACTCAATTGAATAAATAGTAAGAATACTATCTTCATTAATAGTGCTTTCCAGTGCTATCTTCTGATATGGAGTCAAAGTAGTTATACGCTGTATTACCTTAAAGGTTTTGTTATGTTGATTCATGGTTGTTTCAAAAGTTTCTTTTTGAAGATCTTCTTTTGCACACTTAAATGTAGTACATAACATATCAACAAGATAATTATATAGAGTTTGTGATGAAATTGAAAACAATAATGTTTGATGAGGCATAGCATCTCCTTTTAAAAAAAGACATAATCACTTATGTCTTTTTAATGATTAATCTTTTTGTTTATTAGCAATGTAGACGAAAGGAAGGAAGATAAAGAATGCGATGACGATGTTTAGTAAGGAGATAAATGCCGCTCCGATAGAACCGTTCGTTGCTAAGAAAGCATTCAATACTGGAGGAGTAGTCCAAGGGACTGAGTTGACGATTGGGCCAGCAATACCAGCAACAGTTGCTAAGTAAGCAACGATTGTTAAGACTGGTTGTACAAGGATGAATGGAATGAAGTAGATAGGATTTAATACAACAGGTAAACCAAAGAGGATAGGTTCATTAATCATAAAGATTCCTGGAGGCAATGCAAGTTTAGCAATTTCACGATCTTGTTTGCGTTTTGAAGCAACCAAGATAGCAATGATTAATGCAATTGTAGCCCCTGAACCACCAGCGAATACATAAGCATCCCATGAGCCACGTACCCAAACAGCTAGCTCATTTGCGCCAGTACCAATAGTTGTAAATCCATTTTTATAAAGTTCGATATTCATTAATCCAAGAGTACCATAGACGGGGCTCATGAATGCTTCAAGCATATTAGCACCATGTAAACCGAAGAACCATAGTAATGGAATTAATGTGGAAACTAAGACGATTGAGAAGATGTTTTGTCCAAGTGTCATTAAGCTACCAGCGATAGTTGTTTCAAACCATGTGAAGATACTAGCACCAGCGAAGACGTTGAATAAGTAAGCAACTAAAGCCCAAGCAAATACAGCGATGAATCCAGGAATAACAGCAGAGAATCCACGAGCTACTGCAGGAGGCACTGTATCAGGCATTTTAATAACCCAGTTCTTACGAACAACCCAGAAGTAGATTTCTGGAGTAATTAAACCAACAATTAAAGCAACGAAGATACCTTGTGCAGCTAAGAAGTTACTTACCCAACCTGCAACATCTGGATTATTACGAGATAGTGCTCCTAATAGAATAAAAGCAGCTACGTTAATAAGTGAAGTTGATAGTGCATCTTGTTTTTCATACATTGCACGGTTATATCCAATTGAGAATACTAATCCAAGTGCTAGAATTGATAGAGTACCACTATCCATAATACTAAAGAGTGGAGCAAGATTAGCGAATGCCCAAACAATGAATGGATGATCTCCCCCAATAAAACCAGCTAGTAATGACCAAGGCACAAAGAACACGTTGTTTAATAAAACTGCCATTGAACCTACAAGTACTAACGGCATCAATCCAGCAAATGCATCACGGATTGCAAGTAGATGTTTCTGTCCCCCAATTTTTGCTGCAATAGGGACAAATTTCTCTTCTAAAAACGAAACAAAACCTGACATAAGACCCCTTTCCTTTCTGATTACCCTTTGTAATCATTGTACCAAATAATATTCATTGGTACATCTATTTACCATTTTATCAAAGAAAAATCATTTGTAAACCCTTTCTTAACATATTTTTACAAAATATTTAAAATTCATACCAATAAATACTCTTGTATGAAGTTAAAATATCATGTAAGATAAAGTCAATGATGAAGAGGGAGATTAAAAATGATTAAAATTGTTACTATTGGAGGTGGATCCTCATATACACCAGAATTAATTGAGGGAATACTCAAGAGATATCATATCATGCCAGTTAGTGAACTGTGGCTAGTAGATATTGAGGAAGGCCTAGAAAAACTTAAAGTAATCACTGACTTAGCGAATCGTATGGTTAAGAAAGCTAACGTTGATATGAAGATCTATGCAACCACAGATCGCAAAGAAGCATTAAAGAATGCCGACTTTATTACAACACAATTTAGAGTGGGTCAAAATGAAGCACGCTATCTTGATGAAAGCATCCCTGCAAAGCATGGACTCATAGGACAAGAAACAAATGGCGCAGGTGGTTTGATGAAAGCATTTCGTACCATTCCAGTAATATTAGATATTATTAAGGATGCTAAAGAGGTTGCACCGAATGCTTGGATTATTAACTTCACCAATCCTGCAGGAATGGTCACTGAAGCTGTTCTTGAACATGGACAATGGGATCGTTTCATAGGAGTATGTAATGTACCACATGGCATGCAAAAAATGGTGGCAGATTTACTTGAAGAACCTATGGAAGATGTACGTATTGATTTTGCTGGTTTAAATCACATGGTCTTTGGATTAGATATTTATCTAAGAGGAGTGAGTGTTAAGGATAAGGTCCTTAATGAGCTTATGGGTAAACAATCATTCTCTATGAAGAATATTACTGATATTCCTTGGTCTGTTGATTTTATTAAAGGATGTAAAGTGCTTCCGTGTTTCTATCATCGATATTACTTTCAAAAAGAAGAAATGCTTGAGCACTTACTTGAAGACTACAAGAATAATAAAACTCGAGCACAAGTTGTCATGGAAGTTGAGCGATCACTATTTGAAAAATATAAAGATGTTAATCTTGATGTTAAGCCAGATGAACTTCAACTACGTGGAGGAGCATATTATTCTGATGCTGCGTGCAATCTTATGGCAGGGTTGTATAATGATGATAAGACAATTCAAGTGGTCAACACAAGAAACAATGGAGCAATCTCTTCACTTCCAGATAACGTGGTTGTGGAAGTCTCAAGTATTATCACTAAGGAAGGTCCGCGTCCTTTAAGTATGGGGGCACTTCCTCCGATTGCTCAAGGAATTGTAAGTCAAATCAAAGCCTTCGAACAACAAGGTATCCTTGCCGCAATGAGTGGGAAGTATGAAGACGCAATTGTTGCAATGGTTATGAATCCTTTAGTTGCAAGTGATCACTTAGGAAAAAAAGTACTTGATGAAATGCTCATTGCGAACAAACGTTATTTACCACAATTTAAAGAAGCCATTGAGGAACTAGAAAATGAAACTAATCATTAACTCCGATGACTTTGGGTACTCTCAAGGTCATAATTATGGAATCATCCGAGCATTCACACATGGTGTTCTGACAAGTACTACATTAATGGCAAATGGAAAAGAAGTGAATCATGCAATAGAACTAATTCGATTGAATCCTACACTTGATGTGGGGATTCATGTTGTGTTAGATCATGGAACACCACTAAGTCCAGCTCATCTGATACCAAGCCTTGTGAATGAGCATCAAATCTTCAATAAATCGAATCTTGAATTAGCGCATAATCTAAACCTTGATGAAGTTGCTCTTGAGATTGAGACTCAAATTCAAAGTCTTCTTGATCAAGGGGTTGAATTAACGCATATGGATTCACATCATCATATCCATATGCAACCACATTTGTTTCCAACATTTGTAGCGATGGCTAAGAAATATCAATTCTCATTAAGATTAGTTCAAGGTGTTGATGATTCTTATGAAGAACTTCTTAAAAAAGAAGAAGTAAAATATGTTCATTGTAACCATCGCTTCTATAAAGAAACAGTTTCTCTAGATTACTTCAAACCTTATGAATTCTGTGAAGAAGTCGAAGAGTTAATGACTCATCCAGCCTATTGTGATGAAATCATACTTAATGAAAGCAGCTATGCAATGCATCGTGTATTAGAACTCGATGTACTATGCAACACGTCACTTCCAACTCTACTAAAAGAACAAAACATAGAACTTATATCATTCAAACACATTAAGGAGAAGATATGAAATCAATAATCCTATTATGCTCAGCAGGCATGAGCACAAGTTTGCTAGTTAGTAAAATGCAAAAGGAAGCTAAGGAAAGAAATCTAGAGCTACATATTGAAGCTTATGGTACAAGTATGGTTGATGAAGCATCTAAAGTTGCGGATGTCATCCTTTTAGGTCCACAAGTTCGATTCCAACTTCAAGATATCAAGAAACGTGTTTCTGTTCCTGTAGAAGCTATCAACATGCGTGATTATGGCATGATGAATGGGAAAGCTGTTTTAGATCAAGCACTACAATTAATGGGGGATCTATAATGCAAGGATTAGAACTCATTAGTTTTGAAATCATTTCTTCAGTAGGTATGGCACGTTCATGTTTTATTGAAGCTATGAGAAAGGCAAGAGAAGGTTTATTTGAAGAAGCTCAATCACTCATTAAAGAGGGAGAAGGTTATTTCATTGAAGGACATCGTGCTCATACACGTCTTATCCAGTTTGAGGCAAGCGGAGAACCACTTGTACTTACTATTTTACTTACGCATGCACAAGATCAACTTATGAGTGCAGAAGGATTTAAGATTATTGCGGAAGAATTTATTCATACGTATCAAAAAATGAATTAACATACACCTTGTGTATGTTCAGACTGTAGACAAATACGGGGTTAGAAATTCATCTGAAGGACTAATCTCGTTTTTATATGCTTTAAACTGTTAAAAACGAATGAAATGATGGATGTATACGAAGCCATGAAGGAGGATCGCGATGACCATAAGGCCATCTTTTTCATGTTCATGGCAGCGAAAAGCAGGTACGAATAATCTTGTACCTTATGAAGTCCTCGATAACGAGTATACCGACACCCATGTTTATCCT
>JAGXRX010000052.1 GCA_018335655.1 Erysipelothrix sp.
ATATATTATAACATGTAGCAAAGTCTAACGTTAAAGTTCAAGAGTATTGTGAGTATTCATTGAAAAGTCACATGACAACAGGTATAATGTCAACATAAAAAGATGGAGATTAACAATGTTAAAAAAAGATGTTTTAGTAGAGATTTCAGCACGACATGCTCATGTGACACAAGAGCATTTAGAAGTATTATTTGGGGAAGGTGCAACACTAACTCAAACTAAATCGTTATCACAACCTGGACAATTCGCGACGTCACAAAAGATTGATGTTGTTGGACCTCGTAACACGTTAAAAGGTGTCACAATATTAGGACCAGTGCGTAGTGCTACTCAAGTAGAAGTGGCTGCTACAGAAGCTCGTACTTTAGGAATTAAAGCACCAATTCGTGAATCTGGTAAGATTACTGGATCAGCTGGAGCAACTCTTATAGGACCTGCAGGGTCGATTACTATTGAAGAAGGAATAATTGTTGCTAAGCGTCATATACATTTCTCAGAAACTGAAGCAGTTGAGTATGGAGTTGCTGATAAAGAAATCGTTATGGTTAAGATATCATCAGATGATCGTACACTAATATTTGATGATGTTGTGGTACGTGTTCATCCATCTTTTGCGGCAGCTATGCATATTGATACTGATGAATCTAATGCAGCTGGCATTAGTGGAGAAGTGATGGGAGAAGTTATTAAGAAAGCGTAAACTAAGGGAAGGGGGAGAAAAGGGAAAGAATTGCTCTTAAGAGCTAAGGACAAAAATATGAACCATATTTTTATCATAAATCCAGCAAGCGGCAGCAAGAAGTCTGTATCACTTGTGGAGGATATTCATCGCCATATGGGCGAATTGAAAGAACCTTATGAGATTATATTTACGGAGTATGCAGGACATGCAACGGAAATAGCAGCAAACTATCATGACACAGATACTTGTGTTTACGCTGTAGGAGGCGATGGCACAGCCTATGAAGTTCTTAATGGACTTCAGGAAAATGTGTGTATGGCAATTATTCCAGCTGGTACTGGTAATGATTTCTATCGTATGCTTGATTTGGGAAAAGATTTGAAAACATCTTTAAGGGATACAATATTTGGGCGTGAAGTATTAGTTGATTATGCTGTTGCTAATGGGCGTAAGTTCATTAATATGATGGCTATGGGACTAGATGCATATGCAAATCAAGTTGCTCAAAATATTGCAAAGAAGTTACCATTACCACGAGCTTTGGTTTATGTTGTTTCCGCGCTCATTGCAATTGCTAATCCTAAAAAAATAGATATTGAAGCAAGCATCAATGGTGAAGTTATCAAGAAACGCATTGTTCTATCGGCAATCATGAATGGTAAATGGTATGGTGGTGGGTTTACTCCTACACCTGACGCAAGTATTCAAGATGGAAAACTTGATATATGTTTAGTTGATGACTGTGGTTTATTTAGAAAGTTGCAACTTCTTCCTATGTACTCTAAGGGAACGCATGTTAATGAAAAGGAAGTTAGTTTTTACCAGACTGATGAATTTACTTTAGTAACAAAAGAACTTGCTCCACTTTCTATTGATGGAGAAGTAGGAAATGAAACATCGCTTCATGTGAAAATGATCAAGCAGCAGCTTCGCATGAGAGTGCCTCAAGCTTCTGCATTACAATAAATGTCTTCTGAATGATGAATTAGAAGTCATTTCATCACCTTAAAGGAGGACAAAATGAAACATATAAAAGTCATTGTGTCAGATATTGACGGTACATTACTTAATGATGATAAAGATTTAACAGAAGTAACAAAAGATGTTTTGATTGAAGCACAAGAAAAAGGATATAGGCTCATTCTTGCGTCAGGTAGGAATGTAACAATGGTTATGCCACTAGCAAAACAACTTCGGATGGATGAGTTTAAAGGATTGATCATTGGATCAAATGGTCAACAACGTTATGATTTTGCAGATGATGAGTTTATTGAGGAAGGTGTACTTGATTCAGAGCTTGCGAAGGAAATATTCACATTTGCCA
This sequence comes from Erysipelothrix sp., assembly GCA_018335655.1. Lineage (GTDB taxonomy): Bacteria > Bacillota_I > Bacilli_A > Erysipelotrichales > Erysipelotrichaceae > UBA6182. The sequence continues at coordinate 2,007 of JAGXRX010000052.1, forward strand.
AACGTAATCAATTACAGTGTTTAGTTGAACATCGAGGTGGGTTTCTAATCCATACACCATGGATTTTGCTTCCTATTAAGATTGTTCTTCTATATCTAAAGACACGTCATTTACTTAAACGTAAACAAACTGAACCTTATCAAATTGTATCTGGATTTATGATGGAACCTTCAATGAAGGTAAAGACATTAAGAAATACAAAACAGCTTGATTTAGAAATCACTAAAATGGGTATATCACAATACAAAATTTTCTTTCAAGCGAAAGAAAAACGGTTTGTTGAGTTATTTTCAAAGCGAGCTAGTATTGCTAAGGTAACTTCATTTTGGTATGACGTAATGCCACTAGGAATGAATAAAGCTGTAGGATTAGAATGGGCATCAAGTAAGCTTGATATTCCATTATCTGAGTTCATTGCCTTTGGAGATGCTCATAACGATCTTGAGATGATTCAAGCAGTGGGGTATGGCTATGCAGTGGCTAATGCGATGGATGAAGTTAAAGAAGCTGCTGACTATGTTTGCTCATCAAATAATGAAAACGGAATTGCTTCGGTCATATCTGCTTTAATTAATCACTAGAGTGGTGTATAATCAATGCGTAATCACTAGGAGGTATACATATAATGAAACATGCAACAGCAAGTACATTTGAAACATTAGTTTCTGATGGTGTAGTGCTAGTTGACTTCTGGGCTGATTGGTGTGGACCTTGTAAAATGGTCGCTCCAGTGCTCGATCAATTAGAAAAAGAATATGCAGGAAGTTTAGCGGTTGTTAAGGTTGATGTCGATAGCGAAGGAGCACTTGCTCAAAAATTTGGTATCGTATCTATTCCTACACTCGTATTATTCAAGAACGGTCAACAAATTGGACAAGTTATTGGATTCCAAGCAAAACCGATGCTTAAACAATTTATTGCTTCAAAAGCAGGCATTTAAGAAGGGAAACCTTCTTTTTGTTTATTTTTACTAAACTTTCTGTATTTTAGTTGATTTATTTCGTAATGTTTTCTATAATGTGACTTGTGTTTGATAAAAACAATTATTTAATTTAGTATTACTAAACAAGGGGGCACTATGAACATAGGTCAACGAATAAAACAACTAAGAATAAAGAATGGTTTAACTCTAGAAGAACTAGCTTCACGTACTGAACTTTCTAAAGGATTTTTGTCACAACTTGAGCGAGATTTGACTTCGCCTTCAATATCAACTTTATCGGATATTACTGAAGCTTTAGGGCTTTCTTTATCAACATTTTTCTTAGAGGAGAAACAAGAGAAGATTGTTTTCTCTTCGGATGATTTCTTTGTGGATGAGCGAGATGGGCAAACATTAACGTGGATTGTTCCAAATGCACAAAAAAATGATATGGAGCCGATTGAACTTACATTAAAGCCAGGAGCAACAAGTTTCATGGTTGATCCTCACGTGGGTCAAGAGTTTGGATATGTTTTATTAGGTAAGATTACGCTAATAGATGGTGATAAATCGTATGTATTGAAAAAAGGACAGACTTTCTATATTCATGGTACGAATCTACATTATTTAAGAAATGACTCAAATCAAATTGCTAAAGTAATTTGGGTTTGTACACCGCCAATATTTTAAAGGAGACTAAGATGAAAAAATTAATTGAATTTAAAAATATTGTAAAAGGGTTTGATGACACCATTGTATTGAAAGGGATTAACTTAACAATTTTTGAAAACGAATTTGTGACGTTGCTGGGTCCTTCGGGGTGTGGCAAAACGACACTACTTCGTATCTTAGGTGGATTCATTGAACAAAACAATGGACAAGTCTTTTTTGATGGTATTGAAATATCTAAGCTTCCTCCTTACAAAAGAGAAATAAACACTGTGTTTCAAAGGTATGCTTTGTTTCCTCACATGAATGTTTATGACAATATTGCATTTGGTTTAAGAATTAAAAAGACTTCTGAGGATATTATCTCCCAAAAAGTAGAAAAGATGCTACAACTCGTAGGACTTGTTGGGTTTGAAAAAAGAGCTGTCACCTTATTGTCTGGTGGACAGCAACAACGCGTTGCTATTGCACGCGCATTAGTAAATGAACCAATGGTTTTATTACTTGATGAACCATTAGGAGCACTTGACTTAAAGTTAAGAAAAGAAATGCAAATAGAACTTAAGAAAATCCAAAAAGAAGTCGGTATTACATTTATCTATGTAACTCATGATCAAGAAGAAGCTCTTACAATGTCAGACAAGATTGTTGTTATGAATGAAGGGGAGATCCAGCAAATTGGAACACCAACAGACATCTACAATGAACCTGAAAATCGCTTTGTAGCAGACTTTATTGGAGAGTCAAATATTCTTGAAGGTATTATGCACGATGATTATGTTGTTAACTTTGATGGGATTACATTTGAATGTGTTGACTATGGATTTCATGATAATGAAGACGTTGATATTGTGGTTCGTCCTGAAGACATTGATATTGTGAGTGTTGAGCAAGGAAAGATTAAAGGGGAAGTTATATCATCATTATTTAAGGGAGTTCACTTTGAAGTGTTTGTGAAGAGTCCGCAGCGTTTATGGATGATTCATACGACTGATCCAGTTGTTATTGGAAGTCAAGTTGGACTATTCTTCTATCCTGAGGACATTCATGTTATGAGTAAATTGGGAGCATATTAAGATGAAGCTATATCGCTCATTTGTACAACCTTATTTATTCTGGATGAGTATTCTTATTGTGGTTCCGATGCTTTTAATTGTATTTTATGCCTTTACAACATCAGGGAACGACATTATTAGCTTTCGTTTTACATTAGATAACTTCCTTAAATTTGGCGAACCTATCTTCTTGAGAGTTCTGCTTCGCTCACTTTCTATCGCATTAACGACCACGGTTATCTCAATCATTATTGGATATCCTGTAGCATATTTTATTGCTCAGGCAAATGAGAAGAATCAAACATTACTTATCATGCTTGTGACGATTCCAATGTGGATAAATATGCTAGTACGTACTTATGCATGGATTGGTATTTTATCAGAAAATGGTATTATCAATAATATTATGACTGGTTTAGGTCTTCCAACGCTTAATCTGATGTATACAGACTTTGCAGTTATCTTAGGGATGGTCTATAACTTTCTCCCATTTATGATTCTTTCTATCTATACAGTGCTTGCGAAGCTTGATAAAGCACTTATTAATGCAAGTTATGATCTTGGAGCAAATAAGACTCAAACATTCATGAAAGTTGTATTACCTTTGTCAGTGCCAGGGATTATCTCTGGGATTACACTTGTGTTCTTACCAGCAGTGAGTACCTTCGTTATTCCTAAGTTTCTAGGAGGAGGTAACTATGTTTTGATAGGTAATCTTATTGAAACACAGTTTATTACAGTTGGGGAATGGAATTTTGGAAGTGCGATTTCAATGATTATGGCGAGTGTTATTATGTTAAGTATGTTTATCACTAAACGATTTGACCAAGATTTGGAAGAGCGTCAATCACGTAAGGAGGTAGGATAATGGTCGGTAGTAAAAAGGCCTGGATTTCTTCTTTTGTGATGGTAGGGGGAGTGTTATTATTCTTCTATCTTCCTATACTGATCCTCATGATATTCTCATTTAATGATTCAAGATCATTAACGTCATGGGCAGGATTTTCGCTACGTTGGTATGAAGAGTTGTTCTCATCACGAGATGTGGCGAGTGCTGTAGGGACAACGTTTATTGTGGCAATCATTTCTACGCTTGTCTCAACATTTGTAGGGACACTTACAGCTATTGGATTGAGTAAGTCTAAGAAGATTGTGAAGGATGTTGTAAACTCTCTGAATAATCTTCCTATCCTTAATCCTGAGATTGTGACGGCGATTGGGTTGATGTTGTTATTTAGTGCTATGAATATACCTAGAGGGTATATCACATTACTGTTAGCACACATCAGTTTCTCAATTCCATATGTTATATTGACGATTCTTCCAAAGCTTAGATCGCTAGATCCAAATCTTGCGGAAGCAGCAATGGATTTAGGGGCAACACCATGGCAAGCATTAGTGAAAGTTATCGTTCCTCAAATAACACCAGGTATTTTGTCAGGAGCTTTAATTGCCTTCACTATGTCATTTGATGATTTTGTTATTTCATACTTTGTTACTGGTGGTGGGGTTAAAAATATTTCTATTTTAGTGTATACTATGTCTCGACGCATAAATCCTTCAATTAATGCGTTGTCTACGTTAATGGTGTTGGTGATTACGATTGTCTTAATCATCATCAATGTTATTCCAATGTTAAATAAGAAAGAAAGGATACCAATTGAATGAAAAAAATAATTGGATTATTACTAATGACTTTACTTGTGGCAGGTGGTTTAAGCGCTTGTTCACCAAAAGAAACACTACATGTTTTTTCTTGGGGTGTTTATATTGATGAGGATTTGATTCGTGAATTTGAGAATGAACATAATGTTCGTGTTATTTATGATGAATTTGCATCAAATGAAGAAATGTATACTCGATTACTATCAGGTGAGCAATATGATGTGTTAGTGCCAAGTGACTATACTATCGAGCGTCTTGTCCAAGAGAACTTACTTCAACGTCTTGATTTATCAAAAATTCCGAATCGTAGCAACTTGATTCCTCAACTTGTAGGTCTTCCTCATGATCCACAAGGGCAATATTCTATGCCTTATTTCTGGGGTAATGTTGGACTTGTTTATAACATGAACAAAGTGTCTGTTGATGACTTAGAAGCTCAAGGCTGGGAAATTCTGCGTAACCCAACATATGCTGGTCGTGTCTATTTCTATGATTCCGAACGTGATGCGTTCATGATTGCGCTAAAAGCACTCGGTTATTCTGTGAACACAACAAATGAAGCAGAAATTCAAGAGGCTTATGAGTGGTTATTGCAAATGGATGCAACAATGAATGTAGTGTACGTTACTGACGAAATCATTGATTCAATGATTGCTGGTAACAAAGACATCGCGGTTATGTATTCAGGTGATGCGGTCTATGTTCAAATTGAGAATGAAGAGATGGGATATTATGTTCCTGAGCAAGGTTCAAATACTTGGGTCGATGCAATGGTTATTCCTTCAAATGCTCGTAATGTTGATTTAGCTCATAAATGGATCAATTTCATGTTGTCACACGAAGCTGCACTAGCTAACACAATTGAGGTTGCTTACACAACACCAATTCAATCAGTGTTTGATGAAGTTACGGCTGAGGGTGGGGATTATGCAGACTATCTCGATTCATATGTACCTCGATTAGATAATCCGCTTGACGAAGCATTCCGTTATAATAACGAAATCAAAAAGTTATTATCTGATTTATATACACTCGTGAAAGCACAATAAAATAGAGGGTTCGCCCTCTATTTTTATATATTTTTTAGCTGTCTTTTTGGGAAGAAGTTTCTTCAAAAATTGGTTGCATTTTCATTGTTGCGTGTGTATAATAGTAAGGCACAGCAGTAAAAAAGCCAGTGGTTCCTTAGCCAAGTGGTAAGGCAATAGACTGCAACTCTGTGATCATCGGTTCGAATCCGATAGGAACCTCCAAATGAAATGGGGATGTGGCGGAATAGGCAGACGCGACGGACTTAAAATCCGTTGATGGTAACATCGTATGGGTTCAAGTCCCTTCATCCCCACCATTTC
>JAGXRX010000053.1 GCA_018335655.1 Erysipelothrix sp.
AGCACTGACGAACAAATGCCTCCTTTGATTTCAATCTCTTAACTCGAATATAATCACATAGACTCCGGTAACTGATATCATGACCAGCTTCGATGACAAGCTCATGGATACCTTTGCTGGTCAAAGATTGTTTGTGACTAGCTCCCAAGAGATTGTCTTTCTTTAACTCTGCTTCTAGAATCGTTGATACCAATGTATCAATATCAGAAGTATACTTTCTTTTTGAACGATTGGAGCTGTCATACTTAGGGGCTTCAATCATTTTTAATAAAAGGTGATCCTTATCAATTAGAGGATCAGAGGAATCTTCAAAGTACTCCCTTCGATTTAAACAGTATTCCTCCCAGTATCGCTTCACTGTCTTGCGATCAATTGACAACTCTTTTGAAATTTGTCGATATGACTTTCCTTCAAGTCGAGCCTGTATTACACCAAACTTATTCATGTAACTCAACATGTCCTTTCTGCCTCCTTGTAGTCTACAAGAAGGATAATACAAAATAAGTGGTCCTTTTTTCAACTGCAACTTGCAGAAAAATGGACCACTTTTAATGTACTATAAACATTTGATGATGTTATTCTTGTTTAAAGTCATTTATAGCTTTTCAGTAAATCATTATTGTGGTGATGCTAATGATTCATAAATTCAATGACCAACACATCCATTTACTAATTAGTGCATTTCAAAATGATCCAATGTTTATCAAACTTTTCAAAGGTTCACATAAACATCGTCAAATGAGAGCCTTCTTCAAGTTCGTTTTTATTAGAAATCAACTTATGAATGGATTATATCTTACAGATTCTAGTGATAATCCAAGCTACGTAGCGTTTATCGAAACACCTAAAAATAAACAGAATTACACCTTTAGTAAAAAAGTCCGACTTTTATTAGAAATGCTAAGATTAGTTCTATATATTCCAATGAAAAGCTTAAATTACTTATCACAATATGATTCTGTAACATCAAAACAAAGACCAAGTGAATACCACTATTATCTTACGATGATTGGTGTTTCTTCAAAAAAACAAGGACAAGGGATTGGTAAGCAAGTAATAGATCAAATACATCAAATTGCTATTAATAACTTAGATAATCCTATGATTTGCTTAGATACAAAAAACGAGAAAAATGTTTCCTATTATGAACATTTGGGTTATAAATTAACCAATCAAGTAGAAGTCTCTAAACTTACAATCTATTTTATGCAATGGAGGAAGTTATAAGGGAAAACTTATGATTAGTTATAGAATTAGACTACTTTAACTAGGCATCTAGTTTCTTTAATTCGTATCTTACAAAGAATAAACAAGCAAGTGCACCGGTGACGGTAGTTGTTACAATTGCCCACCAAATTCCAACAAGTCCCCAACCAAATATTACACCAAACAAATTGAACAACAAAACAGGCATTAAGATTTGTCGATAAATTCCTATCCAAATAGCGTAATGTGGTTTTCTTATGGCTTGTAATATGGAAAGTCCAATATTTAAGATGATATATGCATTAAATGCTAAAAACTCAATTCTTAAATATCGTGCGCCTTCAAAGATTACACGAGGATCATTATTAAATATCCCAATGAGAAATGAAGCTAATGGAAAGATAATAATCATTCCTATAGTCATGATCAATACCCCGATTTTTATACTTTCATTGTAGGTTTTTCGAATACGATCATAATTATTGGCACCAAAATTTTGTCCAGCAATGGTAAGTGCGGCTGTATTCAAACCTAATGCGGGCAATAATGCAAGTTGTTCTATTCGCATAGCAACACCATATCCAGCTATCGCAAAATCATCTCCAAATTGGTAAATGAAATAATTGATGACAAAGATACCAAATGCTATGGTAAGCATATTTAGTGAAGCAGGAAGACCTTGAGACAAGATATCAAATTGTGCTTTGAGTTTATAATACTTGATAGAAAATGATTCGTAAGAAATATTCAGTATTTTTTTACATTGGTAAAGTAGATAAATGCTACCAAATATCTGTACAACAATCGTAGCGAGTGCTACACCAAATGTTCCCATCCTTGGAAGTCCAAAATATCCAAAAATGAAAAGTGGGTTTAAGACTAAGTTCATAAAGAAACCAATGATTAAAAAATTGCGATATGGTTTGGTTACACCACGTGATGATAACAGAGCATTTAATCCGAAATTGAGTCCAAAGAATACTGCTCCTGCATATATGGCTTGAACATAAATTGCACCTTGATTCAACGTCTCTCCTCGTGCTCCTAAGGCATATAAGAGTGAAGGAGACACAATATATCCCGCAATAGAAACAATAAGACTAATAATCATGATTAATAACATGCCACTTGCGGTCAATATCTTTGTTTCACTAACATCTTTTTTACCTGAAGAAATTGATAAAAGTACTGAAAGTCCAGTACTTACTCCTGAGATAATTGCAATTAACATGAAAAATACAGCAAATGATAAAGACATCCCTGCAAGTGCTTCTGTACTAAGCTGACCTGCATAAAATGTATCTACTACATTAAACATGGTATTAAAGAAGAATCCAACGCTCACAGGAACTGCCATAGTGATTAATTGTTTCTTAAGATCTCCTTGAGTATAGTCATCTAACAACATAGGATTTACCACCTTTTTATGATATTTTTCCTTTAACATCAGTTAAAAACTCTCAAACAACTTGAATAAATATTTAACTTTAAAGAATTTCGTGTATTTTAATCATTTTAACACTTATACAAGAATCACTTGTGATATATGACCATGAAGCATTAACATTTATAACTAAACAAAATGAGCAGATGATTTGCTAGATAACTTAACATCACTTAAACCAAAACCTTATATTTAAGAGTTTAGTTACTACACAAGTCTAAAGCAGGTTAATGTGCATCAAAATCAATATTAGATTTAATTAGTAAGTGGGTTGTAAAATGTAATAAAATACTTCACAATGGTATTAATTGGAATAATGTGACCATAAAACAAAGGACCGTTTACTAGAAGATCATAAGTAAACAAGGTGATATAATGGATATGAAAGCAAAAGTATTACAAACATTAAGAAGTGATAGAGACACCATTGTGGAAAATATTGTGGGTAGTCAAGTATCAACTGGGAAATTTTCGAATGTTCAAAGACAAGCTTCTATTAGAGATGCAAAATATAATATTGACTATCTTGCGAGTGCTATAGAGATTGATAGTAAGGCAAATTTCAATGCATATGTCATATGGCTTAGAGATATACTAAGAACTTACAATCTTGAAGACAAGATGCTTGTTGATCATCTCAATAGTTTGCTTGACTATGTAGTATCTCGATATTCTGAGGAATTTGGTCATGTGATTGAACCATACATTACTGAAGGTATTTCGAGTATTCAAAATGGAAAAGGTGAAGAGTTTTCGTATTTAGATTCAAGTGAAGAATTTTTACCACTCGCATATTCTTACTTTAACGCATTAATTGAAATGGATAAAAATAAAGCCGTTAGATTGATATTAGATATTGTTGAGAAGGACGAAGTCTCTATTAAAGACTTATATTTGCATGTTTTTACTAATGTTTTATATGAGATTGGTCGCTACTGGGCAATGAGAAAAATTACGGTAGGACAAGAACATTTCGCAACTGCGGTTACTGTTTATACAATGTCATTACTGTATGATAAGATTTTTAGAATTGAAAAGAAAGATTATAAAATGATTGGAGTATGTGTAGGTGATGAACTACATGAGATTGGCATAAGAATGGTATGTGATATTTTTGAACTAAGCAAATGGGATACGTATTATTTAGGAGCGAATGTCCCTAACGAAAGTGTTCTAAGTGAACTTAGAAGAGTTAATCCTGATATTTTAGCTATATCTGTAACTCTAGCAAACAAAGTACCAGCGTGTA
>JAGXRX010000054.1 GCA_018335655.1 Erysipelothrix sp.
ACTATTAAGGCAATCAAAAAGCTAAAAGAAAGTGGATATCCATGTCTTATTGCGACAGGTCGTGCATATACCTCAGTATGCCAGACTGTTGTTAAAGAGTTGATTGAGTGGGATGGATATATATGTTCAAATGGACAACATGTTCTTGATCATCATGGTCAAACGATTCATAAATATGTTATGGATAAAAAACGTATTGAACTTGCTGTGGAACTTGCAAAGTCTCTAAATATGAATGTTCAATTTCAAGGTCAGCCTTCATTTTTACTTAACGAAGTAAATGATATTGTAATAGAAGCACATTCTTTCTTTCATGAACCTATTCCTACTGTCGTGAAAGAGTATGAAGGAGAAGATTTAGATATGCTCATGGTTTATCATGAAGACACTGATAAATTACTCTCTTTTAAGCAAATTACAGGACTTGACGTTTACTTAGGACGTTCTACCTATGCTGACATCGTTGATATAGGACAATCAAAATATCGTGGTATTCAAACATATTTTGATTCAATTAAGCAAACTGTCCATTATGTGGCCTTTGGTGATTCTGATAATGATATGGATATGATAGAACATGCTTTCATTGGTGTGGCAATGGGAAATGCTACAGAAGAACTTAAATCTCTTGCTAGTTATATTACTACTTCTGTTGATCAAGATGGTATTGCCTTAGGGATTGAATATATTCTTAAAACTCTTTAGACATAAAAAGCATCTTACTTTAATTGGTAAGATGCTGTTTTCTTTATTTTTTTATAATTGATTCTAAAGATTTAATGTCGAAATCCGATAAATCACTATGATAATCTGCAAATTCTTCATCTGAGAATATATCTAAAACAATATTCTTGATATCAATTCTAGGTGGATCTGCTTCTACAATCGACATCATACCACGTTGTGTTTTAATCACCTTATTATGAATTAAACATGATTCATCCTCAATTTGTATATAAAGATAGTCAACTTCAGCAATCTGTTTTTCTCTTAAAATAATAGTTGATGGATCCACAAGACGTGAAACAAAGTCATGATACGTTGGAGGTAAATCCGAAGTCATCCCAGTGATAATGATCATTGAAGGACGCATTTCATTGGCATACTTTAAACATCGCTCACGAACAGTCGTGCAGCGATATGAGTTAGAAAAGAATGTATGCTTGATCACGAATATTTTCATAAGTTACCTCTTAATAGTAATACCACAAAAATGAACACAAATCAAAAAAAACGCACTATTTATCGTGCGTTATCGTGATTTGAAGAAACTTGGTATAGATTGCTCATCATCATCGACGGGTGTTTGGTCTCTGCTTACTCCATTACTTGTATGGTCGACAGGATTTGCTTTAAGAGGAACTGATGGTGCTTTTTGATCAAAGCCTGTTGCAATAACAGTCACAATCACATCATCTTCTAAGGCATCATTAATTGCAACCCCAAATATAATATCAATTTCATTGCCTGCAGCTTGGCGAATATATTCAATCGCATCATTTGCATCATAAAGATTAATTGATAATCCACCTGTAACGTTCACAATGGCGTTTGATGCGCCTTTTATTTGTGCTTCGAGTAAAGGTGATGTTATCGCCTTAATCGCTGCCTCAACGGCTTTATTCTCGCCAGAGGCCATACCAATACCAATTAATGCATTGCCTTGGTTTTCCATAACTGCTCTGACATCCGCAAAATCTAAGTTCACAAGTGCAGGTACAGCAATTAAGTCAGTAATAGTTTGTACTCCTTGGCGAAGTACGTTGTCAGCTTCTTTAAATGCTTCAATGAAAGGAATTCTTCCAATGACTTCAAGAACTTGATTATTAGAGACAATAATAAGACTATCGACATGCTTGCGTAGTTCTTCTAAACCATTTAAAGCTTGAGTCATACGCTTCTTGCCTTCAAAATTGAAAGGTTTGGTCACGATACCCACAGTTAGTGCACCAAGTTCTTTTGCGATTTTCGCAAAGATTGGAGCAGCTCCTGTACCGGTTCCACCACCAAGACCTGCAGTTAGGAAGATCATGTTAGCCCCTTGCATGGCTTGTCTAATTTCGGCTTCACTTTCAACAGCTGCTTTTTCACCAATAAGAGGATTAGCTCCTGCGCCAAGTCCACCTGTAGTTGTACGGCCAAGTATTATTTTATTTTTAACTACACTTACATCGAGTACTTGCTTGTCAGTATTGCACACAAAGAAATCTACACCTTGCATACCTTCATCAACCATTCGATTTACTGCATTACATCCTGCGCCGCCGATGCCAAATACTTTTATATTTGCGACTTGATATTGAAATTGTTCACTCATTATAACTCCCCTAGTCTTTCTTCGTGTCGAAGAAGCCCTTCACTTTTTTAGATAATGTTCCATCTTGAGTGTCATTGAACTTAACACTTTTTATCATTGTATCAAATTCGACTTCATTCACACAAGAAGCAGTATGATGACGATAAATCAAATGATCCTTATATGCATAGAGTGCACCTAGACATTGAGACAGAGATGGGTCTCGTGCTCCCATGGTTTCTGGAACGTAAACCTTTGTAGGAATCGTCGTTACCTTCTTCATGCGCTCACTTAATCCTTCAAGTAAACTGCCTTCACCTGTCAATACAAATTCACCAAAAGATTTCGCAAAGATAGGTTGACAAACTTCATGAATTTCTTCGATGAATTTGTCAATATGGCTTTCAACACACTCCATAATATTTGCTTGATTAGTCGTGTATGTTTGCTCTTTCACTTGCCATAAGAATACTGGGTGGGTGTTGTATTTCGCTTTATCTAAATCAACATTTTGAACAAGTAAGCGATGAGCTACATCAAATTGAAGTTGATGTGCTTGAACGATTGCGTTAACCCACGTTCCATATCCTTGATCAATCCAAGAAGATGAGATGAGTCGACCATGATAGTATAGTGACAATAATGTTTTATAGCGATCTATATCAACGATGATTACACTTGATTTCATTGATGCATCTATGGCTGCTGTTTCTTTACCAAGAGCCCATGAATCTAAAACGATATCAAGGATTCCTACTCCTGCTTTTTCAATGCAGGCAGCTAAACTATGCGTTAGTTGCTTATCTGCCACAAATTGATCCATGTCTAGGACAATGGAGTCCAAATCCATATTTGATGGCATTTTCTTATATTTGGTGTTGTTTACGATAAAAGCATTAACATTCACAAATATGATTTCTTTATCATGTCTAACTTGCGAGTTCATCGCTTTCTTTAATGCTAACATAATATCTTTATTTGTGATGGTACTTGAGAACTGTGGATATACATTTACTTTTTCATGATAACGATCCATACCAACAGATGGGACAATCATGATTACATTGGTGATTGTTGCACCTAGATTAGCCGCAATATGCTCAAATGCTTTTTTCAGTGAACTAACAATTAATTTCTCATTAACAATATGCTCACCATCAAAACCATCACACGTTACATGCTCGACTTTTAAGACATTAAATTTAGTGTTGAAAAACTGTGCAACAAGCACTTTAACTTTATATTGTGAGAATGAAACTACTGCGAGAATTTGTTTTTCCATAGACGTCCTACACTTGTGCTAATCATAACATAAACAACAGTATGTGACCACACAAAACCTAATTCTAAGTGTGACAAAAGACTTGCCATTAATGAAATCTTATGCTATTATTTACAAGCAATTATGAAAGGGGGTAACGGTATGCCAAGAGTATGTGCCGTATCCGGTAAAAAAGCACTTTCGGGCAATAAGCGTTCTCACTCACTACGCGCAACACGTCGTAAATGGAATGTGAATTTACAAAAAGTAACACTCATTGTCGATGGAAAACCTCAAAGGGTCCGTATTTCCACCCGCGCTTTGAAAACACTTAAAGCTCAACAAGCTGCTTAAAAAAACAAAACGGTTTACACCGTTTTTTTTATTGGCTTAACATCACAAGACAAGGATGATTAACCTCAATGATAGCTTCTTGATCTTCAATTTCATTAGATAAACATAATGTATCAAATGCACTAAGTGTGGTTTGATTTAATGGAAACTTTACTCCTTGAATTGACACAATCGTTTCCTGCAGTGGAAATAGTGATAAATAGCCTTTTTGATAAGGAATATGAGTTTTTTGACTTACCACAAATATTTCATTGGTATCATTCACAAGTTTTGCGTGAGGATATTTTAATAAACATAGCATGTTTGCAAATTCATGATCAAGTCGTCCACCTAAACCACCAATGATGGTAACATCATCGGTTTTTTGAGTTAAAGAAAGCGCATATTCAGTATCTGAAATATCTTTATCATTATTAAGTTCATGAATATCATGAGCGTATTGCTTGATGAGTTCAAATTGATCATGAGTGACAGAATCAAAATCACCTACAGCTAATGTCATAATGATGTTTGCTTGTGCACAAATAAAAGCACCATAATCACATCCGATATAAGCATGGTACCCAACGAGTTCATGAGGTTGAGCTAATGAACTTACGATGGCAATTTTCATTGGAATTCACTAATTCTTGATGCTAAATCTTTAAAGAGATAACTTCCAACCACTATATTCTCTGCGCCTGCAAGTCGTGATTGCTCACTATTTTCTTTGTTGACTCCACCATCAATTTGAATCATGAACTGATAGCCTTGTTTTTCTTTTAAATCTTTTAGTAATCGTACTTTTTCAAGCATTTCAACCATAAATGGTTGTCCACCAAAACCTGGTTCAACACTCATGACTAATACTAAATCAACAAGACTTAAAAGAGGTTCGATAGCAGAAACACTTGTGTTTGGCTTTATACAAATCCCTGCTTTAATACCATGAGTATGAATAATGTTAATTAGTTCAATCGCTTCATGAACATCTTCGCATGCTTCAATATGAATTGTTAAAACATCCGCAACCTTTGAAAAGTACTCTATAAATAGTCTTGGATTAGAAACCATAAGATGAACATCATAAACAAAATCAAAGTTTTGCTTAATTTGCTTGAGTATATCTACTCCAAAAGAATGATTAGGAACAAAGTATCCATCCATCACATCATAATGTAACCATTGTATTCCATGATCTTTGAGCGTTTGACAATCCTTTGATAAGTTCATAAAATTGGCAGCAAGTAAAGATGGGGCTAAAATCATATTCTTTTTTCCTCCTTAATCATTTGAATAATTTCTTGATAGTTTTCTAAACGAAATGCAGCAATTTTTCCTTCTTTAACAGCATTTTTTATTGCGCAATCGGGTTCATTAATATGTAAACAATCATTAAATCGACAATCACTCACATAAGGTGCAAACTCTTTAAACAAGTGAGCACAAATATGAGGATCAAGATTAGCAAACGAAAGTGATGAAAACCCTGGAGTATCCGCAAGTAATCCTTCACCGACTTCATGAAGTTGAACATGCCGTGTCGTATGCTTACCTCTATTTAGTGCTTTTGATGTTTCTTGAGTAATAAGTTGAAAGGTTGAATCTAAACGATTGATGAGTGCACTTTTCCCAGCACCACTTTGACCTGTTAACACAGTTATCTTGTCTTTAAGATGGTCTAGAATAGGTTGAACTGGAAATCCAATGCCTGTTTTTAAAATTGTATATCCAGCATCTTCATAAGCTTGAATAGTTTCAAAAGCAGGATTATCTTCATCCACAAGATCACATTTTGTAATGATAATCAGTGGTTCAATATTTTCATATGCAATTAACATAAGTTGTCGATCCAGTAATGTTGATGAAAAATCTGGACGAAACAAAGATGTCACAACCATGGCTTGATCAACATTGGCAATCGAAGGTCGTAGTAGAGCATTATTGCGTGGTAAAACCTTCTGAATAACAAATTCATCACCTATCTTTTCAAGAGCACACCAATCCCCTACCATAGGAGATATGGAAAGTCTAAGTTTGCCACTAGCCTTAACAATCGTCATTTGATTGTCGATTTTAAACGTATATTGATTTGAGATGTGTTTTACACATCGTGCTTTAATGGTATAACTCATTCGTAGTAACTTAACTCAACAGTTCTGCCATCTATTTGTGTATACACAGCACCAGGAGTTACTGACATTCCAATGACAACATTAAACTGTAGTTCCTCAAGTTCTTCATCACTCATCCCTGCGGTTGATAATTTCTTTAATGAAACTTCCACACCTAAAGATTCAAGTTGATTAACCGCAGTTTCAATAGGTAATCCAATTAAACTTGGCATAATGATTTCAATAAACGTTGACACAACAAGTTTTATTTCATATTGACGACGAGGATCTAGTTTTTCCATAGGTAGCAGTATTTCTTGGCGAATGATCGTTCCAGCAGCTACCTCTGTACTTTGTTCTTTCTCTACACGAATTAATATACGTGTTCCAGAAAGTTCTTCTTGAACACTATCAATGGTTCTTCCAACATAATCTCCCACCACAAAATAAATACCATCCGAAATCCAAACAGTTATTACAGTCCCCTTTTCAACTTTTGCGCTTAAACCAGGTGTGAATGAAATTATCTTACCAAACTCAATCCCATCGGTAAGTTGATAGCGAACATTGGTGCTCAAAAATAAACCGAGTGGTTCTAAAACTTCGCGAGCTTCCGAAAACGTTAAACCTACGATGTTTGGAACATCCACTGTATTATCAACAGGTCCTCGATTAAGCCATGAAGTTGCCTCGATTCCTAAAAATAAGATAAGTCCAGATAGTAGTAAACCTACCGTTAACGTTATCCACCATGATGTTGGAGTAGTCTCTTTTCCATCAACCTTTTGGTAAACTTGTGTAGAATCGAGATTGATTTCTTGTTCAAAGACCAATTTCTTTTCGTTTTTTCGCTCTAGGGCTTCATCAAGGGATGCAAGCATATCATTGGCTGAGTCAAAGCGATTACTTTTATGTTTTGCTGTCGCTTTAAAAATAATGTTTTCAATAGATTGTGGAATAGTAGGATTAAGATCACGAACAGATGGAAAATTTTCTTGCATATGTTTTAGTGCTACTTGTACAGAAACCTCTGCCGCAAATGGTACTTGTCCGCTAAGAAGTTCATAAAAAACCACTCCTAAAGCATACACATCACTTTGGACTGAAGCAATTTCTCCACGAGCACACTCTGGAGCCATATAATGCACTGAACCCATGACAGAATCGACTTGAGTAAGCTGAGTTGCATCCATCGCCATAGCAATACCAAAGTCTGCAATTTTGATTGAACCATCATCTTTTACGAGAATATTCTGAGGTTTTATGTCTCTATGAATGATGTTATGTGTGTGTGCATGCGCTAATGCAGAAATAATCTGACGCATCATAAATATCGCTTCTTTAACATCTAATGCACCACGTTGTTGAATGAGTTCTTTTAATGTTTTACCACGTACGACTTCCATGACGATATAATGACGACCATCTTCTTCTCCCACATCATAAATCTCAACAATGTGTGGATGATTGAGTTTACTTGCAGCATTTGCTTCACGTTGAAAACGCAAGAGATTGACAGGGTCAATTGATAGTTCTTGTCTTAATATTTTAATCGCAACTTCTCTTTGAAGTAATGTATCGGTTGCAAGATACACATCCGACATACCCCCTTCACCAAGTTTACGAGAGACTAGATAACGGTTTCGAATAATGTTACTCATAGGCTTCACCTCGCATATCTATAATGATCACGGTAATATTATCATTGCCCCCCGCTCTATTTGCAAGTTCAATGAACTCTGAAGCTTGCTCTTCAATACTTTGCGACGACAATAAAACATCAATCATCGTGGCTTCACATACAAGGTTACTTAATCCATCACTGCATACAAGAATCATGTCAAATTCTTCATTGACTGATGTCACATCGACAATACAACCTGAAGGAATTCCGATGACTGAAGTAAGCATGTGTTTGTAACGTTGATCAATATTTGCAAATATTTCATCACTTTGCTTCATGATTTCATTCATCATGGTGTGATCATCTGTAAGAAGTGTCAACTGTGTTCCTTTTAAGCCATAAACTCGACTATCGCCTACATTCAAAATAAAAGTTTGATTATTATGACTAACAAACCCACTTAACGTCGCACCCATACCAACATACTTTGAATCTTGTGTTGTTTTCGCAACGATTTCTTGGTTTGTCTCATGAATAATATTCGTAATATTATCGTGATTCCAAGTTTTTAGTCTTAATAACTTCGTACTAAAAGACTTAATAGTCAGTGCAGAGGCAACCTCACCATGAGGAGCTCCACCCATCCCATCAGAAACAATCGCAATCAAAGGGTTCTTATGGATAAAGAATGCATCTTCATTAAATTGTCGAAGTTTTCCCTTATCTGATTTTCCTACGATGTTCATACTTGGCACCCTTTCAACTTCTTACTGCGCAACTGACCGCATGCTGCATCAATATCAGCTCCATGCTCCATGCGAAGCGTTGCTGTAACTCCAGCTTTGCGAAGCGTTTCAAAGAAACGTTGGGCTTGCATTGGAGTAACTTGCTCAAATGGTTGTTCTTCTACTTTGTTATAGGGAATTAAATTCACGTACACATGCTGTCCTTTAATTAAGGCAGCAAGTTCTTTCGCATGAGCAATTGAATCATTGACATCTTTTAATAAGATATACTCATATGTCACTTTGCGATTAGATTGATGGAAGTATTCACTCATTGCACTCATAAGTGCTTTTAAAGGATAGGCTCTATTAATGGGCATGATGGATGAGCGTAGTTCATCATTGGGAGCATGCAGTGATATTGCTAAGTTAACTTGAAATGGTTCTTTCGCAAACTTGCGTATTCCTTCAGGAATACCACATGTCGAAACAGTCATATGACGTGAGCCAATGGCTAAACCTAAATCATGATTAAGAATACGAATATAATCCATCACATGATCGTAATTATCAAAAGGTTCCCCTATTCCCATAACTACCATATGAGATACACGTTGTTCTTCTTGATCTAAATCCATTTGAACATGCAAAAGTTGACGTACCATTTCATCAGCACGTACATTTCGTGATTTCTTGATAAGTCCAGATGCACAAAAAGCACATCCCATATTGCATCCGATTTGTGAACTCACACATACACTATGTCCATACGGTTGAATCATTAGAACAGTTTCTACAATTGATTCATCATCAAGTTGCAGTAAATATTTACGAGTACCATCTTTTGATACTTGACGCTCTAGTTGAATAAGTGGATTCATTTCGAAATGTTCCATAAACGTTTGTCGAAGTGCAAGGGATAAATCGCTCATCATTTCAAAGGATGTGACTCGCTTTTGATATAACCAACGATATGTGTTCTTTGCATGATATGCTTTAAAACCATGGGAGATACACCATGTTTCGAGTTGTGGATAAGTTAAACCATAGATTGATTGTTTCATGTGACTATTTTACTTTATTTTCCTTAAAGTTGCCATAAAAAATCCATCGCCTCCAGAGCTAAAAGAGTCAAAAGGCATGATGTGTTCACAAATAAAGTCATCATGGCGTGATAAGAATGACTCAATTTGTTTTTCATTCTCTTTTTTGTTAAGTGTACATGTACTATAAACAATCCAACCTTGAGGTTTAACACACATCGCACAACTATTTAAGATGGCAGCTTGTGTTTTAACAAGTTCATCAATGTCTTGTGG
The DNA here is from genome assembly GCA_018335655.1 of Erysipelothrix sp. Taxonomy (GTDB): domain Bacteria; phylum Bacillota_I; class Bacilli_A; order Erysipelotrichales; family Erysipelotrichaceae; genus UBA6182. Next base: position 9,673 of record JAGXRX010000054.1, read on the forward strand.
TGTAATAAACATTTTAATTTCAGGCTTACGACGAAGAACACCTAATCCAGAGCATGGGGCATCCACTAAGATACCATCAAACGAAAGAGGTGGATAAAACTCATGGGCTTTTGTGGCATCCAATACTTGTGTTGTGACACTGTTTATATTTGCACGTTTAAGTGTTTGCTCGACAAGGGCTAATCGATGAGGTGCAATGTCTGCACAAATGATATCAGCCTGATCTTTCACTTTCATCGCCATCATGAGGGATTTTCCTCCTGGTGCGCCACATGCATCTAAAATACGATCATTTGCTTTTATAGGGGTGTTAAATCCAACTTTTTGAGCATGAATGTCTGCAATGAATACTTTTTTACTTAGAAAATCTGGATGTTGTAGAATAGATTTATCTGCTTTAAATGCCCATTCATCAATGGGCTCACCATAGTCTTGCAGTTTATCCTTTAAGTCATAGTGAACAAATCCAAACAGTTCTGAAGGCGTATTTGAGAACGTCGCAAATTGATGAGTAAACTGTGTACCATAATGCGATTGCCACATTTTTAAAATCCATGGTTGAAATGATGTTTCAAGACTTAAACCTTGAATATCATCTTCACCATTTGCAACAACTAGTGATGATTCAAAGATACGCTCCAACATTGCATTAACGAATTTCTTTGCGTATGGGACATATTTATCACAAAGTTTGAGTGCTTCTGCTTTAATAGCATAATCAGGAATTTGTCGCATATAGTGTTTTTGATATCCACTCATCATGCATATTACATCCACTTCAACATCAATCTTCTTTGTCGCATAAGGATGAAACATGTGCTGAAGTTGCAATGAATGTTGCATAACCCCATAGATTAAAGCATTAATAAAAGGCATATCTGGATGGTTTTGTCCTTTTAATTGTAAATTGATATATGAGCGATGCTTAATCGCATTCACTAACACATCATAGGCAAACTCTCTTGATGAAATCATACGCCTCCTAGTGCATAAGGATTAGCAATCACACGAACTTCAATCTTACTGTGTTGTATGATTTTTAATTCTTTAAGTTGTTGTAGTGTCTTAATCCAATCTTTAGATTTAATAATAGTTTGATATCGGTATTTCCCTCTTTGTTTTAATAACATCGAAGGACCAATGGTATGCATGGACTCTTGTAGCGTTTTAGTGATTGAAAGTGATCCTTCAAATGCAATGCTTGCTGTTTCATGAGCAAATTCGATTGCAATCAAATAAACATAAGGAGGTAACTGAGCTTGATGTCGAAATGCCATTTCTTCCTTAAAGAAGCGAGTATAATCATGATTTTTTAAGCATTCAATGACTCTATGCTTAGGATCCATGACTTGCACGAAGACTTCACCGTGTTTCTTCGCTCTTCCACTTCTTCCTGCTGCTTGCATAAGCATTGCAAAAGTTGATTCAGAACTTCTTAGGTTTAAAAATGATAAAGCTTGATCAGCTTCAAGTATTCCAACACATGTCACAGATTCAATATCTAATCCCTTCGCAATCAGTGATGTCCCCACAAGTATATCCATTTTACCAAGTGCAAAGTCATCTAAAATCTGTGATGATTGAGCCACAGTGTCCACATCAGAATCTAGACGTGCAATGCGTGCTTGAGGAAATAATGTTTGTAAGCGTGAGACAACACTTTGTGTTCCATATCCACTACCACTAAAATGTGCATGTCCACAATGTACACAAGCATAATTAGTGTAAACTTTAGCGCAATAATGACAATGAATCTTCTGAGTATCAGAATGATAATTTAAGTTCAATCCACATTCAGGACAACGAGCATCTTGCATACACGATTTACATGTTAATGTAGGAAATGCTCCACGTCGATTCATGAGAATCAAAACTTGTTCATTTTGAGTTAAGCGCAAATCAATAGCTTCTTTTAAAGGCTTAGATATCATGTATGATTCATTTTTCTTAATATCTTCACGCATATTAACAATATGCAGTGTCGGTAGATTTGCTTCATGTCTTGTCTTTAATTCATGTAGGCGATAAATGCCTTTAAGTGCTTTCGCATAAGTTTCAAGCGATAAGGTAGCACTTGCGAGTAATAGAGGAATATTACACTCCTGAGCAATAAATAAGGCAATATCATGTGCATGATACACCATTGGTGTGGATTGATAAAAACTTGAATCATGTTCCTCATCAAGGATGATTAGTCCAAAGGATTCATCAATAAAAAGCCCTGAGCGTGTAGCAATCACAATGCATGCTTCATGTTTGCGAATTTGTGCTAAAGCAGTCACCTTCTCTTTAGGACTTAAATATGAATGATATACAATCACAGGAACACTAAAGAATGTTTGAAACCGTTGAACCATTTGTGGGGTTAATGAGATTTCTGGAACTCCAATTAGTACTCTTTTATTTTGATTAAGCACTTTTTGAGCACAAGCCATAAAGACATGTGTTTTACCACTTCCTGTGGGTCCTTTAATAACATGAATTTCATGATGTTGTAGATTAATCGCATCAACAACTTCTTTTTGTTCTTGATTTAAAGGGGGTTGTATAGCATTGTCGCGAACAATAAAGGATGGAAGACCTTCAACAACTTCACAAAGTCCATCCTTCACAAAAGCTTTTAAACGCGTTGTGGTGAAGGTTGATTGATCAATGAAATCACCAGGTTTTAGATCAAATAAGTCATCAAGCTTTCTAAGTTTTGAGTCTGTGAGTAATCGTTGTGTGCGGATGTATTTCTTTTCAATCGTTGGTGTTATGGATTTTTCATTAAGCTTGCGATCAATTGGAAGACATTGCTGAAGAATTTCATATTTTGTGTCTAAGCAAATCGTTTGCGCATACTCAAAAAGACGCAAAAAAAGTGGAGATAATACAGGTGTATCATCCAACACTTCAAGTACTGGTTTTAGCTCAAATGAGGTAGGACGATCCTCAATACAATCGATAACTAGTCCTATAAGAGTTTGATTGTTAAGCATGACCTTAACACGACATCCTACAGGGATTGGTTGAGATGAATAGTACCACCACTGATCTGCTGACTTTATTTTATTTTTAAGGACAACTTCGATAATCATATTCGTATTATATCAGATGCAACTCCTTTTAAGGTGAAAAAAAGCGACTAGGTCGCTTCTGAGTATCGTTTAATAATGACTGAAATAATGTCCGCCGCAAGTTGTGGATCATCATTGCATACTACATATCGATAATTACCTGTAAGTTCCATTTCAGCACTTGCTTTTTCTAAGCGTGCATTAATGACTTCTTCACTTTCTGATTTTCTACTTTCAATACGTCTTCTTAATTCTTCCATGCTTGGTGGAACAACGAACATCATGAGAGCATCTGGAACTTTATCAAGCACTTGGAGTGCTCCTTGGACTTCAATTTCAAGTAATACATTGAATCCTAGGTTACGAAGTCGCTCAACTTCATGAAGTGGTGTGCCATAGTAGTTGCCAACAAATTCAGCATATTCAAGCAATTCATCATTTTCAATAGCACGTTGAAAATCTTGATGTGAAACAAAATAATAGTGAACTCCATTAATTTCATTGTCTCTTCTCTTTCGAGTGGTCATTGAAATTGAGAACGCAATATTGAGTTCTGGCTTGTGAATAAATAACTCACGAATAGTCCCTTTACCCACCCCACTTGGGCCGCTTAATACAATAAGAAGTCCTTTTTTCATTCTCTCACATCCTTTGTATTAGTTTAGCGATTTAAAGTAGTGTTGTCAATGTGATATAATGGTGAAAATTGGAGAATTTTATGGCAATTGATGGTTTTATTTTAAATGCATTACTCAAAAACATTGCAGTGCAATGTCCTTTTAAAGTTAATAAGATTCAACAAGTTGGTGAACACCATTATGTGTTACATGCTTTTTCAACACAAAGGTTTACGATTCTTATTGCTTTGGATGCTCAATCAAATCGAATACAGTTAACACAACAAGCTATGACTCAAACTCATCAAACTTCATTTCTTACTTCTCTTAAGAAATATATTGAAGGAGCAACCTGCAATGAAGTTGTTCAAAGTGGACATGATCGCCATTTCAAAATGGTATTTGATACAACAAACGATGTGTTTGAACACATTCAAGTTGTTCTTTATGTCGAACTCATGGGACAGTATGCCAATGCAATATTAGTGAGTGATGAAGGTAAGATTATTGATGCTCATACTAAAATTTATCCAGATAAAAATTCATCTCGCTTTATTATGGTTCATGCTCCATTTCAACCAATACAAAGTCAAGCTAAAGTAAAGATTGATGATCCTGAGGTTTTAAGTAAGATTTCAACGTGGATGGACATTGAAGGGTGTTCCCCACAATTAGCAAAAGAACTTGAATTTCGCTTTAACATGGGTGAATCGATGAGTGATGTCTTTTATAATCTGCAGCATTCACAAACATTGTTTGTTAGTAAGCAAGACTCACAAAAGTTTCATATCATTCCCTTTCTTCATTATCAAACACAGTTTAATGAGGGTGAATGTCATGCCATGTTGCATGAAGTGTACTCGAATATTGATCATCAAAGAAATATAAAGGTTTTAACTCAAGATATTGCGAAAGTAATCATGAGAGAACTAAAGAAACAACGTCTTAAAAAACAGCGTTTACAAGATGACCTAACAGCAACACAAAATTCATATCAGTTTAAAGATTGGGCAGATTATGTCATGACTTATGCATATCAAATTAAAAAAGGTGATACTCAAATCATTGTGCCATCATTTGAAGATGAAAGTGTGGAAATAAAGATTCCACTTCAACCTCATTTAACTGGGATTGAAAACGCTAATCTATATTATAAGAAATTTCAAAAACAAAACAGTTCAATTCACTACATTCATGAGCAAATCGAAATCACTGAAACCATGATTCAATACTTGGAGAGTTGTGAGATGGCACTTAGTTTTGCAAATGTAAGTGAAGCTATACAAATTAAAGAAGAACTTATGTTGGCACGTTTAATGCGCTCTAGTAAAGTTGCACCTTCAAAAGCAAAAAAAGCTCCTATCAAGATTCTTCATTATGTTGGTGAAGATTTTGTGGTTTATGTAGGGAAAAACAATATTCAAAATGACTATTTAACATTTAAGTTTGCTCAAAAGAATGATATGTGGTTTCACGTTAAGGATGCACCGAGTGCTCATGTAATCCTACGTACTCAAAAACCACTAAGTGAAACTATGATTCGCACAGCAGCAAACCTATGTGCTATTTATTCGAAGTACTCAATGTCATCCTCAGTCGAAGTCATGTACACAAAGATATCTAATATTAAGAAGATTCCTAAAGCTCCACTAGGAATGGTCAGTGTTAAGCAATACACAACAATATTTATAGATCCTGATAAGAGCATCGTTTCACAACTTAAAGTTTAAAAAAGTTGAGTCTCCCCCGACTCAACTTTCTTTTGGTTATCCACGCCAAGACCCACGTCCAACTTAAATATACACTAAAATATTTATTTAAGTCTAAATTGTAGGTAAAATCTATGAATATTGACTATATATTAATTGATTCACTAATTACTTCATCATCATTGGGAATATTTTTACTCATTTCTAGTCCCTTAATATTACTTTGGATGTGCTTGAGGTGTAAACTCAAGGTAAGTATACTTTGGTGAATATCACTTTGCTTTTTGATAATTGAATCTAAGAGTGTTTCAGATTTATTAACATGTTGAGTCAGTTCACTCATGTGTTCAATAATGATTTGAGATTTTGCGACAATATCATGATGCTTGAAACTCATCATTAAAACATTAATGAATGCATGAAGTGTCATGGGTGATACTACATATACATTGGTTTCTTGAAAGATAGTATGAAGGATATGATTATCTTGGTACAGATCATGAACAAGTGATTCAAAAGGAATGTACATTAGAGCAAACTCACTCGTATAAGGGGGTCGGATATATTTCGCTCTTATGCTTTTTGCCTGTGTTTTTATCGCCTTTATAAAACTATTCCAATGTTCTGGTGTTGGCTCATTCACATAGGCTTCATAATCTTGAAGTGGAACTTTCGCATCAATAGGCACTAGTATAGGTTTATCCCCTGCTGATAAGCGAATGAGGGCATCTACTTTATTATTATCAAACGAAGGATGATTTGCTTGAAGGGTGTATGCATTTGATGGAAGTAGCGATGAAAGAATGGATTGTAGTGAAACTTCACCTAATAGTCCTTTCGATTTTTCACTACTAAGGACTTGTTTGAGTTGAGAAACACTTTGATTCATTTGATGAAGCTCTCCCATCATTGAACTTACTGAATGAAGTGATTGATGCAGTGGATTAACATGGGTTGCGAAAGTATGATGCATTTCTTCTTGCCACTGATTAGTTTGCATAAGTTGACTTGTTTTAATACTTTGCGTTTCTTTTAAGAAAGATTCTTGTATGTAGAGTAATTGACTTTGGAAGTTTGAAATAGAGGTTTGTTGGCGTAGCATGAATATCAAAACTACTATTAATAGAACTACTAAAACGATACCTATGACTATGATTCCTGTTTCAATCATGATGTTTTAGCTCCTTTAGTATAGTTGATAACACTGCTTGTTCTTCATTAGTGCCTATTCTTACACCAAACTCATCCATGTATGATGGTGCATTGCCCATTACGATAGGAAATGCTACTTTTTCTAACATAGAAATATCATTTCCTCCATCTCCAAAGGCCATACATTCATCAAATGAACAACCAAGAGCATCCAAAAGCATTGCCAAACCACGACCTTTGCTGACTCCCAATGGGTTAATATCAACGACTCCTAGCCCAGAACTATGAACTTCAACACCTTTAAAGTTTTCTTTTAAACCTTTGATAATCTCTAATGTTTCTTCTTTTGGACACATACATGCTATTTTTAAGATTGGATCATCATTTATTTCATAGTCAGATACATATTTAGTATTACGCGCATACAATGCAATAAGTTCTTTTAAATTACTTGGATAGGACTCTAAAACATAGGAGTGTTGAACCCCTGAAATGAGGTAGACTATGTTTAACTTTTTAACATAGTCTAAGAGTGATTGTAGTACATCATTATCAAAGTGAGTTGATCCAATAATCTCATCATTTTTTAAAATCACTGCACCATTTTCACCAACAATATGAATATCTTTCTCATGACCACTAAAAAACGAGCGTATTTGACGCCATTGGTTACCACTTGCTAATACGAGATGTTGTTTATTTTCTTTGATAAGGTTCATTGCTTTTTCAAAGCTCTCTTTATCATAGGAATGGTCTTTTCTTAAGAATGTTCCATCCATATCAGACACAAAAACTTTTATCATAGTAATTCCTCGCAATCTTGTCTAATTATATAAAATCTATGGATGAATGTCTAAAGACAATAAAAATATGTTACACTTTTAAAAAATATGAAAGTAGGTTTACCATGATTACAAACATGAATAAGTCTCGCTCAGAAGTTGATTTGCAGTATACTTGGGATCTTAGTGATCTGTTTAGTTCTGAACAATCATTCTTAGAAACTGTTGATCATTTAAAACTCGATATTGCAAAACTTAGTCTTTTCCAAGGAAAACTCAATAATCAAAACGACATCATATCCTGTTTAGATGGTCTTGCGAAAGTAACACAAACTGCGACTTCACTATTTGCTTATGCACAACTAAAAGTGAGTGAAGATTCTTCTAATCAAGAATCACTAATGCGCCAAGGAAGTTTAAGTGCTCTTGCCTCTACATTCGCATCAAGTAGTGCTTTTATTGATGTAGAATTGAGTGAAGTTGATCCTACACTACTTTTAGAAATATCGAAACAAGCTCCTCATTTGGAAGGATATCTTGATGAAGTACTACGTCAAAAACCACATCAACTTAGTTTAGATGCAGAGAAAGCAATTTCAATGTTATCAACACCTTTAAACTCCTTTTATGGAATCTATAATCGTGCAAAACTGGCGGACTTACAGTTTAAACCATTTGAGGTGAAAGGTACCTCCTACCCACTATCATTTAATGCATTTGAAGGCCAGTATGAGTTTAATGCAGATCATGATATCCGTCGTGGTGCTTTTGATTCTTTCTCAAGTCAACTAAAAGCATATCAACATACCATGGCTGCAGTGTATACAGCTCATGTTCAAAAAGAAAAAGCGATGGCAACACTTCGAGGATATGATAATGTCTTTGATTATTTATTGTTTAATCAAAAGGTTTCAAAAGCTGTTTATGATACGCACATTGATACTATCTATGAATTATTAAAAGCTCCAATGAGACAGTATGCATCTCTTATTAAGAAAGACTATAACCTTGATAAGCTAACGTATGCAGACTTAAAACTACCTTTAGACCCTACATTTGAACCTTCAATTACGGTTAATGAATCTAGAGCTATCCTAAAAGAAGGTTTAGCACTTTTAGGAGAGGATTATCTTGATATGATTGATCGCTCTTTTGATGAGCGTTGGATTGATTTTGAAAATAATCTAGGCAAATCAACTGGAGCATTTTGTTCATCTCCTTATGGTGTACATCCTTATGTGCTTATTAACTGGACTGAGCGTATGCGCGAAGCATTAGTACTTGCACATGAACTTGGCCATGCTGGTCACTTCTATTTAGCTGGTGCACATCAGTCAATCTTTGATACACGAGCTTCCCTTTACTTTATTGAAGCTCCATCAACGATTAATGAACTATTTGTTGCTAAGACATTAAGTAAGAAAGATAGTTCCACACGTTTTCAACGATGGATTAAAGCAACTCTAATTGCCCGTACTTACTATCATAATTTTGTGACACATATGCTTGAAGCGGTATATCAGCGTGAAGTATATCGCTTAGTGGATGCTCAAAAGCCATTAAGTGCTCAAGTACTCAATCAACTTATGCTTAAGACTATTAGAGAGTTCTGGGGAGATGATATTACTATCCCTGATGAAGCTGCATTTACTTGGATGAGACAACCGCATTACTATATGGGGCTCTATCCTTATACGTATTCTGCAGGACTATCGATTGCAACCCATGCAGCTCAACTTATTGAACAAGATCCAACTCTCGTTGAAGCTTGGAAGAGTATGTTAAAGGCTGGCGGAACACTTCCACCTCATGAACTTGTTAAACTAATTGGGATTGATTTAAGTACTGATAAGACACTGCTTTCAACCATTGAGTTTATTGCGAAGACAGTTCAAGACATTGAAGATCTTAGTAATTGATTAGTTAGAAATAACATTAAACGTCATGGTAATCATGACGTTTTGTAACTTATGGTGTATTTTGTGAAATTAATCATAAACTCAGGTTGTGAATACTTACTATTCTGATATAATTGAGTAAATATGGGGGTTTTATGAATAAAATAGTGCTAAAAGGTCTTAATAAGAGAAAAGGTTTACGTCATTGGCTACTGCTATGTCTTTGCTCATTAATGCTTCTTTTAAGTGCTTGTACTCCACAAGCAAATCTACCTGATGATGATAAACCTAAACCTAATCCTGATGATCCAGGACTGATTGATGATAATCCTAATGATCCAGGAGAGGTTGATCCTAACCCAACGGGTAAGCTTGTTTTTACTGCAGATGTCATAAAGAATTTAGGAAATACTAAAGTATCTTATAAGGCTTTTGATACTTTTAAGCATTACGCACCTGTGACATTAACACCTATCGACTTCAGTAAAATTCAATGGATGGTTGATTTCTATAGAAAAGACTATAAATCTTTAGACGCGATCTTTGCAGACTATCCAAATCTTAAAGCAACTAAGAAAACGGTTGAAGATGCTGATGTCTATACATTTGATGATGGAACTCGACTAGAAGTCTTACAACATTGGATACGATTTATTTCTGATTATTTTAGTTTTTCAGTTTCTGATAAACGCGCCTCATTTCACACCAGTATTGCGCAAACACCACCTTATGAGATCATAGTTGTTGAAGATCAAATGATATTACTTAATGATCAACAGAAAGTCGTGAAGTATTATTACACAGGAAACAATGTTTTTGGTGGTTGGAAGTATGGAGATTTTATTGGAAACAATTCAAATCAACTTGCTCTACATAACTTATATTCAGGTAACGTTAGTTTATTTACGATTAATGAACAAGGACTAACTCCTATTAGTTTTATAAATCAAATTGATGAACTTGATGCACTTAGCAATGCAGTATTAGATGGATATAAGTTTGATGTTCACTTCAATGAGCAAAAGACATCTTCTATTGAAAACATTACGCAAGTATTCTCATCAACACTTCCAACAAAATTATTAAGATCTGAATATCCAAAAGAAGAATCTTATTACTCTGCAAATCCACTTCGAAAAGACATCTATACAGTTATTGATCCTATTACCTCAAAAGTAATGATTAAAGTACGATGGTTTATAACAAATAGTCTTGATCCTCAAATCCATCTTGCGCAAGCTGTTTATGAGTTTACTGATCCAAGTGACTTAACAAAACTCAAGATAAAAGATGTTAATCTTCGCTACAGTGATTCAATCACTAATAACATCGCTGTAAAATCAGATGATTTAATTGTTTATGATGGTAATCAGATTTACGTTGATACAAGAAGTACACCCCAAGACATTGTTAAAACAATTAATAGTAAAATTACATTAGAAGCTGATCTTCAAGAAACACTAGTGATTGAATCAGAAACTAAGAAGGGATTGACACTTACTTACAAAGTATTTGATGCATTTACCGATTCTCACATCTACAAGATTACTAACCCTCGTTTCTCTTTTAACCAAAAATACAAACTTGGTTTAACACAGGATGATATATTGGCTTTGCTTGGTATACCTGATCTTGAAGGTAACGATGGAGTTAATTTCGAGAGTTGGACAAATGATCAACGATGGTCATACTTTGTGGCTTATCCTTTAACGGATGAGATCTATGTTTCATATTATTATATATATAAACTTGTGTTCTATTTTAAAGATGGTAAAGTATCTGAAATCCAACTAATCAGTTTCCATACTTCTGTTTAACTATTGAATTATGAAACTAAAAAGGGTTGTAGTAATCACGTTCACATAGTTACTGAACTGATTACTACAACCCTTTTCTTATGGTTTTAAATATTGCTTTAAAGTGCTTTCAACATGCTCTTTGAATTCATTGACAACTTTCGAAGGTGCAATGACTTCAATTTTGTCTCCAAATTGAAAGATAAATGCATAAAACGGTGGAGATACTTCAACACTGACAATAATCTCAAAACGTGTATCACTTAAACGACGATACTTAGCTGAAGATCCAAAACGATCTGAGAAGGCTGACAACACATCCATATCTGCATGAAGTGTAACACTAGCAGTGTAACCACGATACATTGCAAATATGTTTTGGGCATATTTGGAAATGTTAAACTGTGGATCTTTGGATGCAACACTCATTGAAATTCTAGGCTCAGGCATAATAACGACATTATCCATACGATCAATTCTAAAGTTAGATAAAGTATCACGTTGTTCATGATGACCGACACAATAGTAGTTATCTTCCCCCCATACAAGCATGTATGGTGATACAAGATAGAATGCTCCATCATGGCGATATCGACGATCGCGCTCGTTTTTAATATTCAATACTGTATCTGAATATCTAAAACGAATTTTCTTATTTTTTGTAATTGCATTCTGGATACGATCAACGGTCGTATATACAGATTTATTCAGTGTTTTACTGCGCTCATCCACATATAAGCGTGATTTAAGTTGTCCTGCTTGATATGTTGATGTTAGGGATGCGATATGATCAATAAGCTCATTACTCATGTCTTTTGATATAAATCGTGAAGATTGAACTGCATCCACAAGGAGTTTTGCCTGGGCAAAGGTAAATGGTTCTGATTGAATATAATAGCCGAAATTATTCGATCTTGCGGTATGAATTGTATGTCCAACTTCACGAAGTCTCGCAATATCCGCATAAAAAGTCTTACGATTCATATCCAAATCTTTCTCAAGTAAAAACTGACGAATGTCTTCAAACGTTAATGGATGTTCTTCATCACTGTGAATTCTTAAGATTTTTAGTATCTCAAATGCGCGGTGGGTATTACTCATTATGATTCTCCTATTCCCTATTCTACACTAGCCAACTTTGCTTAACAACATTGATTTTGTCATTATTTGACTATTCAAACCTTTTTGGTTAAAAATTGGTTAAACATTTTACTAAATATGTTTAAAATATTAAAACTCCTTCATAGATTTTTGAAAATATCATACACAAAAGAAAAAGTAACACAAATTGTGTTACTTGAAACTGTCTTTAAACTTCTTGTATATACTTTGATTTGAAGATAGTTTTCTTAGCTTCTCATACGCTTCTTTTTCTTCACGAGAGAGTTTTGTTGGAATGTCAACTTTGACTTCCACGTATTGATCTCCATTTGAATCAGTGCGTAAATCCTTAAGTCCTTTACCTTTTATTCGAAATTGGGTTCCACTTTGTGTTCCTGAAGGTATCGTTAGTTCAATATCCCCATATACTGTAGGAACATCGATAATTGTGCCTAATGTAGCATCAATGTTTGAGATAGGAACTTGAATATAGATATTCTTCCCCTCACGAACAAAGTGCTTATGTTTGGCGACAACGATTTCTAAGTATAAATCACCATTTGGTCCACCTTGTGCACCACGCTCACCTTTTCCAGTGACACGAAGTTGTTGACCAGTGTTTATCCCTGCAGGGATATTGACATCAACACTCATGCGCTTACGTGTGTAACCTTTTCCTGAACATGTTGAACATTTCTTCTTGATTGATTTACCACTACCTTGACATGTTGGACATGTAGCAGTCGATTGGAAAACTCCAAAAGGTGTACGTTGTTGTGTGACTGTTTGTCCACGACCATTACATGTTGCACAAACTCCAACATCAGCCTTAGAATGTGCTCCACTTCCTAAACATTGATCACACACTTCATCAACATCTAACGTTAATGTTTCTTTTTTACCAAATACAGCATCCATGAAATCTATCTTGATTTGCATGAAGCGATCTTGGCCTTTAGCAGGGCCACGTTGACGTGCCCCTTGGCCACCAAAACCACCACCAAAGAATGATCCAAATAAATCATTTAAGTCTTCAAAACCACCGCTATATCCGCCACCGCCTTGTTGATCAAAGGCAGCATGACCAAACTGATCATATTTTGCTTTTTTTGAAGGATCTGAGAGGACATCATAGGCTGACTGAATCTCTTTAAACTGAGCTTCCGCACCTGTTTCTTTATTCATATCAGGATGATACTTCTTCGCTAAAGTGCGGTAAGCTTTTTTAATCTCTGCTTCACTCGCGGAGCGACTCACCCCAAGAATGTCATATAGGTCTTTTTTATTGGTCATAAGTCCTCCTTCAATTCGTAATCAATTAATTCTTCTCTGTAAAGTCAGCATCCACAACATCATCATTCGATGAATCAGGTTCAGCACCTTGGTCTTGACCTTGATACATTGATTGACTCATGGCATGTGCTGCTGCTTCAAGTGCTGCAAGTTTTTCTTTAAGGACTTCAATATTGTTTGAATTTAATGCATCTTGAAGTTCATCACGAAGTTTTTCAACTTCTACTTTTTGATTCGCATCAATCTTCGCATCATCTTCACTTAATGTTTTATTAATTTGGTGAATAAATTGTTCTGCTTTATTCTTAAGTTCAACTTCTTCACGACGTTTGTCGTCTTCTGCTTTATTAAGTTCAGCTTCACGAACCATACGTTTGATTTCATCATCACTTAAACCTGATGAATTCGTAATAGTAATGGATTGCTTCTTGTTTGTTCCTTTATCTGTTGCAGCAACATGAACAATACCGTTTACGTCAATATCAAACGTAACTTCAATTTGTGGTATCCCACGTTGTGCTGGAGCAATTCCATCCAACTTAAAGTTTCCAAGTGATTTATTATCAACAGCCATTGGACGCTCACCTTGTAAGACATTAATGTCTACTGCTGGTTGATTGTCTGCAGCGGTTGAGAATATTTGACTCTTTGAAGTAGGAATGGTTGTATTACGCTCAATAAGGACTGTCATTACACCACCCATGGTTTCAATACCAAGTGATAATGGTGTAACGTCAAGAAGTAAGACATCTTTAACATCCCCTGAGATTACCCCTGCTTGAATCGCCGCACCAATTGCAACAACTTCATCTGGGTTTACTGATTTATTCGGTTCTTTTCCAAGTTCTTTCTTGATAAGCTCGACAACAGCTGGCATACGAGTAGATCCACCAACTAGTAATACATGGTGAATATCATTTTTTGTTAAACCTGAATCTTTTAATGCTTGGCGAACTGGCGCAACAGTGCGATCAAGTAAATGACGTGTCATTTCTTCAAATTTTGCACGTGTTAAGACTGTCTCAACATGAAGTGGACCAGATGGGCCTGCTGAAATAAAAGGCATAGAGATTTGAGTTTGGAGTGTTGAAGAGAGTTCTTTCTTCGCTTTTTCAGCACCTTCTTTTAAACGTTGAAGTGCCATACGATCAGATCTTAAATCAATACCATTTTCTTTCTTAAACATATCTACAAGATAGTTTACGACAACATCATCAAAGTCATCACCACCAAGAACGTTGTCACCAGCGGTTGCTAAAACTTCAAAAGTTCCATCCGCAAGTTCTAGGATTGAAACGTCAAAGGTTCCGCCCCCTAAGTCATACACAAGAATCTTTTGTTCTTTGTCTGTTTTATCAATACCAAAGGCTAGTGCTGCCGCAGTTGGTTCGTTTATAATACGCTCTACTTCTAGTCCTGCAATCTTACCAGCATCTTTAGTTGCTTGGCGTTGAGCATCATTAAAGTAAGCAGGCACCGTAATGACTGCACGTGTTACTTTTTCACCTAAATAGTCTTCTGCGTATTTTTTAAGATGCTGTAAGATCATCGCAGAAATTTCTTGTGGGGTGTATTCTTTACCATCTAAAGATACTTTCTTATCAGAACCCATAAGGCGTTTGATTGATAATACAGAGTCTTTATTAGTAACAACTTGACGTTTTGCAGATTCACCGACAATACGCTCTCCATTTTTAAATGCAACAACAGATGGAGTTGTACGATTTCCTTCTGGGTTTGTTATAACTTCTACATCTTTTCCTTCTAAGACAGCCACACATGAATTGGTGGTACCTAAGTCGATTCCGATTATTTTGCTCATTTTAGTTTCCTTCTTTCTCTTTACTTACTTTGACCATACTTGCTCGTAGTAAACGATCTTTTAACATATATCCATCTTGATACACTTCAATTACTGTTTCGGGTTTAAACTCATCCGATTCTTCAACAACCAATGCTTGGTGAAGTTCTGGATTGAAAGGTTGATGTAAGGCATCAATCTTTACAACACCCTCTTTTGTTAAAACTTGATTAAATCCTGATATCGCAAGCTCTAGTCCTTTTTGAAGCGTTGCTAAATCATTGGATTGCTCATATGCACGTTGTAAGTTTTCAAAAACTGCAATGAGTTCAAGTGCTGCTGATTTAAACACATATTTAGAACGTTGTTCAAAGTCTGCTGCAATTCTTTTTTTCATATTTTGAGCATCAGCCAGTGCACGATACTTGTCATTTTCAGCATCTTTAAGTGCTGTTTCTAAGGTTTGAATTCTAGCTAAGGCAAGATTCATTGGATCAATATCAACGATATCTTCACCTTCATGCCTACTCTCTTGATTCGTTTCTTGTTCTACTTCATCTTTTTCAAGATGATTATTCTTTTGGTTCTTTGTTTTCATGGTCGTCTTCCTTTCGATAAATCTCTTCTACTGCTTTTGTGAGGGTCTTCATCATGCCTACGATATGTTCATATTTCATACGACTTGGTCCAATAACCATCAATTTAGATGATGTATCATTATCAAGTGGCATAGTAGAACTAACCACAGCCATGTCTTCTAACCACACAAATTCTGAACCTTCTGATGTGCTTAAGGATAACGATCCTTGACGGGTTCCAATAGTTCGCCATAGTGATGAATTCTCAAGTAGTTTCATAACTTGTTTGAGTTTATTCACATCAGCGAATTCTGGATAATTCATAAGATTGTTTTGTCCGCTTAGATAAATATCTTCACTGGCAAAACGAATAAATGCATTGAAGAATGCTTCAAATAACATTTCATAGTGTTCAATCTTATCAGCTAAGATTGGTTTCATGAGCATAAGTTTCTCGATTAAATCACCAAGTGATGATCCAACTAAGCGATCATTAAGTAGTTTTGTGCATGTTTGTAAGTCTTGAGTACTAATACTCTCTTGAAAGTTAAACATGCGACTCTCACTATGACCTTCACTTGTTTCAAAAACAGCCATTGCACTTTTCTCACTAAGTGGAATAAGTTGAATCTGAAGTAGTGTTTGCTCAATACTATGTGGTCCTAAGACAACCGTTGTAAGTTGTGTCATTTCAGATAAAATATCACAACTCATCTTTAATACTTCTTGCGTGTTGTATTTACGCTCTGTAAATACTTGCTTTAGTGCTATTTGCATGGTTTCATGACTTTTTTCTTCAAGTAAGTGCTCGACATAAAAGCGATACCCAACTTTTGAAGGAATTCGTCCAGAAGAAGTATGTGTCTTTTCTAGAAATCCTAACTCTTCGAGTTCACTCATTTCAGAGCGAATCGTTGCAGATGAATAATCAAGATGATACTTTTCAAGAAGTGTTTTTGAACCTACTGGTTCTGCACTTGCTACAAACTCATCCACTATTGCTTTAAAGATTTCAATTTTTCTTCGAGTTAACACATATTCACCACCTTTCGTTAGCACACTATCTTTTACACTGCTAAATTATACAAAAACAGTTTGGCACTGTCAAGTTTTAAGTGCTAAACTGTAAACTTTGTTTTTAATGATGTATAATATTAAAGAGGTAAAATTATGATTCATTCATGGACACCAGATGCACATGTGGTAGCAGGTACCACACTTCGTACTCAAGGACACTCACAAGTCCCTTTTAATAGTCTTAATATGGCATTTTATGTGCCTGATGATGCTAAAGATGTTATTTTAAATCGAGAACTTGTTGCAGATAAAACAGGTTTCCCGCTTTCAACTTGGGTATTTCCTAAAATGACACATAGTGATCATTTCATCAAAGTTACAAAAGAAGACATGGGCAAAGGATGTTATGAAGAAGCGTCAAGTATTCCTGATATGGATGCTTTATATACGCAAGATCCCAACGTCATGCTTGCTGTTTTTCATGCGGATTGCACACCTGTTTTACTCTATGATCCTACAACTCAAACCGTTGGAGCTATTCACGCAGGGTGGGCTGGAACACTTAAAGAAATTACGAAGAAAATGCTATCGCATTGGATAAATGTCGAACATATTAATCCTAAAGATATTAAAGTTTACATTGGACCTAGTATTTCGAAACAAAACTTTGAGATTGGATATGATCTCGTCCATCAAGTAATAACTCAACATAAACAATATTTACCTTTTGTATCCATTGATGACATGCGCTCAACGATGGATGTTAGTGGAATTAATATTAAACAATGCCTAGATGTGGGTATTCCATTAGAAAACATAACTCATCACAATGAATGTACGTATGCACTCGAGGATAAATACTTCTCTTATCGAAAAGCCCCTGTTTCAGGGCGTCACTGTAGTTTTATAGGATTAAGAAAATAATCACCGCAATGCGGTGATTATTTTATAATCCGAATTCATCTTTATAAGTAATGATACTTACTGAATCAACACCTTCAACTTTTGCGAGTGTATGGGTTAAGTCTTCTTTTGCGCCAATTGCAATTTCATATGTAACATCGACTTTAGTTCCAATGATTTGCTTACTTCTAAGTTTTGATCGTTTTAGCTTTTGAATCGATTTATTTATAATATCAAAGGCGCGAACATCACATTTGATAAGAAGTAAATAGTGATTGGCTTGTTTGAAACCAATGAGTGTTGATAAGACAAATAAACCGCCAAGAGCGACAGAACTTAATACCGCAACAACATAAACTCCAACACCACTCATGATTCCAGCACTTACAGCCCAAAAGACAAATGCAGTATCAATCGGTTCTTTAACAGCAGTTCTAAAACGAATGATTGATAATGCCCCTACAAGTCCTAATGATAGTGCTAAGTTGGTTGAAATAGTACGAATGATGAGTGAAGTGACCATAGCGACTAAAATAATCATCATTGTGAATTGTTTTGAAAAATGAACACCTGCAAATGTCTTCTTATATATATAAACTATATATAAACCAATAATAAAAGCTGTAACTAATGACAAAATAATACTTCCTAAACTTAGGGATGTTGAAAACTCTTCAATAATACTACGACGAATAATATCTAATGCGCTCATGGCCTTGTTCCTTTACTGGATAATTTTTGAATGTGTAAATTTTGAAATGGCTTGTCGCTGTGTAGCGATGGTATTAATAATATCTCGAATGAAATCTGGAAGAATCGTATTAAACTTTACTTCAAGGACAACCTTGTCAAGCTCGTGTATGAATGCTTTAGGAGCATTTAAGTTCAATAAATCAGTATGATAATGATATGTAGACACATGATCATCAAAGGTTACTCGAACATCTAATGGTTCATACACAAAGGCAAGACGATCATATTCAACCATCACTGAAGGCTTTAAGTAATGAAGTCGATGATCGATTAAGAATTGTGTAAGCAGTTCTGAATCACCATCCTGTAAACTCATATCCTCATTAAGACAACGCTCTAGTTGTTGATTCGTAAGCTGCACTCCTTGTTTATAAGTCATGTTCTCATGTTTATGCTTACATTCAAGTAGTATTCTATCATAATTATGATTATATAATCGAATACGATATTTTTTTCTCATCCTAGTACCATTCATTTTTTCATAAAAAGCGTCATTATCAATCGTATCAAAATAAAGTGAAGTGATAACATATGAATACGCATCATGGGTTGAATGCTTGTCTCTACTCATCACTTTACTTAAGGAACTTTTTAAATGTTCCGCATCTTCTCGTGATATTAAGTATTTTAGTTCATGTCGGTACATATTAATCACCAAAAACATCTTTCATTTGAGCATCACTTAAGTTGAAGAATTTTTTAGTAGTTGCCTTTAATGTGGCAGGACGTTGAATGAAGTAGTTTCTTAGTATTCCAAGATGGCGATCCCATTCACTCATTTCAAGTCCCCAACGGGCTCGATCGCGAACAAGTTCATTACGATATAGTGCTTCTAATCGGTCGATTTCAGCAAGTACTCGTTGAGTTTCATACACATTCTTGTATTGATAACTTAATCGTTCCAAGAATAATTGTCTAAACTCTGGAGCTTTAATCACATTTCTAAATAATAGTGTACTCACTTGCAATGCACTCATAGGTTCCTCACGAGTTGTGAAGATATAGAAATCTCTAAAATGATTATACATCGCCCAGTCAAAATCATATAATACCATTCGCCAACGATTACCGTTTATATCTTGGTGTTGAAAGAATCGAGTGTTAACAATGTCATTGTTTGTTAAAAACTGTTGTGCTACCCAAAAATCAGCATAAGAATTTACATCAAGTCTGTTTTTGACATATTCATAATGTCGAGGATCTGAGATGTCATTATTAGCAACATAACTTAATAAACTACCATACGTGCGCGCATTACCATGATCTGTTGTATTATCAATTCGAATCATGCTTGAATTAGTATCCACATTAAAGTGTCTTGATATATAATCGTCATCCACTTTTTCACGAATATTGAACACACCATAATATGAACCATTAATATAAAGAACAGCTGGCTTATAAGCTTGAACACTGACATCTATGAGTCCGTCTGCAAGCGAGGTTGCTAAGACATCTCTTATAAAGGCATTTGGATAGTCTTGAGATCCAGAGCGTAAAACAATATTATCAAAGATATTAAAGTCGCGATTTTCAAATAATGGATAGTATAATTTTGACTGACCATACATTGTTTTAAACTTAATTGAAAAGCTTTTCTTTGCTAAACCTCGTGCTGATCCACCAAACAAGCGAATTCCTACAGGAGTACTAAATGAACCTTCTTCTTCATAAAACTCAAGATGTCCTGCTTGTTCAATCCCTACAATCCAAGGATTGTTTACTAGTGATTGAAAAGATGAGTTTGGTAAGCTCATGGATAAGACAGGAAACTCATGGTTTTCGTTAACGATAAAAGAACCAGTAATCATTGCAGAATTCAATAAGCCATCTTGAAATGAGATGGCTTTTATAACGGTAGTTTTGTCAATGACTATGCCATCTTGATATCGACGTGAACTTCGATTTGGTACACTCCCATCAAGTGTGTAAAAGGTAGGAGCACTAACATCAAGTGTTACTGTGACTTGATCAACCCCGTTGTAAACCCCTGGGGAAGTTTCAAAACTTGGTGCACTCATAATCGCTTCAACAAAATTCACATTTTCTTCAAATGGGGTTGGAGTAGTAGAAATATAGAAGCCCGCTTTATTATCTCTTGCGAGTGACATGTTTACAGGAACGTCCGCAATAAAGACACTATCTACTGCATTTAAGTTCACGTTGAATAATGTTAGTGATTGCACATCAGAAAGTTTAAATGGTAAGTGAATATAAGTGGATGTTGTTAAAGCAACTTCCCCACTCGCAAAGACCACAATTTTTTCTCCAGGTTGTAAAACCTTATTTGGTAAAATAAAGCGCATTGGATTATCGACTGATGTAGATAAAGCATAATTAGAAAGATTAACATTAGCATTACTATTATTCTTCAGTTCAATCCAATCATAAGTTTGAGCACCTTGTTGAGGTAGAAATTGTGTATTGTTGTTCATTAACTCATTAATCATTAAATCTTTAGGATTAGCATGATATCGCTCATTAAACTGGCGAATACCAGCTGCAGTATATGGATATGGTCCACTTAAATAAGCAGTCGTTTGCCATTGACCATTCATTCGTACCTGTCCAAAACCATTCACAACTTGATCATAGGCTACATAGTCTTGAAGTAAGCCTTGAGCATTGGATAGTAAAATTTCACCACTCACATTATCAAGTGTAAATCCCATTGATAATCCATCAAATGGTTGACCGGATCCTCTCATCCATACAAGCACTGATTCATTAGGATCAAGTGATATTTGTGGCAATGCTTCACGATAGCGACGATTCATATCATTTGAAAGTGTTACACCTTCAAGTGATTGTATTTCATCAGAAATGTTTGTAATCACGACAAACCCAAATAAACGATTTTGAATAAATCGAGTCGATCCACGATTGCTAGGTAGAAATTGAGAAATACTTAATGTTGGATTTGGATCTGTTAATGATGCTAAGTAAGCTTCTTTTCCTTCAATAGTATTTTCAAAACCAGGTGTAATGTCTGCAGTTGCAAGCCATTTCCCATCAGTTTGTCTAATTAATGAATGATTACGATCAATAACAACCATTTCAATGGCATCGACAACACTACCATTAGGTGCTTTAAGGATGAGGGTTTCATTTTTACTTGCTGAAAGTCTAAAGTTCGCAAAAAGTCCATCCATATTTTCACCAGTTAGGTAAACAACAAGATGACCCTTTGCAGGAATAATGACATCTGGAAATATCCATTTTATAGTATCAACACGATCAGTTAAGGCAAAGTTTTTTAAAGATAAATCAACGTTAGACCCATTATAAAACTCCACCCAGTCACTAAACTGACCGTTTGGATCTTTGTGGGCTTGACTGTTACTAGCCATTACTTCTGAAATCACAAGTTTATCAATGGCTAAGCGAGTTTCTTCACTAACTTCAACCGACTCGACGTTTCCTAAACCCGATAAATCAAACAATCCTTGAACTAGTAATACACTAACTATTAGTGCAGCTATAATCAAAAAGAATGAAAGATTCTTTTTAAATGCAGAGAAATTAAAAATCATAGTTAACCTCGCAACTATTTTATCACAGCACATAAAATAAAACACTATCAAACAAGATAGTGCATAAATTAGTGCATAGGATGCATTGTTTCAATATAGTTTTTTAGTGACATCATCGATTGATATGTTGTAGCCTTAAATTGCTCCACACTCATGCTAGCAGGAATTTGAAAATCAAAGGTTACATCCATAGTCCACAAGATACCATCAAGGACTTCTTCAAAATAATGTTCACAACGATTGGTCACTCCATCCATATGATAGATCACCACACAATTATAGGGTAAATTGATGGATTCAATGTATTCATCCATCACAATACGTTGTTTTTGTTGAACATAAACAAGTTTTCCAAGTGATCCTGGTTGGGCATGCTCTCCATCTACTCGTTCATAGTGGTCGAAAGAAACTTGCCACTTATCCATGACATTATAATCAAATAATAGTTCACCAATTAAACCAATATTTGTATTCACAAGCACTGCTACTTGATAATTCATGATTCAAACAAATGAAGATAATCTTCATACCCTTCTTTTTTTAAGTCTTCTTTCGCAACAAATCTTAATGCCGCCCCATTAATACAGTATCGAAGTCCTCCACGATCTCTTGGACCATCATCAAAGACATGTCCTAAATGAGAATCAGCGACTAAACTTCTAATTTCAGTCCGTATCATGAAATGACTATTGTCATTCTTTCGAACAATCGTACTTATTGGTTGCGTAAATGAAGGCCATCCACATCCACTATCAAACTGATCTTTAGAAGAGAATAGTGGTTCTCCAGAAACAATGTCGACGTAGATACCTTCTTTAGTATTATGTTCAAATTCACTCGTGAAAGGACGCTCAGTTCCGTTTTCTTGAGTGACATGATAAGCGAGTGGTGATAAGGTCTCTTTAAGTTTTGCTTTATCAGGTTTCTTGAATTTCATGTTTTCTCCTTAAATTTCTTTTGAATACAACCAAAAACTTCCTCAGGTACAAAATGTTTCAAGTCACCATTGTTTTTAGCAATTTCTTTGACTGCAGACGATGACATAAATGAAAATTCAGGTCTAGTTAATAAGAATATAGTCTCAATTTTAGGATTAAGAATCATATTTGCAGTAGCTTGTTGAAGTTCAACTTCATAATCCATTAACGCACGAATACCACGTATTAACACTGAAGCATGAATTTTCTGAGCAAAATCGACAGTTAAACCATACCCAATCGCTGTGCTTACATTCATATAAGGTTTACATACTTCATTAAGCATCGTGAGTCTCTCTTTTTCAGTAAAAAGTGGGTTCTTGTTTGGATTTTGCATGATAACTACGACAACTTCATCAAAAAGATTACTAGCTCTTGCAATTACATCTTTATGTCCAATCGTAATTGGATCAAATGTCCCAGGATACATAGCTCGTTTCATACTTTAATCTTAGCAACCACATATTGTGATTGCCCTACCTTTCTTTGTTTAAGGATATTGAATGATTCTTTAAGTAAATCTGTGTTTTCTTGGGCATGTCGCTCAAACACGAAGATTGTATCTTTATCATACCATGATGTATTACGAATACTATCAATGAGTGATTTAAGTGATAAATCATAAGGTGGATCCGCAAAAATAACATCAAATGATTCAAGGTTTGGTTGTTTTTGAGAATAAATTAGCGCATCTTCATGAACTACAAAACTTTGATTTTCCATTTTACATCGTTGGATATTGCTTTTTACAATATCTAGTGCTTCTTTATCTTTCTCAATAAAGACAACTTCTTTTGCTCCTCTAGACAATGCTTCAAGACCAATTGCTCCACTTCCTGCAAACATATCACACCAACGTTGACCATCACAGCGCATGAACATTGCATTAAAAAGTGATTCTTTAAGACGATCTGAACTAGGACGAGTGGTCTGAGAGGAGAGAGTTTGTAGTTTTAAGGATCGAAGGCTTCCTGATATTATTCTCATAATTTATTCTAATCCTTTCACTTTTATCACGATGGATTGCATTTTGAGATAAACCAAACATAACCATGATTGCGAGTTGAGAACTACCTCCAGCTGAAACCATTAGTAATGGAATACCAGTAAGTGGGATTGTTGCACTAACTCCACCAACATTTAAGATGAAATGCAGCATTAGAAACATCATGTTTCCAAATATGATAATCTTAAACTTTTCTTGTTGAACACTGAGTGCATGCCCCATTAGCATAATACATAATGAAACATAGCTCATCAACACAACACCAAATCCAATGATTCCTGTTTCTTCAACAATCACAGCTAAAATATAATCGGAAGTAGCTACAGGAAGATAACCTAATTTTTGAACAGATTGGCCAAGTCCAATACCCCAAAGTTCCCCTTTAGAGAATGCAATCAATGAATTAAATAGCTGATACGATGAATCATAACGTCGCTCTACTGGATTAAGCATATCAATGAAACGATTTACTTGATAAGAAGGGATTGGTAGTCTTGATAAGAAAGCGACACCTTGGGGTGTAAGCAAAAATAGAACTCCCCCAATACCCATTAATGTAAGGATAAACATCCAAAACTTTACCCACTTCATCCATGGGCCTGACAACAACATCATACTCATCCAACCTAAAACTAACATAATAACAGCTGATCCTAAATCTCTTTGAAGAAATAAAACAATACCTACGTATATTAGAGTAAACAAAATAGGCCAACCTATTATTTTATAAAATGGTGTTTTCGTTTTATTAACATCTCCACCATACATTGCGAATAGTAAGATAATAAGTATTTTAGCAAATTCTGATGGTTGAATCGTAAACCCTGCAGGCAAACGGATCCACGCTCTAGCACCACCCACTTCAGCATACATGAGAGGTAAAATAAGTGCTCCAATCATGACAATAGATATGATAAATATGTACTTCTTTAAAAGCTCATAGTTCATCCATTGTGATACCTTAATCATAAATAATGTTCCTAATGCTAAAAATGCCATTTGTCGAATGATTACACTGACAAGAGATTCTAAGGTTGTTGTACTATTCATTGATGCACTTACAACCATAAGCGAACCATATAAACTAAAAAGAATCACCCACGTGTGCATGATCTTATTCGAGGAAATTGGAAGTTTTAGCGATAATATTGATTTCATATCCATATTGTATCAAAGCGCACGCAACTTTGCACAGTCAATCACTATACATTGATACAGTTTCTTGCTACAATGTACACATTAAGAATTTTTTGAGGCACACATGAACATAAATATAGAAACTATTATTGTGGATCCACATCCTTTGTTGCGTGTAAAGAGCGTAGATGTACCACTTCCCCTTTCTAGTGAAGACTACGAGTTAGCCATGGCTTTGATCAAGTATGTGCGTGATTCTAAAGATCCAGTCAAAGCTGAAGAAGAAAAACTAAAACCTGCTGTAGGAATTGCAGCACCACAGATTGGTATAAATAAAAAAATATTTGCAGTCAGTGTTGATATGCTTGATGAAAACGATGAAGTTGAATCCATCGAGTATCTTTTAGTTAACCCTAAACTTATAGCTCATTCTAAACGTGAATGTGCTTTAAAGAGTGGAGAAGGATGTCTTTCAATTGAAGAACCTTATGACGGATTTGTATATCGTTATGAAAGAGTAACCTTTAAAGCTTTTGATGTTCTTACAAACCAAGAAATTATTATAAAAGAAAGTGATTATGTTGGCATCGTACTACAACACGAGTATGACCATTTACTAGGAGTACTATTTTATGACCGAATCAACAAAAACGACCCATGGAGTGAAAAAGTTAATGCTACCATCATTGATTAAAAACTCAAAACCATCTCCAGCTTTTTCCCAACCAAAACCAAATGATACACTGATCTATGCCCTTGGTGGACTTAATGAAGTCGGCAAGAACATGTATGTCATTGAACATGATGATGAAATTATCATTATAGATTCAGGAGTAATGTTTCCTGATGAATCACTTTGGGGTGTAGATTATGTCATCCCTGATTTTTCTCATTTAATTAAAAATCAACACAAGATAAAAGCACTGATTATTACTCATGGTCATGAAGATCATATTGGTAGTATTCCTTTTCTAATGCAAGTGGTTAAGCTTCCTCGTATTTATGCACCTCGCTTTGCAAAGGCTTTAATAAATAAAAAACTTGAAGAGCGAAAACTTCATAAACAAGTAGAAATCGAAATCATTACGAATCGATCTCGTGTTGCCACAACACATTTCATTATTGGTTTTTTCAATACAGTTCACTCTATTCCTGACACATTAGGAGCTATTATTAATACCCCTAATGGGCGCGTTGCTCATA
>JAGXRX010000055.1 GCA_018335655.1 Erysipelothrix sp.
TATGTTCAATATGTGAATGCTTTCTTTGAACCGTTAAGAAACATTGCGCGTATCCTTGCAGAAATGCAAATGGCACAAGCAAGTGCTGAGCGTGTATTATCTTTATTGGATGCGAAGGAAGACATTATTGATGTGAGCACAACAAGTGATCATGTGCCATTAAAAGGAGATATAGTCTTTGACAATGTGAACTTTCATTACATTGAAGGTGAAAATGTGTTGACTGACTTTAATCTTAGTATCAAAGCAGGACAAACCGTAGCCTTAGTTGGTGAAAGTGGTGGTGGTAAGTCTACCATCGTTAATCTATTGTGTCGCTTCTATGAACCGACTTCAGGACAAATCCTCATTGATGGGGTAAATATACAAGAGCGACCATTATCATGGCTTCGCTCATCCCTTGGGTATGTGCTTCAAACCCCACATTTATTTATGGGGACAATCGCAAGTAATATTGCTTATGGAAGACCTGACGCAAGCCTTGAAGACATAATGTCAGCGGCTAAAGCTGTACATGCTCATGACTTCATTATGAAACTTGAAAAAGGTTATGATGAACCAGTATTAGAAGGTGGAGCGAAGTTATCAGTAGGTGAAAAGCAACTTATTAGCTTTGCACGTGCATTATGTGCAAGTCCTTCACTTATTATTCTTGATGAAGCTACCGCATCGATTGACTCAAATCATGAGGCAATCCTACAAGATGCAATTAAGACATTATTAAAAGGTAAAAGTGCTGTTGTGGTTGCCCATCGATTATCAACGATTGTGAATGCGGATATGATTTGTGTCATTTCTAAAGGACGAATTGTTGAATCTGGAACCCACAATGAGCTTATTAATCTTAAGAAGCGATATTTTGAATTATACACCCATCAGTTTGAACAACTCGATGACTAAAAGGAGGAATTATGATTATTGACACATCATTATACATGCCTTATCAAAGAGAACTTGATGAGCGTATCTTTTCAACGCATCAAACCAATCGTGAAAATACACGCATTGATCGCACGTTAGCGTTATGTGTAGAACTCTCAGAATTTGTGAATGAAACGCGTTGTTTTAAGTATTGGAGTCTAAAACCAGCATCAGATTTAAGTGTTTTACTTGAAGAATATGCTGATGGACTTCACTTTCTCAATTCATTATGTATTGATTTAGATTATGCACCAGTGATTGAATCATCACCTTCACACACAACATTAAGTGAGGCTACATTAAAAGCCTATCAAACGATTATGTTATGTGTAGAAAACTTTGATGTTGATCATCTAAAGGATGCGTATCAAGCATATGCGAATATTGGAGAAATGTGTGGGTTTACCTCTGAGATGATTTTTGAAGCGTATATTAGTAAACATAAGAAAAACCATGTTCGCCAAGACGAACATTACTAGGAGAAACCATGTCAAAAAAAGTTTGGAAAGACACCATCGATTACACAATGATGAAAGAAGTTGCCTTAGCAGATGGAATCGCAGGCAATGAGAAAGAAGTTTCACGCGTATTAAAGCGTTATGTGAGTGAATGTGTTGATGAAGTGTTCTATGATCACTTAGGATCGATTGCTTTTAAGAAAAAAGGGTCTGGATCAAAGACAATTATGATTGCAGGCCACACTGATGAAGTTGGCTTCTTAGTCAAACACATTGATGATCAAGGATTTATTAAACTTCATCCAGTAGGAGGATGGTGGGGACATGTCTTACCATCAAAACCATTGACCATTACAACCTTATCAGGAAGTAAAATCATTGGGATTGTTGGATCACAACCTCCTCATGGGATGAAACCTGAAGTACGTAAACAAGTCATTGAAGTGGGTGATCTATTCCTAGACTGTGGCTTTTCAAGTCTACAAGAAGCATTAGATGCTGGAATACAATATGGTGATATGGTTACCCCACATAGTGAGTTTTTCTCACTGGGTGATGGTTCAATGCTTGCGACAAAAGCTTGGGATGATCGTATTGGAGCGCTTATTATGGCTCAAGTGATGATTAATCTTAAAGATGTGACTCCAAAGAGTCATGTAGTTGGAGTTGGTACTGTTCAAGAAGAAGTAGGGCTTAGAGGAGCAAAAACAGCTGCTGCAATGGTTAATCCTGATGTGGCGATTACTCTTGATGTGACAATTGCGACTGACATTCCTAAAGGGGATAAACGTATTAAAATGGGACATGGAGTGACACTTGAAATTGCAGATGCATCACATTTTGCACACCGTGGATTACTTGCACATGTTGCGAAGATAGCTCAAGAATTAGGCATTGAAGTTCAATATGAAATGTTATCTGCAGGTGGTACTGATTCTGGAGAAATTCATAAGTCAGGCAAAGGTGTCATTGCGATCACAATGTCGATTCCAAGTCGTTATATTCATTCTCATTACGCACTTGTTCATCATAAAGATGTTAAGGCAACCATTGATGTGTTAACTCACTTTGTGACACACTTTGGAGATGATGAGTACGATGCATTAGTATTAAACCAATAAGAAATAAGACACATCCTTACACCAAGGATGTGTCTTTTTAAAGGAATGTTTTAAGGATTATAACAAGCAGTGAACCACTTAACATCGTTAGCATCACTTTCTTAAAGGCAAAATGAATCACGATCATAAATCCTAATCCACTAAGTTCAATCCATTGTAAGGATTGAAAGAATGAATCTGAGAGTGAAATCATAACAAGGACTCCTAAAAGTAAAGAGGGCATGATGATTGCGAATGGTCTCCACCACAAGGACTTCTCAAATGTCTTATAAAACCAAAATGGGGCAAAGCGAGGAAGTAAAGTACTCAACATTAAAATGATGAGAATCATGAATGTGCTATTACTCATGGATTACCTCCTTTTTACCTTGTGTCAGGGCTACTATGACAAGTATGAATAGACTCACACTTAATGCAATGATGCGAGGAAAGATGAAGAAACATATAATACTTAGCACTAAACCATAAATTGCATAGGATCGTGTTTTAGGATCACTGATACGACTTAAAAGCGCACTAAAGAATAATGCCGTTAACACAAAGTCTAGTCCTTGAATGGTAAAGGAGACATTAGAAGCTAAGAGATGTCCAAGTGCACCAGCCCCCATCCAATAGAAATAATGCAGTGTCCCAACCATAACCAATGATTTTGATGAATGGTGAGGATATAACCCCCATATCGTAAAGGTCTCATCACTTAATGTAAAAATAGCCCATGGTTTAAACCATGTCATGTCATTAAATCGAGTATGAAGACTCATACTGTAAAACACATGGCGAACATTCACAAGCATACTAATAAGGAACATTGTGAAAAGTGGCAGAGGTGTCACAAGCCATGGTAGTGCCATGTATTGAATTGAACCACCATAAACTAAAGCACTGAACAGAATCGTCGTTAATAAACTCATGTCGATGCTTTGCATAATGAAACCATAACTCATGCCAAAGAAAAGATATCCAAGCAAGGTTGGAAGTGAAATGATAAAAAGTGAAGGGAAAGTTTTATAAAGGTTGTTCATAGGTTATTTTTTATCATGTAACTTAGTGTATCAAGTGTGCTTTAGGATGTCAAAGGGGTTTTAAAATGGTATAATACACCCATGAAAAAATTAGATGCACTACTATTTATCACTTTAGTTGGCCTTGACCAACTCACAAAATGGATTGTTGTGATGACCATGCCTTTAAACGATTCCATCACACTCATTCCTTCATTTTTATCACTCACCCATGCTCGCAACTTTGGAGCATCGTGGAGTCTATTTCAAAATCAAATGCCTTTTTTGATTGGAGTTACATTGGTTGCGCTCGCCATCTTTATAGGTTGGTATGTACGTTTAAAACCGGACTACACTCTTGAGCGTCTTGGTCTTGTCTTAATGATTGGTGGTACCATCGGTAACTTCATTGATCGCATTGCATTAGGCTATGTCGTCGATTTTATTGATGTCTTAATCTTTGGATATGATTTCCCAATATTTAACGTAGCTGACATTGCCTTAACATGTGGTGTCATAGCTTTACTCATCTATGAGTTGAAAGGAGTGCTCGATGTCAAACGTCATTGAATTTATCGTGTCGCAAGAATATCATCGTCAAAGACTTGATAAAGTCGTTGCGGCAATGTGTGACATGTCTCGCTCTCATGCACAAACACTCATTGATGAAGGATATGTCCTTTACAATGATGAAGAAACATTTAAATCTAAATCAGTCTATGCGAATGATATTGTTCAGGTAACACCGAAAGAAACATCACTTGAACTTGTTCCTGTGATGATGAACCTAGAAATACTTTATGAAGATGAACATCTTCTAGTGATCAATAAACCATCAGGACTTGTCGTTCATCCAAGTGAAAGTGTTAAGGAACCAACCCTCGTAGAAGGAGTGCTTGCGCAAGTGAGTGATCTTTCAACCATTGGTGGTGTTCGCAGACCTGGTATTGTACATCGTCTTGATAAAGAAACGAGTGGATGTATTGTGGTTGCGAAAAATGATGTTGCTCATCAAGATTTATCACTGCAACTTCAAAGCAAAACAATGAAAAGAACGTATATTGCATTAACTCATGGGAATGTTACACCTGTAGAGTTTAAGATTGATGCACCTATTGGTCGTGACAGTACTGATCGTCAAAAGATGAGTGTGACTCATGTGAATGCAAAAGATGCAGTCACTTATGTGAGTGTTTTAGAAGTCATGCCTCGCTTTTCACTCATTGAGTGTCGTCTAGAAACAGGAAGAACCCATCAAATTCGAGTTCATCTTAGTTATATAAAATTTCCAATTGTTAATGATCCAAAATATGGACCACGTAAACTCATTGATGCTTCATTTGGTCAGTGTTTACATGCACGTGCTATTGATTTAATTCATCCTATAACAAAGCAAGCCATGCATTTTGAAGCAAAAATGCCTAGCCGTATGGAAGAACTTATCGAATTAGCAAGAAAGGATATGCTATGAGTGTCATTCAAGTAAATAAAGAGATGCTACAACTCATGCACTATTTTGTGTTTAATCATCAATATCAACTCATTAAAATGGGAGCATCGTATGATGAGATTTGGTTGACTAATCCTAAGCGCAATGATTATCCCATTATTAGGCTTTCACCAAAAAGCATTGATGAAAGTTATTTTGAACTCAATCGTGTCATTACGACTCATGATAGTTTAGCTAAAAATCTAAGCATTCAATCAAGACTTTTAGATATTCATGTCAACAACAAAGACGGAGAGAGTGATGAGCGCTTAACACAAGTTCGTGCAACATCAGAGTTTGTGGATTCTTTACTTACAAACACTTTTGCAGGGATTACTGCCGCATTTTCACTAACACCTGATTTTAGTGAGCAACCTGTTGTAAAGAAGAAAACACGACGTAAGAAAATCAAAGTTAAAACAGTATTTAATATCCCTATTGTGACGTTTGGTCTTTTGATTGTTATGATTGCTAATTTTTCACTCATTAATATCGTAGGGCGTCTAATCAATGATACAGCAGCTTCTGCAATTATTTTTGGTGCCTACTACAAAACATTTATGGTAGCCCATTTCGAATATTGGCGTTTACTCAGTGTAGGACTTGTGCATATTAGTGTAGCGCATCTACTTATGAATGGGTATGCTTTACTCAATCTAGGACGTATCACTGAGCGCGAAGTAGGAAGCACTAAAATGCTTGTTACGTTTATCTTAAGTGTTCTAAGTGGTTCTATGTTTGTATTTGTTGCACAGGGAAATATACTTCTTGTTGGGGCAAGTGCAGGGTTGTTTGGTTTACTTGGTTTAATCGTGGTGAGTGCTTTTGAAAGTGGAACTATTCGTCAACCTCAAGTTCGTATGAGTTTTATTAATCTTTTACTTATTAACGTCTTCATTTCACTTCTTCCTGGTGTTTCTTTTTTAGGACATCTTGGAGGATTTGTTGCGGGGGTTTTAGTTGGAATTTCAATTTCAACAAAGAAATCATGGGCTTCACTGAAACAAAACGCACTATATGCAGGGATGTTTTTAGGGTTTGCCTTAGTGTTCTTAATGATTCAAGGTACAACTTTAACGCCATTATTTCCTACAACGGATGAGCGAGTACTAAACACGCTAGCATCCATCGATTTTGAACCCATTCAATGGTATGTTCGCTCGTTAGCAGAAGCGCTTGTACGCTTTTATGGAGGATAATATGAAACGTCTTGATGTGATTTCCTGGGATGATTACTTTATGGGTATGGCTCACTTAAGTGCAAAGCGTTCTAAAGATCCTAACACTCAAGTTGGTGCATGTATCGTAACACCACTTAAGAAAGTTGTAGGTTTAGGCTACAATGGCTTTCCTACAGGGATTAGTGATGATGATTTTCCATGGGATAGTCATGACGATTATGAAAACAGTAAATATGCCTATGTTGTGCATGCAGAACTTAATGCAATCTTAAATGCTACTACAAAGCTTGATGGATGTACGATGTATGTGTCATTATTCCCATGCAATGAATGTGCTAAAGCAATCATTCAATCGGGTATTAAAGAACTGGTTTATGAAAGTGATAAATATGCAAATACATCATCAGTCATTGCATCAAAGCGTATGCTTTCTCAAGCTGGTGTAAAACTCACTAAACTAGATCATAAAGTTGATCTTAGCATATCAATTCAATAAAAATAGCGACGAGTGAATCGTCGCTATTTTATTGAACCAATGACAATAAAGACTAAGACAAGTAATATAACCCCTACAATCACGATAACTATCGGTAACATTGATAATGCCATAACCCCTCCATCTATTTATCTATAACACGTGAGGTATTCTTAAAATGCAGTTTTGCCACGTGATTTAGTTTATCTTTTCCATGCTTTTCAATGAAGTTTTTAGCTGCTTCATCCACTCGATCACTTGCTCCTTTAGGAAGAGGTATATCATAGTGGCTTTCGAGTTGGCGTAGTGTTAACACAAAGACAGCCCTTGCAAACACACTCGCCATCGCCACAGCGATATATTTTGATTCAGCTTTGGTCTCAAAGTGAAGTGGAATATTGGAGTCAGGTTTTATATTTAGATATTCATAGAATTTGTCTTTAGGCGTAAACTGATCGACGACACAAAGTGAAGGAAGCGTTGTTTTCTTAGAAAGTGACACATAAGCTTCATAGTGTAGTTTAGCCTTAATTGCATTCATATTATGAGTGCGATGAATGTCATTGTATTTGGAAGGAGAAACGATCATGAGTGAATGCGTAATCGAATCTTTAAATTCATGATATAACGCAATCATTGTCTCATCATCCATGAGTTTAGAGTCCATAATGCCTCGACTTGATAGTAATGCACTTTGAGATTCATCACATACACAAGCACATACTACGACAGGACCAAAATAATCTCCTGTGCCTACTTCATCACTCCCTGCATGAGTCATAGTACGCTGAGGAGGGGAGAACAGTTCTTTGAATGTTTGAGCATCAGGTCCACTAAAGACTACTTTTCCAGAAGTATAAATCTGAATGAGGGTGTCATCCACTTTAAAGGCATGGGTAATGTACGGATGATTAAATGGAACTGAATATGCTTTATATGTTTTTATTAACCGTGCCCGTTGGTTTGAATCAAGAGTGGTCGACAGTATGGTTTTCATGGTAATATTGTAGCATACACGTAATCGCTTCGGAGGGTTAAATTTATGTTTGATACATTACTTCAAAATCCATGGATGATTAATGGTTTGATTGTTCTGTTTATATTATTGCGTTTTAGAGCAGGCCTTAAAAAAGGATTTCTGCTACAACTCTTTGAATTATTGTCCCTTGGGATTGCGTTGTTATTTGCGACCACCCTCATGCCTTGGGCTTCAGAGCGTTGGATGCTTATTAGTTTTCAAGACGCAACCATTGATGCAAGTATTATTGAATCGATGCTACAAGGTGCTAATCAAATCGTATGGTTCTTTATTTTATTTGCGATTGGTTCAATCTTAATGCTCTTATTAATCCCACTTGTGAAGGTCATTTCAAACATTCCATTACTAAAACCAATTAATGCGTTATTTGGTTCATTATTCTCGTTTGTTGGATCATGGATATGGTTGTTTGTGATTAGTCTTGTCTTGTTGCTACCTTGGTTTTCATTTGGACCAAGTGTCGTGAATTCATCGTGGCTTTCACCAATCCAGTCCTTAACATTATCGTTTATTGAAGATGAGCGTGTGAAAGAATCCTTTGAAGCGAGTAAAGACTTATTTACTTATATCTCACAACCTCAAGAATTAGATGAAGAAACAAAAGCAAGACTAAAATCATGGTTACTTCAACTTGGTATTGATGAAGCAATCATTGATGAATTTTTAGAAAGAAGCGAAACTAATGAATGATGCCTTAGAATTTAAAACAATCCTTGAAAT
The DNA here is from genome assembly GCA_018335655.1 of Erysipelothrix sp. Classification (GTDB taxonomy): domain Bacteria; phylum Bacillota_I; class Bacilli_A; order Erysipelotrichales; family Erysipelotrichaceae; genus UBA6182. The sequence continues at coordinate 8,406 of JAGXRX010000055.1, forward strand.
CGTCTCAACCTATGCTCATTTTGATGATAATCAAGAAGTCCTAAAAGGACTAACCCCTTCATTTAAACGCTTGGAAATTACCCAACGTCTTAATGATACCTATGATGCGATGGAATACATCTTATCTGGTGGTGATCATTATTTAAAAGGTTTAAGTAACACCCAAGCAACCCTCATTAAAGCCTCCAAAGGAGGTCTTTGTGACATTCTTGATTTGGTGGCACTCAATAAGGTTAACCATCGTTTAATCACCTTAAAGAAGCAGGTCTTTAAGACTTTAAGAGGTGAGCGTGTTCTTGATGTCCTTGATGGTATGGTCATTTATATGCCACTGGTTACTCGCCTTGATGCGTGTTTTTCACCAACAGGAGAAGTCTTAGATAGTGCAAGTCCAACCTTAAAATCACTACGTAAACAACTTCGTGATGTGGAAGGGTCCATTAACAAACAAACCCAAGATTTCATGCGTCAAAACGCAAATAGACTTAGTGAGCAAGTGGTAACCATGCGTGGTGATCGCTATGTGCTTATGGCTAAGATTTCTGAGAAGAACACTTTTAATGGTCTTATTGTTGGGGAGTCTGCATCAGGTCAAAGTGCCTATGTTGAACCTGCATTTTTGATGCAGCTTAATAATCAAAAACAAACCATTGAATCCAATATTGAGAATGAAATTGAGCGTATTGCATGGGAGTGTTCCAACTTTGTAGGGGAACATGCTTTAACTTTGAAAGCTTCACATGAGGCACTAATGATGCTTGATGAGTGGTTTGCGAAAGCACGTTATGGTCTTGAAAGAGACGCAAACATTCCAAAACTTGGTGGCAAAAGCTTGCATCTAGAAGCTGCACGCCATCCTTTAATTGATCCTAAAGCAGTTGTCGCAAATACGTATCATCTTGATGATACGACTCGTATTTGTATTATTAGTGGACCCAATACTGGGGGGAAAACCGTAGCACTTAAGATTATTGGATTGTTTACATTAATGGCTTATGCTGGATTACCCATTTTAGTTCGTGCTGCACAACTTCCATTTTATGATGGAGTGTTCGCAGACATTGGAGATGAGCAATCAATTCAAAGCTCACTTTCTACGTTCTCTTCTCATATTTCAAATATCTCTCAAATTCTAACTAAAGTTACACCAGCGTCACTTGTGCTTCTTGACGAGTTAGGAAGTGGAACTGATCCTGATGAAGGAGAAAGTTTAGCGATTGCGATATTGGATGCTTTTTATAAGAAAGAATGTACGCTCATTGCGACAACCCATTATAATCGTATCAAACAAATTGCATACGAATGGGATGGAGTAATGATTTCAAGTGTTGAGTTTGATATTCAAACTTTATCACCAACTTACCGCTTTTTTCCTCATCAAGCAGGACAATCTAATGCCTTAGCGATTGCATCACGTTTTGCCTTACCTGAATCACTGCTTCAACGTGCTTCAGAAGAACTAGAAACAAAGCGTAGTGAGACAACACTTTTATTAGAACGTCTTAATGAGCAAATTCAAACAAATCAGTTATTAGAAGAGTCATTACTTACCCAAGTAAAGGATCTTGAAGATCAAAAAACTCAATTATCATCACAAGAACAAGCCTTAAAGACAAAACTTGAAACCATTGAACGTCAAGCACAAACACTCATTCAAGAAAAAGTGAATGAAGCTGTTGAAGAAATTCAAATGTATTTACAAGAAGCATCGCAACAAAAACATGTCACTCAAACACTTCAAAACATTAAGAAAGAAGTCGTTGCTCTCTCACCAATTCCAACTCAAAAGATTGATGAAACGATTGGGGTTAAAGACTACGTTAAAGTTAAAGGATCACAACGTAGTGGTCAAGTGTTAGAGATCAAAGGCAAACAAGCGATGATTGATATTAATGGCATGCGAATAAAGGCCTCCTTATCTCAACTTGAGAAAACCCAAGCTCCAAAACCTAAGAAAAATGTTGCAACCTATACAGCACCTTCCAATGCTCCTCGTGGAAGTTTACTTGAGTGTGTAGTGGTAGGGATGCGTGGGGATGAAGCCATTGCGAAAGTTAATGATTATATCGAGGATTGTCTTATGAACAATATTCCTTCAGGGATTATTATTCATGGTGTCGGTACTTTAATACTAAAGAAAGTCATCGGTGAGCACTTATCACGCCATCCTAATGTGAAGTCTTATGCTCAAGCTCCGCTTGAACAAGGAGGCATTGTCGCCACCGTGGTAACATTTAAATGATTTATAAAGATGCTCTCGAAATCATTCCTTCTTTAAGTGGATGTTATATCTTTAAGAATGATGCGGGATCAATTATCTATGTTGGTAAAGCGAAGGATTTGAAGAAGCGAGTCAATTCCTATTTTAATCGTCCTCATGAAGGTAAAACATCCAAACTCGTCTTAGATGCGATGGATGTATCATTTATTGTGACACCAAGTGAGAAAGAAGCATTACTCTTAGAAATAGACTTAATTAAACAACATCGTCCAATCTACAATATTATGTTTATGGATGATAAAACATATCCGATGATTAAGTTAACGAGTGAGAAGTTTCCGCAATTACTTGTTGTTCGTGATCGCAAAAAAGATAAGAAAGCGATGTATTTTGGACCGTATCCTGATGCGAGAGCAGCTCGTGATACGATTAAACTGCTTCATGATGTATTTCAATTAAGAAAATGTCGCACACTTCCAAAGAATGTATGTCTTTATTACCATATCAAGCAATGCTCAGGACCATGTCAAGGTTTCATTCAACAAGTTGGTTATGCAAAGATTGTGGAAGATGTAAAAAAAGTGCTTAAAGGAGATTGGGAGTTTTTGATTGAGAAACTTCGCCAAGATATGATTTTAGCGTCTTCACGTACTCAGTATGAACTTGCCGCAACCTTAAGAGATCGTTTACGCTCAGCACAATATGTATCCATGCGCCAAACAATTACTAATTTTAAGAGTGAACATGATATTATTGGCTATGCTACACAAGAAGGTTTATTATCTCTTTGTTTCTTTATGATTCGTGATGGTAAAATTGTTAAGAAAGATGATTGGATTAATGATCTTATGCAACCCGTTGAAGATCAGATACAAACACTTATTTTTGAATACTATGAACATACACCGAAACCAACTCACTTAATGGTTCCTGAATCCTTGGATGCAAACTTGTTAAGTGAAGCATTAGGTATTAAAGTAAGTTCTCCAAAACGTGGTGATAAAGTAAAAGAGTTAAATCTAGCTCATGATAATGCTACACAAAGTTTAGTGTATCATTTGAATCGTGTTAAGAAAAAAGGCATTGATATTGAAGATGCTTTAGATTCTCTCGCAATGCATTTACATGTTGACACTATCCGCTCAATTGAAATGGTCGATGTCTCACATACTTTTGGGACATTGAGTGTTGGAGCACGCATTGTGTTTGAGAATGGACAGTTTAATAAGGCTAAATATCGTCGTTATAAACTCCAAGGAAAAAACAATGACCTTGAAAATATGCGTGAAATGCTGTATCGTCGTTTATACAAAGCACTTGATGGCAGTGAACCACTCCCTGATCTGATTCTTGTGGATGGTGGCATTCATCAAGTGAATGTCCTCAATACACTTTTAAAGGATATGAGTTTATCAGTTGCGGTGGCAGGTCTTGTGAAAGATCATAAACATCAAACAAGTGAACTTATGCGCTCAACTGGGGAGAAAATCCCTTTATTAGCCCTAGATCCTTTGACATTATTGTGTGTTCAACTTCAAGATGAAGTCCATCGCTTTGCGATCAGTTTTCATCAGAAGCTACGATCACAAGCCCAAATTCATTCTTCACTTAAGGATATTTCTGGGTTAGGGGATAAGCGTATTCAAGCATTGATGAAGAAGTTTAAGAATATTTCTAACATTAAATCCGCAACTAAAGAGGAACTATTGGATGTTGTTCCACTAAGTGTTGCAGAAAATATCGTGTCGTATTTTAAAGGAGAATCTGATGAGTAATCGCATTGGAATATTTGATTCAGGAATTGGTGGTTATACCATATATAAAGCATGTGTAGAGAAATATCCACACCATGCTTTTGTCTTGCTTGCAGATCAACTTCATTTACCATATGGCGATAAAAGTAGAGAAGACCTTCTTGATATCTTCGATAGTATGATGAATGCTTTTCGCTCACTGGATATTCATGTGGTACTTATCGCATGCAATACAATGAGTAGTTTACTCACAAAGGAAGTAAGAACAAAGTATGAAGATCTTACACTTATAAGTATCATCGAACCAACATTATCACTTGTGGATGATGGTTTAGATGTGCTTATCCTTGCCACACAAGCAACACTTTCTTCAAACATATACCAACGTGAACTAATAAGTAAAAACCCACAACGTCAAGTCATTGAAGTGTGGGGAAGAAATCTTGCGAAACTTATTGAAGAAGGGGATGAAGACGCTATTGAGTCATTTATCAATGATTATATTGCCCCTCACTCAGTTCCTCAAATTTTACTAGCGTGTACTCATTATCCTCTTATTAGTCATCAAATTAAGAAAGTCAGTGATGCAATCTTAATTGATTCCATTGAAGTATTAAGTCGCTGTGCAAAAGATTATCCACCATCACGTGAATCGTCAATGATTTTTGCTACAAGCAATCCTCAAGGATTTCAATCAAAGATAAAACGTCTCTTTCAAGATGATGTACAGGTCCATAGCCTATGAAAATCATCATTACATCAGATGTCCATGGACATATGGATCGACTAGAAAAACTAGCTCTCATCCATCAAGATGCTGATTATTTCCTTGATGCGGGAGATAGTGAAGGTAATGAATTCATGATTCGACCTTTTATTAGTGTAGAAGGAAACAATGATCGCTTTAATACGTTTCCTAAGACGCGTGTTATTGATTGTGGTGATGTCAAAATCTACATGACACATTCTCATGAGTTCTTCACTTCACAACGAGATGAAGGTCTTGTAAAGAAGGCAAAACGTTTAGGATGTCAAATCGCTGTATATGGCCATTCCCATGTGCCAGAAGTTAAGCAGCTACATGGAGTAACCCTTATATGTCCTGGATCGTTATATTATAATCGTGATCGTAGTCCAATAGGGTATGTCGTCTTAAACATTGAACATGAAAAAATAAGTGTACAACACATTGAGTACAAATAAAGTCACCTTAGCGGTGACTTGTTTTTTATTTTAGTTTTTCTGCAATCGATAATAGGCGAGTGACTTGGTGTACCACCGCATCTTTAACATCCTCAACCATATTCCCTGAGGCATCAATGGACACACTTGTTCCATAAGGATTTCCTCCAGCTTTTCCAATACTTGCATCAGTATATCCTGGAGATACTATAATCGCTCCCCAATGATGCATTGAAGTATAAAGATTTAGAATGGTTGCTTCTTGACCGCCATGAGGATTTTGAGCAGAAGACATAGCAGAAACTGCCTTATTAATGGTTTTTCCTTTTGACCATAGTCCTCCTTGAGTATCGATGAATTGTTTGAACTGTGCAGGAACATTGCCAAATCGTGACGGTACTGAGAAAAGTAGTGCATCTGCCCATTCAATGTCATCTGAAGCTGCGACAGGAACATCTTTAGACTTGTCTTGTTGAGCTTTCCAACCTGGTTGGTTGTCAATCACGGATTGTGGGGCTAATTCTTGAACTTGGCGTAAGCGTACATTCGCTCCTAGTGCAACTGCTGCTTCTTGTGCCCAAAGTGCGAGTTGATAATTTGACCCATAGGTACTGTAATAAATAATTGATAGATTCATGTGTTTGTTCTCCTACTTACTTTTTGTAAGTAAACCTATCATATCACTTACTAAAAGTAAGTCAATTGAGATGACCAAAAAAAGCTAACATCCAATGAGGATGTTAGACATGTTGATCTGCATAGAGTTGTACAGCATCGAGGACATCTTTAAGATCTAGTCCTTTTTGCGTTAGCTGATATGTGGATTCAATGTGTTCAATGATTCCTTCAGCTTGAAGTTCTTTAAGTCGTTGTGTAAGCACTTTATCCGAACATGTTTTAAGACATGTGCTTAATTGAGTAAAACGTAAGGGATGCTTAGAAAGACAACGTAAAATTAAACCATTCCAGCGTTTTCCTAGCCATCTAAATACATTCTCATATTTTGGACAAAGTACTAAATCATTCATAGGTTGATTATATCAAACTCCTTGAGATTGTTCCACTCACTTAAAGTCATTTAAGAAACCATCGATGATTTCTTGGCTTAATCCCATATCTTTTAATAGTTTACTTAAGTCTTCGAGTGTAAGTCCTTGTGCTTGTGCAAAATCTGCTAAAGCTTTAATTTCTTCTTCACTTGGTTCAAGATTAAGGGCAAACTTTGAAAGGGTAGTCGCTACGTCTTCTGGAAGTTCAAATGAAACAAACAAATCAATAATGGTTTGTTGATCATCAAGTGTTAAGTTTTCTCCGCTAAGTAATCTTGATATTATCCCAACCTCACTTACATTTTCAGTGACATCGTCGACGAGTTGTTGACCACTTTGTTTAAAGACGACAAGCACACTTTGTTCAACAATTTCGTTTCCATTCGCAAAGACTGGAGAAAGAAACACGCCTGTTAATAACGTTCCAAAGATAAAGATAGCAAGTCCGCTTAAAATCATGGATAGTCCTTTATCTAAGCGACGATCCAGTTTAAGTGGAAAGCGTTTAAGAAATGGACGCTTAATGATTAAAAAGATAATGGATAATACCACATAGGAAATAACAACCCAAACAACTTGATTCGCAAAGCGAGTCACAAGCATCCCAAATAATCCGTTTTGGAGTTCACTTGTTGAAACAAGTGGCACAAGTGACGCCAACCATGAAGAAAGTGGTGTTACACTCACAACAATGATTACAAATGCTATGATATCGTAAAGAGATGATATGAACCCTTTAAGAAAGAAGAATAAAAAGATAAACAACGATAAGGCAATAAACACAATATTCACAGTCATTACAATATTTGACCCTTCAATCATACTCACTCCTCCTAATATATTTCTATTATCAATCATCTTATCAAAAACTTCAATGAAAGGTGACCATAATACATTGAATTATGGTGGTTTATTTGTTATTATACTGTAGCACATGTCTACGTAGCTCAGTTGGATAGAGCATGCGCCTTCTAAGCGCACGGTCGGGGGTTCGAGTCCCTCCGTGGACGCCATGTTTGAAAAAACCGCAAAAGCGGGCACGCACTGTCACTTTGTGACAGTGTTTTTAATGGAGGAGGGTTATGACACTATGGTCTAAAAACTACATCATTATAACCATAGGCACAATCATTTCTGCCATTGGTGGTGTAGGTATTAATTTCGCGATTGGGGTACTTGTATACAATCAAACCCAAAGCACACTTTTAACAGCATTATTCTCAGCAGTTGTCATGATACCTAATATAATCTTCCCATTGTTCATTGGACCTAATATTGATCGCTTCTCACGAAAGAATATTATAGTGCGTAGTGACATGCTTATGGGGATTTTATTCTTAGCCATTGCATTTGTGACAAAAGATGGATACTTCAATTATTCAATGTATATGATATTAGGATTTGTATTATCAACTAATGGTGTCATCTATGGGATTGCCTATGAATCATTATTTCCAGAATTGATTCCTGAAAAAATGATGCAACAAGGTTATGCGATCTCATCACTGATCTACCCTTTAGTGAATACCATTATGCTTCCTATTGCAGCCATTGTCTTTCAAAACTATGGTCCTAGTGCTATCTTTCTCATTGAAGGGGTTCTTCTCTTAATTGCATCAATCTTTGAGCGTTTTATTAAAGTTGATGAAGCTCAAATCAAACGCTTTAAAGAAGCTCCTCAAAAACTACGTGTCATGATTAAAGATGGACTTGATTATCTTAAGAATGAAAGAGGACTAATTGCTATCTTCTCATTCTTCTTCTTTCTTATGATGGCAGGGGAAGGTCTTAATACCTTACTGTATCCATTCTTTGAGAACCATCCAACCCTCACGATAACTCAGTTTGCCTATCTATCGAGTTTCATTACAGCAGGACGACTTATTGGAGGAATATGGCATTATGTGTTTAAAGTAAAAACACATCATCGCTTTATGGTTGCAGCCTTTGTTTACTTCTCACTCAATGTGCTTAATGGTATTCTATTATTAGTACCATATCCATTCATGCTTGCCTTACAAGTCATCATGGGAGTATTATCCATTAACTCATTTAATATTCGTATGAGTAGTGTGCAAACCTATGTACCAAGTGAAAAACGTGGACGAGTGAATGGGGTATATCATATATTAGTATCAAGTGGAATGATTATTGGAAGACTTATTGCGGGAACTCTTGGTGAATTCTTTCCATATCAATGGATTGTCATGGGCTTCTCAACCATAGGTATCCTTGCCTTCTTCTTCATTATTGTAGCGCAAGCTCCTCATGTGCGAGCCATCTACAATAGAAAGGTATAAGTATGATTCTCACAAAACAAGAAATTCAAGCGTTAGTGGATCAAGGTCGCTATGATGAAGCGTATCAAAGTATCATCATGGCTTTATCTTCCAATCTTTTCTCTGCCAATGAAGAGAAGGAACTCAAAGAAATCATGCATAGTCTTTTAGAACTAATGCCTATAAAAGAGAAATCCTTGAGTGTAGAAGAAGCATTTTATGCCATTACGAGTGATGAAGATGCAACCTTAGGACTAATACAACTTGAGAAGACAAATCTTCGCAATCATACTTCGCTCATTCAACAATGCTTTGATGAAGGAGTATCACTGTTTGCGAATGCTCTACTTCTACAGTTATGTGTTGAACAACAACTCCCAGCAACCTTTACATACCATCATCCTTCGGGAATGATGTGTGAAGTTATTCCTGCATCGTTAACACCATTACTTGACTTAGATGTCATGAATGAAGGCTTAGCGATGATTCATGAATACTTTGCTCATGAGAACCCAAGTCTCATGCAACTTATCATTCATCAGTTCATGATTGATGTCAGTATGAGGTATCCAATTGAGACTGATGAAAGCGAATATGATACAATCGTGCTAGACAGTATTCGATCAACTTATCTTGCGATGCAAGATGAGGCAGGATTTGAAGAGTTTAAAGCTCAATACCCAAAAGAGCGACAATTTATCGTCAATTAGCACTCTTTAATTGACAGTGCTAAACAAACTAAGTATAATTAACACCAGACAAAGGAGAACTTATGAAATCAAATTGGATTGTTAAAGAAAAATCGACTGGAACACTCAGTGTTGTCGTTGCGGATGCAACTTGGACACAAGCACAAGAAAAGGCCTTCAATAAACTTGCTAAAAATGTTGAAGTCAAAGGATTTAGAAAAGGATCTGCTCCAAAAGACATGGTTCGTAAGCAAATCTCTGATGCAGCAATTTTCAATGAAGCGATTGATAGTATTGCTAATGAAGCGTTTGTATTCGGGTTGGGTGAGCAAAATCTTAGTGTAGTTGGAAGACCAAGCTTAGATGTTAAAAATGTATCAAAAGAAGAAGTAGAACTATTATTTGATGTAAGTGTTACTCCTGAAGTCACTTTAGGCGACTATAAGTCTGTTAAAGTTGCCCAAGAAAATGTTGTCGTCAGTGATGCAGATATTGAAGCAGTGATTGCTAAAACTCTTGAAGACTATGCTGAACTTGTTATTAAAGACAGTGAAGCAGTCATGGGCGATACAGTGGTTATTGATTTTGAAGGATTTAAAGATGATGTTGCTTTTGAAGGTGGTAAAGGTGAGAACTATCCATTAGAACTTGGATCAAACTCATTTATTCCTGGATTTGAAGAAGCATTAGTTGGTGTTGTTGTGGGCCAATCACTTGATGTTGCGGTCACTTTCCCTGACAATTATGGGGTGGAAGATTTAGCGGGTAAACCGGTGGTCTTCAAAGTTACTGTCCATGAAATTAAAGGCAAACAACTTCCAGAATTGAGTGATGAATTTGTTGAATCACTTAAAAAAGAAGGCATTACAACTGTCGATGCATTTAAAGAAGATGTAATTCATACCCTTAAACATGAAAAAGAACATGAAGCCGAACATGCTTTTGAAGATGCAGTACTAACCCAAGTTGTACAAGCTTCAAGTGTTGAAATTCCACAAGTCATGATTGATGAAGAAACAAATGTGCTTTTTGAAGACTTCAAACGTCGTTTAGAATCACAAAACTACAATCTTGAACTGTATACAGCATTAACTGGACAAGATGAAGCATTCCTTCGTGAACAAATGGCTAATGATGCGGATCGTAAAGTTCGCTTACGTTTAGTCCTTGATGCGATTGCGAAAGCAGAAAACTTTGAAATTACTCCAGAAGGCTTAGAAGAAGAATATGCAAATATTGCCCAAATGTATTCCATGGAAGTGGATCAAGTGAAACAAGTCTTGAATCCATCCGTAGTTATGCAAGAATGGCGTTTGAAAACAGCATTTGACTTTATTAAAACCAACGCGAAAGCGTAAACACAAAGAAGGAGGGTCATATGGAGTCAGAAAAATTAGAAATTAGTGTTCCTGTCATTGCGACCCGCGGTATCGTCGTTTTCCCTAATCAAGACATTATGATTGAAGTAGGGCGCGAAAAGAGTATGACAGCAGTGGAGGAATCCAACAATTATTTCAATGGACATGTGTGGCTTGTATCTCAAAAAGACATCCTTGTGGATGATCCTAGTGAGAATGACCTATTTACCTTTGGAACATTATGTCGTATTAAAACCGTCAAACGTAAAGAGGGATTTTTACGTGTGACCTTTAGTGGACTTCAACGTGCAGCACTTGTGCGCATGAGTGAAGATGATCGTATGTTTTTTGCGACGGTCATGCCTCAGGAGAATATCTCTGGGGATGCTATGGAAGAAATGGCACTCATTCGTCGTATTGCGAAAGAACTTGAAAACGTTGCGGCTACAAATGTTAATTTCCCAACCGAAATGATTAATCAATTGACTAAAGGGGTAAGTGCGTTACAACTCTCTGACCAATTTGCTCAGTATTTTCCTTTAAACTTAGAGAAGAAACAAGCTTTACTTGAAACCTTAAACATTAACGAGCGTCTAATGCTCATTATTGGTGAACTTCAAACAGAAAAACAAATTTCTTCGATTGAACAAGACATTAATGATCGTGTTAAAGAGCGTATTGAGGATAATCAACGTGAGTATTACTTACGTGAGAAACTTCGTGCAATCAAAGAAGAACTCGGTGATGTTGGAATTAAAGATGAAGATGGGGATGATTTACGCTCAATTATTGAGAATAATCCATACCCTGAAAACATCAAACAAAAAGCGCTTGAAGAATTATCACGCTTTGAAATGCTTCCTGCAGCAAGTGGTGAATCAGGGGTTATTCGTACGTACTTAGATTGGTTACTTAAGACACCTTGGTGGCAAGTGACTGAAGATAATGAAGACCTTAATGCGGTTAGAGCAGTACTTGATGGTGATCATTTTGGACTTGAAAAAGTTAAAGATCGTATCATGGAGTACTTAGCTGTTAAGACAGTGACAAAATCACTGAATGCACCTATCATTTGTTTAGTGGGTCCTCCAGGGGTTGGTAAAACATCTTTGGCGAAGTCTATTGCGAATGCATTGAATCGTAAGTTTATCAAAGCCTCACTTGGTGGGGTTCGTGATGAAGCAGAAATTCGTGGACATCGTCGTACTTATTTAGGTTCTATGCCTGGACGTATCATTCAGGGAATGAAGAAAGCGGGGGTTGTTAACCCTGTGTTCCTTATTGATGAAATCGATAAAATGGCATCTGACTATAAAGGTGACCCAAGCTCAGCAATGCTCGAGGTGTTAGATCCTGAGCAAAACAAACTGTTCTCAGATCACTACCTTGAAGAAGCGTATGATTTGTCTAAAGTCATGTTTATTGCGACTGCGAACTATCTTGATAACATTCCTGCAGCACTAAGAGACAGATTAGAAGTCATTAATCTTTCCTCTTATACTGAAGATGAAAAACTACATATTACACGCCAACATTTAATTCCTAAGCAAATGCTTGTGAATGGTTTAAAACCTACTCAAGCACTATTTAGTGAAGAATCAATTTTATATCTTATTCGCCATTACACACGTGAAGCTGGTGTTCGCCAACTTGAGCGTCAAATTGCAGCAATCTGTCGTAAGTCAGTGCTTGCGGTGTTAAAAGATGGTAAAAAGAAGATTTCTATTACTCCTAAGAAAGTTAATGAACTTCTTGGAAAAGAAATGTATGAATTTGGTAAAAAAGAAGCGAAGAATGAAGTGGGTGTTGTGACAGGTCTTGCCTATACTTCCTTTGGAGGCGATGTGCTTCCTGTAGAAGTCACGACATTTGATGGTAAAGGTCGTTTGATCTTAACTGGAAAACTTGGAGATGTCATGAAAGAGTCCGCAGAAATTGCGTATGGTTTTGTGAAGTCTCATGCGGCAACGTACAAGATTGAACCGAAGTTCTTTGAAACTCATGATATTCATATTCACGTTCCAGAAGGAGCAGTGCCTAAAGATGGTCCAAGTGCTGGTATTACCATGACAACTGCGATCATTTCTGCACTCACACATCAAGAAGTCTATGCTGATTTAGCGATGACTGGTGAGGTGACTTTAAGAGGTCATGTATTACCAATTGGTGGATTAAAAGAGAAATCACTCGCAGCACATCGTGTTGGTATTCGTAAAGTGCTCATTCCTAAGGGTAATGTGAAGGATATGGATGATATTCCAGCATCTGTGAAAGAAATGATTATCTTTGTTCCAGTTGAAAATATGGAACAAGTGCTTGAAGAAGCACTCGTAAAAGTATGAGTCTGAAGAGTCAAGACGCACATTTAATTATTTCATGTGCGTCCCTCATTCAGTTTCCACCCAATGATCGTCATGAAGTGGTTATGGTTGGAAAAAGCAATGTAGGGAAGAGTTCACTTATTAATGCCCTTACAGAGCGTAAAAACTTAGCGTATGTAGGAGCACGTCCTGGGAAAACTCGTCTTGCGAACTTTTTTCATATCACAGATTCCTTGATGCTTGTGGATGTTCCTGGTTATGGCTTTGCGAATCGTTCTAAACAAGAACAAATTGCTTTTGGTCAACTTATGGATGATTACTTTAACACTCGTAAGTTAACAGCCTTACTTCTATGTGTTGATTCACGTCGAGGATTAAATTCAGATGATTTACTTATGATTGAACTCGCAAAATCCTTAAAGATTCGCTTTGCAATCATTCTTACAAAAATTGATAAATTAACCCTTAAAGAGTTAAATCTAATCAAAAATTCAGTTCAAGGATATCTTGTCTTCACATTCTCAGCTTTAAAAAGAAATGGTGTTGAAGAAATTAGTGAACAAATAATGCGTTGGTGTGAACACTAACGCTTTTTTTATGTTAGACTTTTAGCAGGAGAAATATTTATGAAACGTAATAAAATAATGCGCATTATTGCATTCCTTTCGTTAGTCTTTATGATTACCCTTAATGCTTTAGCAAACATTCTTCCAATTAATGGATTAATGACAGGGGAGATATCTGATTCATTCTTTAATCTTTTTGCCCCAGCACCGATTACATTCGCGATATGGGCACTCATTTATACTTTACTCATTATGTATTCCCTTGTACAACTTAAAGTTAATCATGATTTAAGTGTGCGTCAAAACTTATTTGATGATCTTGCCTTACCATTTACAGTCTCTAATATTGCGAATGGTCTTTGGATTATCGCATGGCATTTCTTACGCATTGATGTGAGTTTATTCCTCATTGTCATTGTCTTGATTTGTCTTATTATCATGATGATTGAGATTGATCGCACCTCACTCTACAATAACGATGGTTTCTTCATAGCACTACCTTTTTCTATCTATTTTGGATGGATTACTGTCGCAACGATTGCCAATGTCACAACACTTCTTGTGTCACTTGGTTATTCATCGTATCTAAATCAACCATTATTTGGTTTAGGTGATGATATTTGGTTATTGGTACTTCTTGGTATTGGAGCAATTGTTATGACATTAACAGTCTTCAAGTTTAATGCACGTGCTTATGGTCTTGTCTTTATTTGGGCATATGTTGGAATATATTTAAAGATTGTTGATCTTCCACAAAGAGCTGAGTTAGTACTATTTACCTATCTTCCACAAATCATCTTAGGCATTGTGGGTTACTTTGTCTTAGTCCTTCTCATTGTGAGTATAAAAATAAGAAAGAATAAATACAAATTGGGGTAAACCCAATTTTTTTATCATGTAAAATTGTGGTGTTATCTTGAGATTTTGCCTCTAAAGGAGTAGACTATGTATTGAGGTTAACTATGATCACTTTTTTAATTCCCAGTTATCAGCCAAATCATACATTGCTTGATTTAGTTCAAGAATGTAGTCAACATCCTATTCGAATTATTGTCGTTGATGATGGGGGACAATCATCGTATGCACCTATTTTTAGTGCATTACCTCAAGAGGTCATAGTGTTAAAACATGAAGTGAATGAAGGTAAAGGTGCAGCCCTTAAAACAGGCTTTAAATATATTAAAGAGCATTTTAGTCACGAGCATGGTGTAGTTGTAACCGTCGATGGTGATGGTCAACATAAAGTATCAGATGCATTAGCCCTTGGAGAGAAAGCATTAACACTGTCTTCATCCATTGTCTTAGGAGTACGAGATTTCTCTCAAGTTGATGTACCATTTAAATCACGTTTTGGTAATAAGCTCACTCGCTTTATTACTCAGTTTCTTATTGGATATCCCATTAGTGATACTCAAACGGGTCTACGTGCGTTCACCATGGATACTTTAGACTTTTGTCTTTCATTGGAGCAAAACCGCTACGAATATGAAATGAGTATGCTCTTAGGTGCTAAGAAGTTTAAAATAAAACTTCATGAACATCCAATAGAAACAGTGTATATCGAAAACAATGCTGCTTCACACTTTAATCCTTTCACAGATTCTCTCAAAATATACATCCAAATTGGAAAGTTTGCGTTGTCTTCAATTTTAAGTTCAGTTATTGATGTGAGCATGTTTGCATGGATTTATGCAAGTCTTAAAGAAGATTTACTATTTCGAGTGATTGTCGCTACCGTGCTTGCACGGATTGTGTCTTCAATGTTTAATTACTTTGTGAATAAACATGTGGTGTTTAATGCGAAAGAATCAGGTTCGCGCTCACTGTTTTATTATTACGCCTTAGTCGTCTTAGTCATGCTTAGTTCAGCATTACTGGTGTACGTCTTTGATGTTCTTATTCCAATCTCACCAGTCTTTATTAAAATCGTGGTCGATGGAAGTCTATTTTTCCTAAGTTTCAATATCCAGAAGAAAGTCATATTTAAAGGAACGCCTTCATGAAAAGAACGATATTACTAATTATTTTCGTCATATTTAGTCTTAGTTTATCAAGCATCACATTGTATGATGCGTTTTTGCTTGAAGTAACTGAAAAACCCATAGGTAATGAAATTATTGATCCTAATGTTCCAACAGATCCTACAGATCCAACCGATCCTATTGATGAAATTCCAGAACCGATTGTATATGAGAATATCTCTACAGACACTGAATATCAAGATCAAGATATGACGATTAGACTTGAGAAGATTCGCAAGTTTGGTAGTGATGTTTATGTTGTGTATGTTCAAGTTCGCAATATTGAAGTTGTTCATAGTTTATTTGCAAAGGATACTTTTGGAAAGAATATTTCTGAAACGACTTCAAGTATGGCTAAAAGAACAGGAGCAATTGTTGCAATCAATGGAGACTATTATGGATATCGCTTTAGAGGTTTAATCATTCGCAATGGAAGACTATACCTTGATACTCCACGTAAAGCTCCTGACAACATGAGTATGAATCTAAATATAAATGGTGTTATGAGTGCAATTCTTGAAGGCTCAGATACAGGTCAAAACATTCTTCAATCAGGTGTCTACCAAAGTTATTCTTTTGGACCAGTGCTTGTGGATAATAAAGAAATTCAATCTTTAAAATCCAATTATGCTGCTAAAAAGAATCCACGCTCTGCAATTGGAATGATTGAGCCTTTTCACTATATATTCTTAGCGGCAGATGGGCGTACCGCTCAAAGCCCAGGTCTTACAATGAAAGAATTAGCCCAAACCTTTGTGGATTTAGGGGCAACCTTTGCCTACAATCTTGATGGAGGTGGCAGTAGTGCTTTATGGTTTAATGGAAGAATTGTCAATAAACCTACTTTTGATGGCACTAAGTTTGGAGAACGCACAGTATCTGATGTGTTAACTCTAACGCCAATTACGAGGGACGATAATGATTAAATCATTGTTACTCGTCATTTTTGTCGGTATTGCTGGGGTTATATATACATCATTCTCTCATGGCGTTACATCACCATTTATGTCCTTTGCGTTCATGTGGTTACTTTTAGGGTTTATTCTTAAATACATTTTAAAACGTTTTATTCGCAGGAAGCCACGTCGATGGGTTACCTCAATCCATAATGGTCTTTGGTTATCCTACATGCTTAATGCTACTTTAGGAAGCATTATTATAGGTATCATTAATATTGCAGGGAGCTATACAGATTTACTGTATGGGCAACTCTTTGTCGGTTTACTCAGTCTTGCATTATATTTACTATTGTCAATCGTCTTATTGTGGACTTCACATTGACAAGACATGATGCATTCATGTAAGATAGTGCTAATTCAAAGACATGATTTAAGGATGAATGGTGGACACTTAGAAAGTTTTGGGCCGATGCAACAAAACCAATCCTTCATCGTATAAGTCATCATGTGGAATCAATGCTGAACCTTCAGTAAGCGTTGACGTAAGACTGCGTTAAAGTCATCGAGGGCATCAATCTTTGATTGATGAACTAAGGTGGTACCGCGAGTCTTCGTCCTTAGATGAAGGCTTTTTTTTATTCAAGAAAGGACGATGTATGAAAAAGACACTCTTAAGTCGCTATGATCATAAGCTTGTTGAAAAGGACAAATATGATTTCTGGCTAGACAATGATTTGTTTCGCGCAAAGAGCGAAGACAAACCTCCATTTTGTATTGTGATTCCACCACCTAATGTCACTGGAAAACTTCATTTAGGTCATGCATGGGATACAACACTTCAAGACATTATTGCACGCTACAAACGCATGCAAGGATTTGACATGTTGTGGCTTGCAGGTATGGATCATGCAGGGATTGCAACTCAAGCTAAAGTAGAAGCACGATTAAAAGAAGAGGGCATTAGTAAATACGATTTAGGTCGTGAAGGTTTCCTTGAAAAGGCATGGGAGTGGAAACATACCTATGCTGACTTTATTCGTGAACAATGGGCAACACTTGGTTTATCACTTGACTATTCACGTGAGCGATTCACCTTAGATGAAGGTTTAAGTGATGCTGTTAAGAAAGTATTTGTTGATTTATATAACGATGGTTTGATTTATCAAGGGGAGCGTATTATTAATTGGGATCCTCAAGCGCAAACAGCACTCTCAAATATTGAAGTCATCCACAAAGAGATTGAAGGGGGTATGTACCACTTTAGATTTCAAGTGGTCGATAGTGATGAAGTATTGATTGTTGCTACTACACGTCCTGAAACGATGTTTGGTGACGTTTGTGTCTTCGTTCATCCAGAAGATAAAAGATATCTTCATCTTCATGGTAAAACAGTCATAAATCCTGCTTCTAAAAAGGTTATGCCAATTCTTGTAGATCCTTATATTGATATGAGCTTTGGTTCGGGTGCTATGAAATGTACCCCAGCTCATGATCCTAATGACTTCAATTTAGCCCATACTCACCAACTTGAAAAAGTATTATGTATGCATCCTGATGGGACGATGAATGAATTAGCACAAGCCTATGAAGGCATGGATCGCTTTGA
The DNA here is from genome assembly GCA_018335655.1 of Erysipelothrix sp. Lineage (GTDB taxonomy): Bacteria > Bacillota_I > Bacilli_A > Erysipelotrichales > Erysipelotrichaceae > UBA6182. The sequence continues at coordinate 26,351 of JAGXRX010000055.1, forward strand.
TTGTCGTAAACAACTCATGATTGATCTAGAGGCTCAAGGTCTTGTTGAGCGTGTTGAAAAGCATGTTCATCAAGTTGGACATTCTGAGCGTACTGATGTGATTGTTGAGCCTTACTTATCAAAACAATGGTTTGTAAGTATGAAACCTTTAGCACAAGCTGTACTAAAGAAGCAAAATGATCAAGGCATGAATTTTGTTCCTGAGCGATTTGAGAAAACATTTATTCAGTGGTTAGAAAACATTGAAGACTGGTGTATTTCACGCCAACTTTGGTGGGGACATCGTATTCCAGCTTATTTTCATAATGAGACAGGGGAGATTGTTGTTTCGCTAACACCACCTGAAAACATGGATGACTATACACAAGATGAAGATGTTCTTGATACATGGTTTTCGAGTGCTTTATGGCCTTTCTCAACACTAGGATGGCCTGAAAAGACAAGTGATTTAGATCGCTTCTTTCCAAATAGTGTTCTAGTTACTGGGTATGATATTATCTTTTTCTGGGTTGCTCGTATGGCATTTATGTCCGAGTACTTTATGAAAGAACTTCCTTTTAAAGATGTACTAATTCATGGACTAGTTCGTGATGCCTCAGGACGTAAGATGAGTAAGTCTTTAGGTAATGGTGTTGAACCGATGGATATCATTGAGAAATATGGAACTGATGCTTTGCGTTTTTACTTAACAACATCCTCTTCTCCAGGACAAGATTTACGTTATATGGAAGAAAAGGTTGAGGCAAGTTGGAACTTTATTAATAAGTTATGGAATGCTTCACGCTTTGTCATGATGAATATGGAGGAAGACTTTGAAGAAGATGAATCTTCTCTTAAGAATGCCTCTGAACTTGATGCATGGTTACTTACAAAACTCGATGCAACGATTCAAAGTGTCACTCATGCCATGGATGCCTACGATTATGGTTTAGCAGGATCTACACTGGTTAACTTTACATGGAATGATTTTTGTTCATGGTATATAGAACTTTCAAAAGTATCCCTACAATCTAGTGATCCACAAGTTAGAAGTGCAACACTTAATACGCTTGTGTATGCACTAAAATCTATCTTAAAAATGCTACATCCATTCATGCCTTTTGTGAGTGAAGAGATCTTTAAGCAAATTAGTGATGAATTAAGCATTAGTATTAGTGCCTATCCAACAGTACGCTCACATCAAGCACTTGTGGATGTGACACGTGTTGATCGCCTTATTTCACTCATTAGTGCTTTAAGAGAGCTTCGTCTTTCACAAAGTATTAAGAAAGCGAATGAGCTTAATATTCAACTTAGCAATGAACAAGGACAACATGTCATGCTTAGTCATTTAGAAGCAGATATTCTTGTGAAGATGGTCAATGCACAAGTAGGAGAAGTTAAGAGTGAGGGGGCATTAACACTGCCTATCTTAAGTGGGAATGTTCTTGTATCGATGCAAGAGCATATGGATATGGGTGATCAAATTGCAAAATTGACATCACTGAAAGAGAATCTTGAGAAAGAAATGGCACGTTCAAAAGCAATGCTGTCTAATGAAGCCTTTCTTTCAAAAGCATCTGCGAGTAAAGTAGAAGCTGAGCGTGCGAAAGCAAGTGAATATCAGCGACAATATGAGACAATTCTCGCACAACTTGACGCAATATCTTCACGTTGATGTGCACAGTTGGAAGAGATTTGGTATAATAATGAATGCGTTATCAAACAAATAGGAGGAACTATGAGTCACAAGTATGTGTATTTGTTCTCGGAAGGTAATGGCAAGATGAAGGAGCTTTTAGGAGGCAAAGGGGCTAACTTAGCCGAAATGACTTCCTTGAAACTTCCAGTACCACAAGGTTTTGTGGTTACTACAGAAGCTTGCACCCGTTACTACGATGACAGTCAAGCCATCGCAGAGAGTATTATCGAAGAAATTTTCGCCAACGTAGCTAAATTAGAAGCTATTTCTGGAAAAGAATTGGGTAATCCAAACAATCCGCTTCTCTTGAGCGTTCGCTCAGGATCACGTGCATCCATGCCAGGGATGATGGATACGATTCTTAACTTAGGTTTAAATGATGAAGTGGTTGAAGGCTTTGCGGCGTTATCCAATAACCCTCGTTTTGCCTATGATTCTTACCGTCGTTTTATTCAAATGTTCTCAGATGTTGTTATGGATCTTCCAAAACACAACTTCGAAGTCATTATTGATGAAATGAAGGAAGAAAAAGGAATCAAGTTAGATACTGATTTCTCTGCAGATGATTTAAAAGAAATGGTACGTCGTTTCAAAGCGTATTATGTAGAACATAAAGCATCTGAATTCCCAACAGATCCTAAGCATCAACTTATTGAAGCTGTGAAAGCTGTATTCCGTTCATGGAATAACCCACGTGCTATTTACTATCGTCGTTTAAATGACATTCCTTCATCATGGGGAACTGCAGTAAACGTCCAAATGATGGTCTTTGGTAACATGGGCGATGATTGTGGAACAGGTGTTGCCTTCACACGTAACCCAGCAACTGGAGAGCGTAAGCTTTACGGTGAGTTCTTAATGAATGCCCAAGGAGAAGACGTAGTTGCGGGTATTCGTACACCAAAAGATATTGAAGAATTATCAGTCATTATGCCAAGTGCATACAATGAATTCGTAAGAATTTGTGATGTCCTTGAACACCACTATAAAGACATGCAAGACATGGAGTTTACGATTGAGAAAGAAACACTTTACATGCTTCAAACTCGTAATGGTAAACGTACTGCAGCTGCAGCTTTAAAGATTGCGGTTGACTTAGTTGAAGAAGGTATGATTACTAAAGAACAAGCTGTTTTACAAGTTGATCCTAAACAACTTGATGCATTACTTCACCCTCAATTTGATCCACAAGCGATTAAGAATGCAACACCAATTGGTTCTGCACTTCCAGCATCTCCAGGTGCCGCAAGTGGTAAAGTTGTCTTAACAGCACAAAGTGCAGTTGAATGGTCAAATAAAGGCGAAAAAGTAGTACTTGTACGTCTTGAAACTTCACCTGAAGATATTGAAGGTATGCACGTTTCTCAAGGGATTCTTACAGCACGTGGAGGGATGACTTCTCACGCTGCGGTAGTAGCTCGTGGAATGGGTACATGTTGTGTATCTGGATGTGGTGATATCGTATTTAGTAAGAATGGCACATTCACACTTGGTGGTAAAACATTCAAAGAGGGCGATGATATCTCTTTAGATGGAACTACTGGTAAGATTTATGGAGAAGCGATTCCTACTGTTGAAGCATCCATTTCTGGAGACTTTGAAACACTTATGTCTTGGGCTGATGAGTTTAGAACTTTAAAAGTTCGTACAAATGCTGATACACCTCATGATGCAGCGACTGCTGTTAAGTTTGGTGCAGAAGGTATTGGACTTGTTCGTACTGAACATATGTTCTTTGAAGGCACACGTATTAAAGCAATGCGTGAAATGATTGTCTCAAAATCTGAAGAACAACGTCGTGTTGCTCTTGAAAAATTACTTCCTATGCAACGTAGCGACTTTGAAGGTATTTACGAAGCAATGAAGGGCTTCCCAGTAACGATTCGTTACTTAGATCCTCCTTTACATGAGTTCTTACCAACTGCTAAGTCAGATATTGAAGCATTAGCGCTTGAAATGAATTTAAGTGTTCTTGAACTTGAAACGATTATTGATTCCTTACATGAATTTAACCCAATGATGGGACATCGTGGATGTCGTTTAGCTGTTTCATATCCTGAAATTGCTGAAATGCAAACACGTGCAGTCATTGAAGCTGCGATTAATGTAACACGTAAACATCCTGAATTTAACTTAGTTCCTGAAATTATGATTCCACTTGTGGGTGAAGTCAGAGAGCTTAAGTTTGTGAAAGATATTGTCGTGAAGATTGCGGATGAACTTATTGCACAAAGTGGTTTAGATCTTAAATACCTTGTTGGTACAATGATCGAAATTCCACGTGCTGCATTACTTGCAGACGAACTTGCGAAAGAAGCTGAATTCTTCAGCTTTGGAACAAACGACTTAACTCAAATGACATTTGGATTCTCACGTGATGATGCTGGAAACTTCCTCAATCATTACTATGAAAACAAGATTTACGAACAAGATCCATTTGCTCGCTTAGACCAAAATGGTGTAGGTAAACTTGTGAAGATGGCATGTGATCTTGGTAAAGTGGGTCGCCCAGATATCAAACTTGGTATTTGTGGAGAACACGGTGGAGATCCTAGTTCTATTGAATTCTGTCATAAAGCTGGATTATCTTATGTTTCATGTTCACCGTACCGTGTGCCAATTGCACGCTTAGCGGCTGCACATGCTGCGCTTAAAAACAAGTAACACGTGTATTTACTCTTTTAATGGGAGTTATTTATTAGTAAATATTTAAATTTAGCTCTGCTAACTGAGTCATATCGGTAAGCAGAGCTATTTTCTTTTATTAACTTGAATGTTGGGTCAATATTGACTTTTCATAGGGTTGTAGTTCAATACAATGACGACAACGGGAAGTATTATTTGAATAACGAATGTAAATTGTGATTTTTATTATACCCGAAATAGTATATTATCCATTATATTATAGAAAATTATATCATATCGGGTATAATGTTTGTCTATTTGTTAAGATTATACCCTATAAGGTATAATATAGACATAAATCATTGACATTATACCTTATAGGGTATAAAATAGTATTAATTTTAATGAAAGGAGCAATATTCGATGAATCCTATATCAGAGTACATTAAAAAAAGTAGAAAAGAAGCAGGACTTACACAAGAGGAATTTGCTTTACGTTCAGGAATTGGACTTAGATTTATAAGAGATTTGGAACAAGGAAAAGAAACAGTTCGCATGGATAAAGTAAATATTGCATTGAGTATGTTTGGAATGGAGGCTGTACCTGGAAGAAAGGGGAGTAAATAATGGGTTTATTTAGAACTGCATTTGTGTACGTTAGGAATCATTATGCAGGGGAATTGAATGAAATAGATTCAGGTTATTCTTTTCAGTATAATGAGGACTATTTAGAAGCATTAACTTCAACAGCTGTTTCACTCACACTTCCATTTAAAAAGGAACCTTACCTTTCAAAAACTCTATTTCCGTTTTTTGATGGATTAATACCTGAGGGGTGGTTACTTGAAGTTGTAGTTCGAAATTGGAAGATTGATCACAAAGATCGTTTTGGTCTTCTTCTAGTTGCTTGTAAAGATTGCGTTGGTAATGTCAGTATAAGTGAGGAAAAAATATGAACTGTTACTGCTGTGGGAAACAAATAAAATCAGAAAACGTGAATGGATGGCATACATCATGCATTAAACGTTTTTTTGGGACATCAACTTTTCCAAGTATTGAAATTGACGAAAAAGCTTTACGAGAACTAGCAAATGATGGATCAAGAAAAGGATTTACAATTCCTGGAGTCCAGAAGAAACTATCACTACACTTATATAAAGAAAGAAAACAACAACCAAGACTTACATTAATAGACTATCCTATGGGGTATATCTTAAAACCTCAAGTTCAAGAATACGAGAATCTTCCTGAATCTGAACACTTGATAATGAAGATGGCTGAAGTTACAGGTATTTCTACTGTTCCTCACGCATTAATTAAAGAAAGTAATCAATATGCCTATATAACCAAAAGAATTGATCGAGTCATTAATGGACATGATGTGAAGAAACTTGCCATGGAAGATTTTTGCCAATTAGACCAAAGGTTAACAGAAGATAAATATCGTGGATCATATGAACGATGTGCTAAAATCGTTCAGAAGTATTCTAGTAAAGTTGGGCTTGATATGACTGAACTATTTTTGCGGGTAGTCTTTTCTTTTGTGGTTGGCAACTCTGATATGCATTTGAAAAACTTCTCACTTATAGAAACAGATGAAGGAAGTAATCACTATATTCTTTCACCAGCTTACGATATACTTCCAGTTAGTATAATTTTGCCAGAAGATAATGAAGAAGTTGCTTTATCACTTAATGGAAAGAAGACAAATTTAAGAAAGAATGATTTTTATGCATTTTCGAAACAATGTGGATTATCAAAAATAGTAGCAGATAGAATGATTAACAAAGTTGTCTCATTGAAAGAACATTACATTGAAATGTGCAACGAATCATTGTTGCCACAACATCTCAAACTCAATTTAATAGATCTTATTAATAAGAGAATAAGTGTATTGCTATAATTATTAAGTTTATCAAGTAACAAAATGAAAAACCACTCAAATGGGTTTTCATGTTTTTCACTGTGCTTTCTTTGATACAATAAAAGAAAAAGAGGAACTATCAAATGATTGTTGGAAGTGTCAAAGAAATTAAAGTGCATGAATATCGTGTAGGTCTTATTCCTCCACATGTTAGTGTATTTGTAAGTATGGGCCATGATGTCATAATTGAGTCTGGTGCTGGTGAGGGTAGTGGGTATACTGATGATGAATACGTTGAAGCAGGAGCACGTATTATTGCGACTGCGCAAGAAGTATGGGCAACGTGTGAGATGATGGTGAAGGTTAAAGAACCGCTTGAAAGTGAATATGATTTACTCAAGGATAATCTTATTCTTTATACTTACTTACACCTTGCGGCAAATACACCATTAACCCAAGCATTACTTAAGCATAAAGTAACCTCAATTGCCTATGAAACGATTACTGATGATTTTGGTGGGTTACCTTTACTTAAACCAATGTCTGAAGTTGCAGGTCGTCTTAGTGTTCAAGAAGGGGCTAAATACTTAGAAAAACCTTTTGGTGGTCGTGGTGTTTTACTTGCTGGGGTACCAGGAGTTCCTAAAGCAAAAGTTGTCATTATTGGTGGTGGAGTTGTAGGAACCAATGCTGCGAAGATAGCTGTAGGTATGGGAGCTGATGTAAGTATTCTTGATCGCTCAAATCGTCGTCTTGAACAACTTGATAATATGTTTGGTAATACGATTCAAACTTTATATTCAACACCAGCTATTCTTGCATCACAACTAGAAACAGCTGATTTAGTCATTGGAGCTGTATTAATACCAGGAGCTAGTGCTCCAAAGCTTGTAAAGCGTGAAATGCTTAAGAATATGCGCCAAGGTAGTGTTATTGTGGATGTGGCGATTGATCAAGGTGGTTGTATTGAAACATCTCATATTACCTATCATGATGATCCTACATTTGTGGTCGATGGTGTTGTACATTATTGTGTTGCGAATATGCCAGGAGCAACTCCGCGTACAAGTACGCAAGCACTTACTAATGCAACCTTAGATTATGGATTAAAGATTGCAGCACATCCGATTAATGGATTGATGTTGGAAGATAAGCATTTAGCTAATGGTTTAAATACGTATCGTGGGTATTGTGTCAATCATGAAGTTGCGCTTGCTACTGGGGTTGCTTATACACCTCTTAAGTCTTTACTTACTTTACTGTAATTATGCAAGACTAGGTTTATAATAAATATTTTCTAATAAAGTCCAGATGCCTGAATCATGAATTGGCAAATGGACTTTTTTTATACAAGTAAGCATTTTTGCAATAAAAAAGTTTATTCATTAAACTGAATAAACTGTGATTATTTGAATATCTCGTGAATTTTCAAATATTTATTTAATTTTAGAATCGATATTTATATAGCTGTTTTTTAAAGTCTGAAAGCTTTGAGCATCATTTGAATGCACTCAGCCAACTCTTGACCACGATGGCCCATTGTTGTAATGCAGTTAGCAAGTAATAATCCGAACATATCATCACCTCCTTTTTTCATCTTTAGTTTATACCGTACATATGTAGAAATGATGAAGATTAATAACTTCTAGTTTTTTTCATCTATTATTTGCGAATAGATGCAAAATATAGAATCTTCATAAAATCTACATATCCACTTGGTATTATTCACATGATTCAACCATATTGATTGGATCACATAATGAAAAGTGGAGGATTTATGCAACAGAGTTATAAGATTATAGGCATGACATGTGCAGCATGTGCACAAAAAATTGAGAAAGTGACATCAAAAATAAATGGTGTTGAAACCTCAAATGTGAATTTCGCAACTGAAAAATTACACATTAAGTATGATGAAGGAACTGTTTCAAACAGTGATATTCAATCAGCCATTAAAAAAGCTGGATATGAAGCTGAAGCAGAAATTCAAGAGAAGCAAATTACCATGCCAATTAGTGGTATGACATGTGCAGCGTGTGCAAACAAGATTGAAAAAACAGTCGCTCAGTTAGAAGGTGTCAGTATTGCATCCGTTAACTTCGCAACAGAAAAATTGAGTATAAAATATGATCCAACGATCACTAGAATATCAACAATCAAAGCAGCAGTCATTAAAATTGGATATACACCACTGGAAAGTGTGGGTATTAATCAAGTTGATGAAGACAAAAAGCGTAAAGAAAAAGAAATAAAAGTAATGTGGATCAAGTTTGTAATCTCAATTATATTCTCACTACCACTTTTATATATTTCAATGGCACCAATGATTACCATTATTGACCTTCCTTTACCAATGTCTCTTAATCCGATGATGAATCCAGTAAATTACACAATCACTCAAATACTATTATCCATCCCTGTGATACTAGCAGGATATAGATTTTATGTGGTAGGATTTAGAGCTATTTGGCTAAGATCACCAAACATGGATTCATTAATTGCGATGGGTACATCTGCAGCTGTGATCTACAGTGCTGCTATCTCATTTCAAATCTTTAATGGCAATTACACAAATGTACAAAACATGTATTATGAAACTGCAGCAGTCATTGTAGCTCTATTACTTTTAGGTAAAGCACTAGAAGCAGTTTCAAAAGGTAAAACATCAGAAGCTATTAAAAAACTAATTGGTCTTGCTCCAAAGACAGCGCTTGTACTTCATGAAGGTAAAGAAGTAGTTATATCTGTTGATGAAGTGGAAGTAGGCGATGTCATTATTGTTAAACCAGGTGAGAAAATACCAGTTGATGGGGAAGTTGTTAATGGCTATACATCCATTAATGAATCCATGCTTACCGGTGAAAGCATGCCTGTTGAGAAACGAGTTGGAAGTCAAGTCTTTGCGGCAAGTATCAATGGGAACGGCATGATTCAGTTTAAAGCAACTAAAGTTGGAGCAGACACAGCCTTAGCTCAAATCATCAAGTTAGTAGAAGATGCACAAGGATCAAAAGCTCCAATTGCTCAACTTGCTGATGTGGTCTCTGGATACTTTGTACCTATTGCATTTATGATTGCTTTAATCTCAGCAATAGCATGGGCAATTAGTGGGCAACCAATTACATTTGCACTCACTATATTCATCTCAGTTTTAGTTATCGCATGTCCTTGTGCTTTAGGTCTTGCAACACCTACTGCTATCATGGTAGGAACAGGAAAAGGTGCAGAAAATGGAGTTCTCATTAAGAGTGGGGCTGCATTAGAAATGGCTTACAAAGTTAACACAATCATTTTTGATAAAACAGGAACAATTACAGAAGGTAAACCAGTAGTAACAGACATAGTCATGTTATCCAATTATTCCCAAGACTATCTCTTACAAATCGCAGCATCTGCTGAAAAAGGCTCAGAACATCCTCTAGGTGATGCAATCGTTAAAGGCGCACAAGCAAAAGGTTTAGAGATGTTATCTATCGAATCATTTGAAGCAATTCCTGGACATGGTATTGAGGTGAGAATTGATGGTCAACATTTACTTCTTGGTAATCGTAAATTGATGGTAAAACATAATGTAAGTTTACTAGAAAGTGTTTCTATTTCAGATGATTTAGCTGATGAAGGCAAAACACCAATGTTCATTGCCATCGATGGGAAAATGGCAGGAATCATTGCAGTCGCAGATATTGTGAAGAAAAGTAGTTCTAATGCAATTAAAAAATTAAAACAAATGGGTATTGAAGTAGCAATGATTACCGGAGACAATCGTAAAACTGCAGATGCAATTGCTAGACAAGTTGGAATCACGACTGTATTAGCAGAAGTATTACCACAAGACAAATCCTTTGAAGTTAAAAAGTTACAAGAAGCCGGTCGAATTGTTGCCATGGTTGGAGATGGAATCAATGATGCACCTGCATTAGCCCAATCAGATATTGGTATTGCGATTGGATCAGGAACAGATGTAGCCATGGAATCTGCGGATATTGTCTTAATGAGAAGTGATCTAATGGATGTACCGACAGCTTTAAAACTCAGTAAGAGTACTATAAGAAATATTAAAGAGAATTTATTCTGGGCTTTTGCATATAATATCTTAGGTATTCCTATTGCAGCTGGTGTGCTTTTCATCTTTGGAGGACCTACATTAAATCCAATCTATGCAGCTGCCGCAATGTCATTGTCCTCAATTTCAGTTCTATCCAATGCATTACGATTAAAATCATTTAAACCATACAAATAAGTGACATCTGAAAAACATGAAAAAAAGACCTGAAGCACGCATTGATTTAGATTCTATCACAAATAGATTGAGTCGAATTGAAGGGCAAGTTCGTGGTATTAAAGGCATGATTGAAAAAGAAAGTCCTTGTATTGAAGTGTTAAATCAAGTTGCCTCAGTTCAATCTGCCTTGAATTCAGTTAAAATCATCCTATTTGAACGACACTTAAGAATGTGTTTGTTGACAGATGAAGCTATTGAACAGAAATGCAATGAGTTAATTGAAACAATGAATTTTATATTCTAAGATAATTCCAGATTATGAAGCATTATCCACGTCGGTTGAATGATTTAGTTATGTTTGGTGTCAGTATCTAACTAAATCGTTCAATATCAGCTTCTCAATAGAACTACACACAATGGATTAGAAATAAATGAATATTGACTAGTGTAATGAAGTGTTAGTTCACTTTCATTAAGACGATGTTTCAATGCGTAAAAACAATTTATCAATACTTAGGAGGTATCAACCTGGATAATTTAGTAAGAATAGTCTTGAATGTTGATGGAATGACATGTGTAGGTTGTGAAAACAAGATTCAATCTAAGTTAAAGAAAACCGATGGTGTCATTTCAGTAAAAGCGAGCTATGCGAATGGTACAGTGAAAATCACGTTCGATCGTACAATTACAACGCTTAAGAAACTTAAACGATTAATTAGTTTAATGGATTATATAGTAGTTGAATCAAGTACTACTAAGAATAAACCTAAGGAGAATACGCTTGAAAAGATTGTTGATGCTATCACTATTGGTGTTATTATCCTTGTTCTTTATCACTTTGCTCAAAGATTTGGACTACTCAATGTCTTCAATTCATTTCCAGAAGCACAACAAGGTATGAGTTACGGTGTTTTATTTATTATTGGATTATTTACCTCAGTACACTGTGTTGCAATGTGTGGTGGCATCAATCTATCTCAATGTATACCGCAACATCGCTCAATACCACAAAATGGGGTAGACAATCTTATGCCAAGTTTCTTGTATAATTCTGGTCGTGTTGTATCGTATACCATTATTGGTGGACTCGTTGGTGCATTAGGTTCAGTAGTGTCATTTTCTGGAGCTGCAAAAGGTATCGTCGCTATTATTGCGGGTGTCTTTATGTTAATCATGGGCGTTAATATGCTCAATATCTTCCCATGGTTGAGAAAGTTTAATCCACGGTTGCCTAGATTTCTAGGCAAAATTGTAAATAGTGAGAAAAATCGTTATTCAAGTCGATTTTACGTAGGATTACTAAATGGTTTAATGCCTTGTGGTCCTTTACAAGCAATGCAACTGTATGCATTATCCACTGGAGATCCAATAAAGGGTGCGTTATCAATGTTCTTCTTTAGTATTGGTACAGTTCCACTTATGTTTGGACTAGGTGCTTTAAGCTCACTTTTAAGTAAAGCATTTAATGCTAAAATGATCCAAGTCAGTGCAGTATTAGTAGTAATTCTAGGTTTCGCCATGTTTCAAACAGGATTAGGTGTTTCTGGCATACAATTGCCATCAATCTCAACTGTATTGGGGTTTTCAAAAGATATTGATAATGTTGCGGTTGTAGAAAGTGATGGAATACAAAGAGTAACCTCTGGTATCACATCTGATAGTTATGAATCAATTTCACTTAAAGCAAATGTTCCTGCGCAGTGGACCATTCATGTCGATGCAGGTGATTTAAATGGATGTAATTATCGCATTATATCTCAAAATTTAGGTATAAGAGTTGAGTTAGTAGAAGGGGATAACGTTATAGAGGTTACACCCAAACGAAAAGGAACGTACACGTTTACATGTTGGATGGGAATGATTCGAAGTTACATAATAGTCAACTGAAAGGAAAATATGGAAAAAACTAAATTAATCGTTGGAGGGATGTCTTGTGCACATTGTGAGCATTCCATTAAAAAAGCTTTATTAGAGAATAAAGGAATTGTGAGCGTTGAAGTTTCTTTAAGTCAAAAGGTAGTATCCGTTGAATATTCAGATTTAAGCATAACTCCTCTAAAAATAAGACAAATCATCGAAGAAATCGGATATGATGTTCTCTAAATAGGTATTCTATGAAACATGGTTATTTAATTACTTATTAGTTTATATGAATAAAGAGCAAGACTTAGGTCATAGACACATCTTTGAATAGGAACTTTATCAGCAATGATAAAGTTTTTCTTCATAGGTTCAACATAACTTAATGATACTCTATCATTTGGAATCATATTGAAGAAAAGAATAAAATGGTTAATAGCGAAAAACTGCTAAATTCATTTAATGTAAAACAATCAAAATTCTAGTAGAATATTGATATAACATAAAAATCCGTAGTAAATCACAACTTTGTTGAGTTTTAGTACTTTAAGTGAGGTAGTATGAAAAAGGGTAATATTCTTATTGTTGAGGATGAAGTAAAACTAGCAGAAATTCTTAAAGTAAATTTCGAGCATCTTGGATATCATGTTGACTCTGTTCAAGATGGTTTAAGTGCGGTCGAATATGTTAAGAAATATTCTGTTTCACTTGTTATATTGGATTTAATGATCCCAAAATTGAGTGGTGAAAAAGTTTGTCAAGAAATTCGAAAATTTTCGCGATTACCAATTATCATGTTGACAGCTCGTTCTAGCGAAGACAACATAATCGATGGTTTAAAACTTGGTGCTGATGACTATATTACAAAGCCTTTTAGTTTAAAAGAATTGAATGCTCGTGTTGAAACCGTACTTAGAAGATCTGAAAACTCTGTATTTCCACTATTTCAAACTATAAAGCTTGATGGTGAGTTAGAAATTGATATCAGTAAAAAAATAGTGCATAAAAGAGGAGTAAAAGTCCATCTTACCCCCAATGAGTTTAAGTTACTGCTTGTTTTGATTCATCATCCTAATCGCGTTTTTTCACGTGAAGAACTTGTGGAATCAGTGTTTGACATTGACTTTGATGGATATGATCGAACTATTGATACTCACATTAAAAACTTAAGGAATAAAATCGAAGATAATCCCAAAAAACCAATATACATTCAGACGGTGTTTGGTGTTGGTTATCGTTTTGGTGAAGTGAAATGAAACAATCATTAAATAGTAGAATAACATTTGTCATCGTCTTAACAGTGTTAGTTGCCGTAGGATTGGTTAGTTTCTTTTCGAGTATCAACATTCACCATCGATTTAGAGATTACATTGCAGAGAAGCAATCACAGACGATTAATCAAATAATTGCTCAAATATCTTCACAATATGACGTTAATACAACTACATGGGATCAAGATAAAGTCCATGAAATCGGGATGTCTTCACTTTATACTGGCTACATTGTAAAAGTCTTTGATAACAAAAACGAATCAGTATGGGATGCTGAAGTTTGGGATATGGATGCCTGTGTGCAACTTATAAACGATGTTTCAGAGCGAATGTCACATCTGTTTATTGATTATGAAGGTTCATTTTCAACGTATGAGTATCAACTCGAGTACCAAGGGGAGAATATTGGACTTGTGAAAATGAGTTATTATGGACCATATTTCTACCAAGAGAACGATTTACTGTTCATTAATCAACTACAAACGATTTTGATTGTTATTGCTATTGTAAGTATTCTTTCAAGTTTACTTTTTGGTTTATATTTTGCAAATTCACTGACAAAGCCGTTATTAAGGACTATTGATGCGACAAAAAGCATAGCTTCTGGACAGTTCGAAACTATTGTTGATGATAATTCGAATATTATTGAAGTTAGTGAATTAATTAATTCTGTAAATCATCTATCAGATACTTTAGCAAAACAAGATGTCATCAAACGTCAGATTACAGCCGATGTAGCACACGAACTGAGAACTCCATTATCAATTTTGCAAATCAGTGTAGAAGCAATAATGGATGGTATAGTGAATTTGGATCAAAAGAGAATTAAGAGTATTTATGATGAAATTCTAAGGTTATCAACTATTGTAAAAGACATTGATCAGTTGAATCAAATTGAGTGGCACACGCATAAACTTGACTATGAATTATTTGACATCAAAGATTTACTCAGTGAGTGCATCCATTCACTTGAGGTTAAGCAACTCGAAAAGAACATCGATGTATTATTCAATTCAGAATCAATTATGATTGAAGCTGACAGATATCGATTATTTCAGGTTTTTTATAATATCATTGTTAATGCATATAACTATTCTGAAGAAAATTCAAAATTAATCATTAGCGTAGATCGTATTCATAACTTCTTAACAATTGTAATCAAAGATACAGGTATCGGTATTCCACAGGAATCAATTCCATATTTGTTTGAAAGGTTCTATCGTGTTGATTCATCTCGTAGTCGCGTAAGTGGAGGAAGTGGGATTGGATTAACAATCGTTAAGCAATTAATAGAAGCTCATGGGGGTACTGTAGAAGTAGATAGTGAAATCAATTTAGGCACAACATTTACAATCATATTGCCAGTAAAAAGAATTAATAATTAATTTGCTCCTCAAGTATTCTAATCTTTCCAAGTTTTTAATATAATATATTTCATAACTATCATTAGCATGAGTATGATGTTTATGAATCAATAGATTTAATACTGGTGTATTGAATTAATGGTTTAAATACGTATCGTGGGCATTGTGTCAATCATGAAGTTGCGCTTGCTACTGGGGTTGCCTATACACCACTTAAATCACTATTAACCAAATCTTAACCTAGATATGATACTATGTAATTCTAAGAAAGTGTGATCAAATGCCTAATGTCTTAACGCATGGTCTAATGGCACAACGTGTCTTTGAAACTCTAAGTGAAGGTGATGTGGTGAGAGCAATTAAAGCCCATCCACAAGTGTTTAAGTTTGCTTCAAATGGACCAGATTTCTTATTTTACTATAATGCATGGCCATGGATGGACCAAGATGAAGCCAAACGTGTCAGCGAATATGGTGAGCAAATGCATCGTGGTCGTGTTAATCAGTTTGTCGATACAATGATTGATCTTGCGAAAAAGCAAAATCAAGTTGCTGCTAAGCGAATTATGATTGCTTTTGTAGCTGGTTATTTATGTCATTGGGCACTAGATAGTGTCGCACATCCATTCGTGTTTTATCGATCAGGTTCAATGAAAGGTAACTTAAAATATTATCATTTTCGTTATGAATCTAATTTAGATGTCAAAATGGTTCGTGATGTCTTCAAACTAAAGCTTAAAGATTATCCTACACGCTCATTTTTAAACATGACCCACAATCAGGAAGACGTGGTAGCATTTTTAGTGAGTGAAACGCATAAGAAAACGTTTAATTCTGACATTACAAAAGAAGACTGCCTATTGTCAATGAAACATGCTAAATCTATTTTAGTACCACTCTTTGATCCTACTGGGGTTATGTACTTATTAACTCGAGGGGCAGAGCGTGTTATTGCGAATAATTTATGGAAGTTCTCATCCCATATGGTTTCTTCTAATATTGATGAGTCTTATGATGAGCTTAATTTAAGTCGCTCATTGTGGAAAAATCCTGCTGAGCCAAGTATTACTTCAAATGCAACCTTCTTAGATTTATTTGATGAATCGATTGATCGAGGATTTGATGCGATTGAACATTTAGAAAAGATGATAAGTGGGGAAGTATCCTCAATGGCTCCGGTAATTTTAGATCGTAATTTCAACAGTGGACATTCAACGTTCATTGAAATGTTTGAGTTTGATAATATTTACCTAAAGAAATAACAAATACATGTTATTTCTTTTGTTTATGAGATCTGTTTTGATTTAGAGTATAAAAAAAACTATCATCGATGATAGTTGGTGTGCTAAGTTATATCCCTTGTTTATTATATCACACAAATTTCAAATCAAAAAGACTACATTTTAATGAAGACTAAAGTATACTTATACTATAAAGGAGGAACCCTATGAAACTCAATATTCATGGAAAAAATCTTACCATAACGGAAGCGATGTATGATCGCACATCTAAAAAGTTATCCTTTTTAGACAAGTACTTCAACATCGAACCTGATACCGTGGCCAATGTCGTGGTCAAAGTGTATCAAAATGGTATAAAGTTTGAGGTGACGATCTTCACCAAGGTTGGGGTTCTTCGTGCCGAAGTCCCTCATGAAGATTATTATGCCGCAGTGGATTTAGCGATTGATAAGCTTGAAGACCAAATTAGACGTCAAAAGACTCGCTTATCACGCAGATACAAAGAAAAGCTTTCAAAGGTTTTCTTAGATATTATTGAATCAGAAGATAGACAAAAAGAAGATGAAAAAGCAGTAATTGTTCGTACTAAGAGCATTGATGCCCAAGAGATGGATGTACAGGATGCTATTATGAAGATGGAAATGCTTAATCACTCATTCTTTGTTTATACTGATAGTGAAACAAAAACAGTCTCTGTTGTCTACAAACGACATGATGGTGGCTATGGCTGCTTAGAAACAGAACCAGTTACATCTTGAAGTATTAAACCATAAACATTACACTTAAAGCATGGCTCAGGCCATGCTTTTCAAAAGGAGTTTGTATGAGTGTTAACATTGCCTTTATCACCACATTAATTTTAAACATCATTATCGCAACCACAAAGTTTATTGTCGGTACTATTTTAAGATGGCCTTCATTAGCAGCGGATGGTATTCATACCTTTAGTGATGGCTTAACAAACATCATTGCGTTAGTATCAATTCGTTTTGCTCAGAAGCCTAAAGATGAGAATCATCCATATGGTCATGGCCGTATTGAATCATTAGCGATGATGGTTATTGTCGCATTTCTTGTGTACTTAAGTTTTGAAGTTATGACAAATGGAATTAATCAAATCCTTAATCCAGTTCCTATTATATACAACGTGCTTATGATTTGGATGTTAGCTATTTCATTTACATTTGATGTCACGATTGTAAGTATTAAGTATTTAACAGGTAAAAAGCATAATCATCGCTTACTTTTAGCGGATGCTAAACATTCATTCTCAGATATGTTAAGTACAGTGCTTGTTGCAATGAGTGCACTCTTTGTGGTGGGTCTTAACTTTGATCCACGCTTTGATGGAGTATTATCAATACTAATCGGTTTTCTTATCTTTAAGATAGCGATTGATGTGTTTAGAGAAAGTGCTAAGGAACTTCTAGATGAGGCTATCTTAGATCCTCAACTCATTGAAAATATTGTCTTAAAGCATCCATTAGTTCACTCCATCCATGAAATTCGCTCACGTTTATCAGGCAAGCTAATTTATGTCGACTTTCATGTGCAATGTGATCCAGAACTAACACTCATTACCACTCATACACTCGTTCATGATCTCGAAGTACTCATTCAAAAAGAACTTGGTGAACATATCCATGTGATTGTACATTGTGAGCCAGTAGGGCATCATTATCATCGAAGAGGGGTATTCTAAGTAGTATTAATTATTGTTGAGAAAACAATCACAATTATAATGCAAATAGAATTGTTACTTGGTATAATATCCTCATCACCAGGGGGGATATTTTTTATGAAAATCGATCGAAAAGAATTACGTGCAAGCATTTATGATTATGTTAAAGCTAACTATTGGGCTTTGTTTACACCACTATTCATTATCTTTGTCATTACAAGCATTGTAGATATAATCATTGGATGGGTTCTAATTACGAATAATCTTACAGATCTTGTGTATGTAAGTACACTTATTACTTATTTCTTCTCAATTTATGGATTTGGGGTTTATACAATCGCACTTGTGGATTGTTTAAGAACTGAGCAAAAAATGAGTGTCAAACTCATCATTGATGTAATGAAAAAGCATAATTTACGACTATTTTTATTGTCAATTGAGATGACGTTTTTACTAGTTATACTAGCAGTCGTTGGTGCAATGATTCATCCAATTGTAGAAAGTCTTGTTTTAGCATTCATGATGCTAGCATATGCCTTTGCATTTCCAATCTCTGTGGATCAACCTTCACTAACGAATATTGCGGTTATTAGTGCAAGCTTTAAACAAACGACAGGTTTACGTTGGGATATGTTTTTACTCCAGACAAAACCACTATTAATCGCTTTGTTCCCCTTAGTATTAGCTTTGATGTTTTCTAATCCATTTGTATGGTTGACTTCTAATAATCCGAGTAATGGAATCATTGTTTTTTGGTTTTTTATTGTATGTACTATCATTCTCATCCTGTATGTTATGCCAAAAGCATTATCTGTCTCTGGGTTTGTCTATCAAGCAAACACCCCACAAGGACCAGAAGTAATTTAATAACTTAACAGGACTTTCTTAAGTGAAAGTCCTGTTTTATTAAATCTTAAGTAAACAAGTCTATTTCTCATTCTTTTAGTCCAACCAGTGATATGTTATAATGGTAGTCAAATGGAGGATTCCTCATGAGCCTTAAACAAAAAATCAAAGAATTCATCAATCCTGTGGAAGAGGATGAATATCTAGAAATGGATGCATCCACACCAACAGGTTCAATGGAGTATGAAAAACCTATGAATAAATCAATTTCTAAATTACCTGCAGACACAAAAATGGTGTTATTTGAACCACGTAGTTTTGATGAAGCACAAGAAGTAGGCATGCATCTTAAAGGTGGTCGCGCTGCGGTCATTAACTTACATCGCTTACCAAAAGAATTTGCTCAACGTACCATTGATTTCATTACAGGAGTCATCTTCGCACTTGATGGAACGATTCAAAAAATTGGTCATAATGTGATATTATGCACTCCTAAAACAATGGGTGTCGCTGGGGCAATTCGTCTTAGTGATACTGAGTAGTCACCATGAGTGCCTCATTTAAAGTTGTGAAAGATGGTTATGATAAGTTAGCCGTTGATCATACCATTTCAACATTACAATCAAGTGTTGAACAACTCAACAAAAAATTAGAAGTGTATGAAAAAGAAGTGCACATTACTCAAGAAGCATATCAAAAGCTTAAAATGAAACATACCATGCTTGTGGCTGATTTATCTTCAAAAGAGAAAGCAGCTGATGAGATTGCACGCTTTGCGCTAAAAGAAGCGAATGTTGTGATTGAACAAGCCAATGAACATGCAAACATGATTGTGAATGAAGCACTTCATACTGCTAAAACACTGCTTAAAGAACTTGTACGCATTGCGAATGAAGGTAAAGAGAACAAAGCTCAGTTACTTTCTAAACTTGCGACTTTACAAACGATCATTGAAGGGTTAGAATTTCCTATGATTGAACCATTCAAGGATATTGAATAAACAAAGCTTAAGACAACAATGTAAACGACCTCATCTTCAGAGACATGATGATTGCTGCGAATCATGGATGAGACTTACATGTATCACTTAAGGGTTAAACTTCTGAAATCATTAAGAAGTTTCGTACTAGTCGTTACCTAGTTGAGTGCATCTTGAAATTCAAGATGAACTAAGGTGGTACCACGTTAGCGCGTCCTTAGATTGGCGCGTTTTTTTATTGAAACAAGGAGAAAAGCTATGGACTACAAATCAACCCTGAATATGCCAAATACCTCATTTGAGATGAAGGCTAATTTAAACCAAAAAGAACCAACCATTCAAACTCGTTGGGAAGAACTAAACCTTTATGAGGCCATGTTGAAGAAACGCAGTGGTTATCCAACCTTTGTCTTACATGATGGTCCTCCATATGCGAATGGCAACATTCATATTGGTCATGCTCTTAACAAGATCTTAAAAGACGTGGTCGTACGCTCACGCTTTTTAGCAGGTTATCATGTGCCTTTCATTCCAGGATGGGATACTCATGGATTACCAATTGAAACTGCATTATCTAAACTTGGTGTTAATCGCAAATCAATGAGTGTGGCTCAGTTTAGAGTGTTATGTGAAGAATATGCCCTCAAACAAATCGAAATCCAAATGAAGGATATGAAGCGTCTAGGAACAGTCGCTGATTATGAACATCCTTATATCACTCTTCAACCTGAATATGAAGCAGAACAGATTCGTGTCTTTGCGAAAATGGCACTTTCAGGCATGATCTATAAAGGCTTAAAACCTGTTTATTGGTCACCATCTTCAGAAACTGCACTTGCTGAAGCTGAAATTGAATACATGGATAAGAAAGACATGGCTATCTTTGTGGCCTTTAAAGTCGTGAGTGAGCATCCTCTTGTGTCTCTTGATGATCAATTTGTTATCTGGACGACAACGCCTTGGACTATCCCTGCCAACTTAGCAATTAGTGTTAATCCTTTAATGACCTATGCTCGTGTTTCCACCAGCAAAGGTGTTTTAATAGTCTTAGAAGAGCTTGTAGAGTCTTTAATGAAAGAATTCAACCTTGAAGATTATCAAGTCTTATCAACCTTTAAAGGTCAAGAAGTCGAACATGTCTTAACACAGCATCCACTATATGATCGTACCTCAATGATTATTTGTGGTGATCATGTTAGTGCTGATGCAGGTTCAGGGTGTGTTCATACCGCACCTGGTCATGGACATGATGACTACATTGTAGGATTAAAATATGGTTTAGTCCCATTTTGTCCTGTGGATGAACAAGGACGTATGATGATTGAAGCTGGAGATTGGCTTGTGGGCCAAACTACGGAAGAAGCTAATAAAACAGTGACAGTAAGACTTGAAGAGCTTGGAGCACTTCTTAAACATGAATGGTTTACACATAGTTATCCACATGATTGGAGAACAAAGAAACCAGTTATTTATCGTGCAACCACTCAGTGGTTTGCCTCCATTGAAAAAATTAGTAAAACATTACTTTCAGAAATTGAAAAGACAACATTCTATCCTTCATGGGGAAAACTTCGTCTTCACAACATCATGAAAGATCGTATAGACTGGTGTATTTCTCGCCAACGTGCTTGGGGAGTTCCAATTCCAATTATTTATAATGAAGATGACACTCCAATTCTTGATGCCCATGTCTTTGAACACATTGCTTCCTTATTTGCGAAGCATGGTTCAAACATTTGGTTTGAAAAAGAAGCAAGTGATTTATTACCTGCAGGATTCACACATCCAAATTCACCAAACAATGAATTCAGAAAAGAAACAGACATCATGGATGTTTGGTTTGATTCAGGATCATCACATCTTGGAGCATTAAAACCTCATGGCATTGAAACTCCAGTGGACTTATATCTTGAAGGCAGTGATCAATACCGTGGTTGGTTTAACTCTTCACTCATTGTGAGTGTTGCTGCGAATGGTCATTCTCCATACAAAGCTGTGTTAACTCATGGTTTCGTCATGGATGGTCAAGGTAAGAAGATGAGTAAGTCTTTAGGTAACGTGGTTGATCCTAACAAGGTAACGTCTACCTTAGGAGCAGATATCCTTCGCTTATGGGTAGCGAGCATTGATTATACTTCTGATGTTCGTATCTCAGATGATCTTCTCAAACAAACCGCAGAACTGTATCGCAAAGTTCGCAATACCTTCCGCTTTATGCTTGGAAACTTATCGGTGGATGATTTTAAAGTGAGTGATAAGGTAGATTTAAATACTTTACCTCAAGTAGATCGCTATGTCCTTAATGAGTGCATTAAACTTAATGAGCTTGGATTAAAATCTTATGAAAACTATGAATTTAACTCCCTTGTCTCTGAAACATTTGTGTTTATGAATAACACACTTTCTGCTTACTACTTAGACTTCACCAAAGATATTCTTTATATTGAGCGCAAAGATTCACTAAGACGTCGTCAAGTTCAAACGGTTCTTCATGAAGTCGTGGATATGCTCGTTCGCTTATTAGCACCAATTCTTGTGCACACTAGTGAAGAAGTATGGGATACACTACAAATCAGTGAAGAAAGTATTCACTTAAGTGAGTTTAAACACCCAACACCTTTATCGACCACAGTGTCAGATGATCAGTGGGAAGCATGTTTTGAGATTCGCAGTGATGTTCTTAAAGCACTTGAAGAAGCGCGAGCAACCAAAGTCATTGGAAAATCACTTGAAGCGCATGTGAAGTTAAGTGTCAGTGAAGAGCAAAAAACACTGCTTACAAGTGCCATTGGTGATGAGCATCTTCTTGCACAGTGGCTCATTGTGTCTAAGCTAACACTCGTGAGTGAAGCACCACGTTATGAAGTATGTGGAGTATCCATTCATAAGGCTGAAGGGGATAGTTGCCCACGTTGTTGGACCGTTACTCAATCAGTTCATGAAGATCATTTATGTGATCGTTGTCATACAATCATTAATTCTTAATAGAACACAACACAGGGAAACCTGTGTTGTTTATGTATTTGGTTAATTATGTTAAAATGTTGTCGTTATGAAAACATTAATCCAAGCCATTCCAACCTTACTCATGGGTGTTAAACGCTCAACTCTAGTGTCACTATTGTTTGTGGCCATTATTAGTGCCTTATTATCATCACTTTCAATTGCTTTAATCTTTCCATTCATGAATGTAGCCCTTGATGCGAGTCTAATGAGTAGTAGTGGGTGGATCGTGCTTTGGATGGATGTTTTAAATCTATCATCTCCTCAAGGTTTTCTTGTGAGTTTTGGAATTTTCTTACTTATCATTATTGTGATTGCGAATGTGTTTAGTATCATTAATGTTAAACAAACCTCAACCTTTGTGGCTCGCAATGAAGCCATTATGTCAACACGTTTATTTGAAGCGTATATGCGCCAACCTTATCGATTCTTTGTAGAACATCATTCTTCAGAACTTTCAAAGAACATTCTTAATGAAGTGAGTGAGCTTAATAATCGTCTCATTGTTTCGTTTATTGACATTATTGTCTCAAGTATTATGCTTGTGTCGATTTTAGGGATGTTACTTATTGTTGATCCTACAGTGACCATCCTTGTGGGTGTTTTAATTATGGGGCTGTATTCACTGCTTGCACGATCTAATAAACTCAAAACACGCAGACTTGGTCGTGAGCGCTATTTTATTAACCAACGTCGCTTTAAAGTTGTGAATGATGCCTTAACCTCAATTAAGATTGCGAAAGTTATGGGACTTGAGCATTCATTCATTGAATCATTTAATGAACAAGCCAATGATCAAGCTAACATTCGTATTAAATTTGATGTCATGATGAAAGTGCCTTACTTTTACCAAGACTTATTTGCATTTGGAAGTATTGTGAGTGTTGTCATCATCTTTTCACTTCTTAATCAATCCCTCACTCAAACCTTACCCATCTTAAGTGTCTTTGCGATTAGTGCATATCGTCTTAAACCGATTCTTAATCGCTTGTTTGTGGCGTTTTCTGCCATTGGTTTCTCAGATGCAACGTATCAAAAAATCCAAGATCATTTAAAACTACCATCATATGCACTAAGTGATCATCAAGTCACACCACTTCCTTTTGAGAAGCAAATCATGTTTGATAAAGTTTCATTTAGTTATGATACGCATAAGCAAATTCTTAATGCAATTTCACTCACCATTCAAAAAGGTGAGGTAATAGGGATCGTAGGATCAACGGGTAGTGGTAAAACAACCATGATGGATATTCTTCTTGGTCTTATGAGTCCTACTTCAGGAAATCTAGTCATTGATGATGTAGTCTTAAATGAATCTAATATTATTCGCTGGCAAGCCAATCTAGGCTATGTTCCTCAAGATGTTGTCTTACTTGACGCAAGTATAGCCACCAATATTGCCCTTGGCTCAACAGACATTGATATAAATCGCGTCAAAGAAGTCGCAAGCATTGCTCAACTTCATGATTTTATCCTTAAAGAAACTGCAGAAGGTTATGACACGATTATTGGAGAGCGTGGAGTTCGCTTATCAGGAGGTCAACGCCAACGTATTGGCATTGCACGTGCTTTGTATCGTGGTGTACACACCCTCGTTCTTGATGAGGCAACTTCAGCTTTAGATGGGGCTACAGAAAAAGAAGTTTTAAGTTCTTTTTCAAAACTTAAAGGTCAATTAACACTCATTATGGTCGCTCATCGCTTTAATACTTTAGTCGATTGTGATCGTATTATTGTCTTAAAAGAAGGAAATATTATAGATATGGGAACCTATGATTACCTTCTTGAACATAATCAAGAATTTAGACACTTAGCGCAACTAAGAGGAAGTGAGGAATCTTATGAACATTCTCATTAGTGGTGTAGCTGGGTTTATTGGTATGCACATGGTGAAAGCCTATGAAGGACATACTATTGTTGGGGTGGATAACCTTAACCCCTATTATGATTTAAAGCTTAAAGAGAAACGCCTTGAAGTCATTAAGACACAGCCTGATTTTACTTTTATAAAAGCGGATGTGTGTGATGAAGCTAGCATGGAAAACATCTTTAATTCCATGTCATTTGATGTAGTGATTCACTTAGCAGCGCAAGCGGGGGTACGCTATTCTAAGAAATATCCATTGGAAGTGTTTCAGTCTAACACACAAGGCTTTATGGTTATCGCAACACTTGCACAACGCTTTCATGTTAAAACAATGGTTTACGCATCATCATCTTCAGTGTATGGTCATCTAAGTGAGGGACCTTTTCAAGAAACCATGAAAGTGGATCAACCAAGCAGTGTGTATGCACTCTCAAAGCGTGTTAATGAGCTTTGTGCTCAAACACTTTCACACCAAGGCATGACTAAATTCATTGGATGTCGCTTCTTCTCAGTGATTGGTCCATATGGAAGACCAGATATGGCGTATTTCAAGTTTTCTCATTTAGCATCACTGAATCAACCCATTACTATTTATGGGGATGGTTCAATGAAACGCGACTTTACAAGTGTTTTTGATGTATGTGCTATGATACAACGCTTAGTTGAACAATCACCATCCTTTGAACCACATACAATTGTAAACCTTGGGGCAACACATCCTGTCAGTGTGGCTCATCTTATAGAACAACTAGAATCATTTCTTCAAATGAAGATGACTAAACAGTATGAAGAAGCATCGTCAATTGAAGTACCACTCACTCACGCCGATGTTTCGTATTGCACTTCTCTCATTGGTGAAATAACATTAACTCCATTTGAAGAAAGCTTAGCAAGCTTTATAACATGGTTTAAGGAGGACAAGCCCTATGCATATCTTGATCCTTTCATCGATTGATCCAATTGAAGTTAATGGCATTGCAGTGTCAGTTCCATCACTGTCTCAAGCTTTAAGAGCTCATGCTCATGTCACCCACATTGATGAATACAATCAAGACTATGCTTGGTTTTTAAAGTCTTTTGATTTTTCAAAGTTTGAACCAAAAGTTGATATGATCTGTTTTCAAGAAGTCTATAAACCTTGGTTTTGGACATGTGCAAAACAAGCACAACGTGCTTCAATTCCTTATATTATTACCCCACGTGTGTCTTTAACCATCGGAGCTCAAAACCAACGTGCTTGGAAAAAAAGACTTGCGAATTTATTGTTTGTACGCTCATTTGTACGAAACGCGCGTGCGCTTCATTTCCTTAATGAACAAGAAGCAAAACGTTCGATCTCATTTGATCATCCTCATCAGATTCTTGTCGGGAATGGGGTTAAGATTCCACAAGTTATTGATGTCGTACATCGTGAAAAAGTCATGCTTATGCTAGTGCGTAAGGATATAAACCATAAAGGATTAGACTTATGTGTTCAAGCAGTAAGTAAAGTTGCACATCTATTTAGACAACAACACTTTGAAGTTCATATTCATGGAAGTGACTATCGCAGTCAAAAAAGTCTTATTCAAGCCATGATTGACAAAGAAAAAGTTCAAGACATTGTAAAACTTCTTCCTGCAATTCATGAAGAAAATAAGATGAATAAACTACATACTTCTCGAGTCATTCTTCTCACATCACGCTTTGAAGGACATCCTCAAGGTTTATTAGAAGGATTAGCTTATGGTTGTGTTGGCATTGCCTCCACAGGAAGTAATGTAGCAACACAAATAGAAGAACATGATGCAGGATATAATGCACAAGATGGCGTAGAAGGGCTTGTAAAGGCCTTTAAGGAGTTCTTTAGTAACGAAGCTTCTTGGCAAAGACAAGCGCTTAATGCGCATGCTTGGATGAAGGAAACAGCGCATTGGGATAAAGTGTCTGAAGTGTTTATAAATGAGTTAAAAAGGTATATACAACCAGGAGAAAAAGTATGATCACAAGTGTTAATAATGAGCAAATCAGTGAATTAGCTAAACTTCACCAAAAGAAATATCGTGATCGTCTTAAACTCGCCCTTGTGGATGGAGAGCATTTAATTCAAGAAGCCTACAAAGCAAAAGTGCTGTCTCATGTGTATGGATTAAATGAAGAATCTTTGCTTAGTGATATTTCTTATACTCAAGTAAGTGAAAGTGTCATGAGAAAACTTTGTGCAACCACATCACTTTCTCGCTTTATAGGTGTTATCAAAATACAAGTGCCTCAACCACTTCAAGACTTTGTCTTAGTGCTTGATGGTGTTCAAGATCCTGGTAATGTCGGAACATTACTTCGTAGTGCCTTAGCATTTGATTTTCTCAGTGTTATTTGCTTACCTGGGTGTGCTGATCCCTATGGTCCAAAAGCCATTGCCGCATCTCAAGGTGCAATATTTCAGTGTAGTATTCATGCCATGTCTTTAGATGAACTTAACGAAACACTTTCATTAAGAAACTATGATGTCATTGTGAGTGATGTTCATGATGCAGCACCACTACAAAGTCTACAATTTAAAACACCATGCATGCTTGTGCTTGGAAGTGAAGGGGCTGGAGTGAGTGAAGCAGTAAAAGGCTTAGCCACTCAAAAAGTGCGTATTGATACAAACCATGTGGAATCACTGAATGTCGCCACGGCAGGCTCAATCTTAATGCATGCGCTCTTTTTTTTAAAAGGTTGAGTTGTTGAGTAAAGTATGTCATAATAGTAACGAAAATCGATGCATGAATCCATGGTGTGAAGACGGTTCAAACAAAGCGAGAAGTGACGGTGCAAGACTTCATTGAATTACACACTATTCAATTCATAAGAGAAGAGATCCTTCCGTTGGTCACGTTATCGCCACTAGAGGTGCACTCATTGAGTGAATCAGAATGGTACCGCGTGCAAACGTTTCTGAAGTAGAAACGTTTTTTTATGTTAAGGAGGCAATATGTCCATAGAAAACATCCAATCATCAGCCTTAGAAGCTATCCAACAAGCTACCAGTGTAGCGCAACTTCAAGAGGTTCGACTCCAATTTTTATCCAAAAAAGGCCAAGTGGCTTCGCTTATGAGTACCCTTAAGGATTTAGATCCTGAAGCGCGTAAAAGCTTTGGTGCTCAAGTGAATACCCTTAAGGCATCCTTAGAAGCAGCTTTTGAAGAAGCACAAGTGCGACTTGAAAGTATTGAGCTTGCTCAAAATCTTAAAAAAGATGCTTTAGACATGACTTTGTTAGGAACAAGTATTTCTTTAGGAACACTTCATCCTTTAACACTGGTCACACAAACTATTGAAGATGTGTTCATTGGTTTAGGTTATCAAGTCGTGGAAGGTCCAGAAGTAGAACTTGATCTATACAACTTTGAAAAAGCAAACATTCCTGCAAATCATCCAGCACGTGATATGCAAGACACTTTTTATATTGATGTAGAGTGGTTACTTCGTACTCACACTACCGCCATTCAAACACGTGTGCTTGAATCCAGTGCTCCACATGTGCCTTTAAAAGTCATTTGTCCTGGTAAGGTGTATCGCAAAGATGATGATGATGCAACCCATTCTCATCAATTTACTCAAATTGAAGGACTAGTGGTAGGAGAGGGTGTCACGATGGCCAACCTCAAACATACTCTAGAAACCTTAGCAAAAGCGATGTTTGGAGAAAGTCGTGTCATACGTCTTCGTCCTTCATACTTTCAGTTCACAGAACCAAGTGTTGAAGTTGATGTGTCCTGTCACTTATGTGGTGGTAGTGGATGCAGTATATGCAAACAAACCGGTTGGATTGAAGTGTTAGGAGCAGGGATGGTTCATCCTGAAGTATTAAGAAAAGCAGGTTATGATCCACAAGTGGTAAGTGGTTTTGCGTTTGGGTGTGGTGTTGAACGTATAGCAATGCTTAAGTATGGTATTGATGACATTCGTCATTTCTACACCAATGCAGCCCCATTCTTATCTGTATTTAAGCGGTTTGAGTAAGGAGAATTACCAATGATACTATCAAAACAATGGTTATCCACCCGTGTGGATTTAATAGGGGTCAGTAATGATGCCTTAGCGCATGCGCTAACACATGCTGGCTTTGAAGTTGAAGAAGTTAAACCTTTAGTAAAAGTAAGTGGCTGTGTTATCGGCCGTGTTTTAACATGCATTAATCATCCTGATTCTGATCATTTACACTTAACAACCGTTGATGTTGGTGATGAGGTCATTGATGTTGTGTGTGGTGCAAGTAATGTGCGTGAAGGCATCACTGTCATTGTAGCGAGAGTAGGAGCTCAACTTCCAGGATTAACCATTAAGGCAACCACAGTACGTGGTAAACCTTCCATGGGCATGATTTGTTCATACAGTGAACTAGGACTTGATGATAAGTTTATTCCTGAGTCTATGAAAGAGGGTATTGCGATATTAGATGAAGAATATCCACTAGGTATGGATGCTTTAGAAGCATTAGGATGGGACGATACACTCTTTGATATTTCACTTACGCCAAATCGTGCGAATGCAAACTCTTTGATTGCCATGGCGTGGGAAGTAAGTGCCATCTTAAATCGAGATTTAATTGCAGTACCTCATGAGCATGTCGTGTATGATGTGGATCATACGCCTTTAAGTATTACTTCCACAACGTCTGGTTGTCCACAATTCTTAGGACGAATCATTGAAGAGGTCACATTAAGTGAATCACCACGTTGGTTAAAGAACATCTTAATGGCTTACAATATCAAATCCATTAATAATGTTGTGGATATTTCTAACTTGGTCATGTTGGAAACTGGACATCCTCTTCACTTCTATGATCGTACCTTACTTAATAACGACCATTTAGGAGCGAGTGAAGGCTTTTTAGGAGCATACACTGCTCTTGATGAGATTACATATGAACTACTTTCTGAGGACGTTTGTATTGTCTCTGAAGAGGAGATAGTTGGACTTGGTGGAATTATTGGAGGGGATAACTCTAAAATTCTTAATACTACCAAATCTATTATTATTGAAGTTGCAGAATTTGATCCAATGCGCATTAAAGCAACCTCTAAGCGTCTTCAAATTCAAACGGATGCGGCAGCTCGCTTTAGTAAGTTTATTGATCCTGTGACTAGTATGGCTACCATGGAAAGAGCAACTTATTATCTTAAAACCTTAGCGAATGCGAAGGGGATACACCCTATTGTTGCGCTTGCGCCACTTGCAAATGAAGAACTAAGAACGATTTCACTATCTTTATCGTTCATTAATAAACTATGTGGTACAACACTCAGTGTTGATCAAGTATTTAACACATTAAGTGCTTTAGGATTTGATCCAAGTGAAGAAAGTGAAATGTTTGAAGTGAATGTTCCAAGTCATCGTGATGATATTGTCATAAAAGAAGATGTCGTGGAAGAAATCATTCGTGTTATTGGATACTCTAAGATTCCTTCAACACCATTATCATTAACTCAAACTGTAGGTAAACTTGATTCCATGCAAATGATGCGTCGTCAACTTCAACATGCCCTTACAGGGATGGGACTCAATGAGGTTGTTACGTATACACTCATGCATGAGCGTTATGCAAAAGGACCCATGTCCTATGAACAACCACATATGATCTTAAGTCCACTCTCTGAAGACCGCAAGATGATACGCAATCACTTGTATGCAAGCACACTTTTAAATGTTGCGAACGCACAGTCTTATAAAAACACTTACAACAGCTTTGAAATTTCCAATGTGTATTTCAAAGGTGGCTATAAAGTGCATTGTAGTATTGCGCTCACAAAACCAGTGCATACCAATACGATTCTTAAAGAAAAAATTGGTGCACATGTGTTTACACTAAAAGGTATGATAGAGACACTTCTCTCACATCTTGGGTTTCAAGCATCGCGTCTTGGTGTCCAAAGCATGGATGAAGATTCACTCTACTTACATCCTTACCAAAGTGCATGGTTAACCTTAGATCAAAAGCGAATTGGTTATGTTGGGGTAGTGCATCCTACAAGTGCGAAAGCATTTGATGTTAAACAAACCCTCATTGCGGAACTTGATTTAAGTCTACTTCATGATCTTAAAAAAGGTAAGATTGCCTTTGAACCACTATCTAAACTACAAACGATTACAAAAGATATTGCCTTGGTTTTAGATAAATCAATTCCAAGTGCAAGTATCATTAAAACAATCCTCAAAGCAGGAAAACCATTCATTGATTCTGCGGTTGTCTTTGATTTATTTACCATGTCCGAAACAACCCACTCCATGGCTTTAACACTAAGTTTTAAAAACAATCAAGGCTATACACAAGCTCAAATTGAAGAAGTCATGAGTAAAGTGCTTAAAGCATGCGAACTAGAACATAAAGCGAGTATTCGATCATGAAACGTGCCCTCATTAGTGGTGCTTCCTCAGGACTTGGTGAGTCATTTACCAAAGCCTTAGTCCAAGAAGGTTATGATTGTGTTGTCTTTGCCCGACGTGAAGATCGCTTAAAGGCACTACAAGACGAGTGTCATCAAATCAGAAATCACAGTGTTGAATATTTTGTGTTGGACGCATTAAAAAGTGATGCGGTAGATGCTTTAGAATCAAAGATAAGAGAAAACAACTGGACATTTGATTTAGTCATTAATAATGCAGGATTTGGGTATGTGGGTGATTTTAAGTCCATGGATGAAGATGTTATGCGTGATATGATCACCGTTAACTGTACATTCTTAACACTATCTACACGCCGTCTTATCCCTTATATGAACCCACACGCAACCTTTCTTCATGTCTCTTCACTTGCTGGAGAAATGAGTGGTCCAGGTATGAATGTATACTATGCGACAAAAAACTACGTGAGTGCTTTCTCACTCGCATGTGACATTGAATTTAAACCTTTAGGTCTTCGCTCACTCGCTTTTATTCCAGGACCTGTACATACAGAATTTGGAAAAGTTGCGAAAGCAGGACCCATGAAAGTCTTTAATCATGTGCCAAGTATGAATGTTGATTTAGCCATCTCACGTGCTATTAAAGGTCTACACAAGAAACAACGATTTATCCTCTCACAACCCAGTCATCGTGTGCTATTATGGTTAGTGAAGGCATTACCAAGAGTTTGGGTTGCGAAAGCAGTAGCCAAGCTACAATCAAAACGATAATTTAAAGGAGAAAGAATATGGGAAGAGCATTCGAAGTACGAAAAAATGCAATGGCGAAAACAGGGGCTGCCAAAACAAAGGTATACTCTAAGTTTGGAAAAGAGATTTATATTGCTGCGAAATCTGGTGAACCTAATCCTGATATGAATGTCTCTTTACGTCGTATTATAGAGAAGGCAAAAGCAGCACAAGTTCCTTCAGAAATCATTAAACGTGCCATTGATAAGGCAAAAGGAAATGATGATACACAATACAATGAAGTACGCTATGAAGGCTTTAGCTCAGGAGCAGCAACCATTATTGTCGAGTGTTTAAGTGATAATGTGAATCGCACCTATGCGGATGTACGCAATGCTTTCAATAAGTCTTCAGGAAAACTAGGGGTTATGGGAAGTGTTATTCATACCTATGATCATGTAGGGCTACTTCAAGTTAACTACAATGATGAAGAAAAGGCATTAGAAGCACTTATTGAAGCGGAAGTGGATGTCATTGATCTTGAGATGGTTAATGATGAATTATCAGTGAGTGTCATTCCAAGTGATCTTTATAAAGCAAAAGAAGCATTAAGTGCTTTGGTTGAGACTGAGTTTAGTGTCTTTGAAACAACCTTCATTGCGCAAGAAAGTGTCACATTAGAAGGCGATGATTTAGTTCATTTTAATAAACTGTTGGGAATGCTTGAAGCGATAGATGATGTTAGTGATGTCTATCACAACGTAAATCTATGAAACGCGTGATAACCTATGGAACGTTTGATTTACTTCACTATGGACATGTTAAGTTATTAGAGCGTGCAAAAGCTTTAGGGGACTACTTAATTGTGGCATTGTCTTCAGATGAGTTTAATATCATTAAAGGAAAACATGCCTATCATCCTTTTGAAGAAAGAAAAGCGATGCTTGAAGCATTAAGAGTGGTCGATCTTGTGATTCGTGAAGACACATGGGAGCAAAAAACAGACGATGTGATTAACTATCACGTGGATGTGTTTGTGATTGGAGACGATTGGGAAGGGAAGTTTGATTTCTTAAAAGAACATTGTGAAGTAGTTTATCTTCCAAGAACACAAGGTATCTCAACCACAAAGATTAAACATGATTTAGAAGGACGTAAAAACGAGCAATGAGATTGATGCTTCACTTAACATGATGGTTATTAGACTTACTTTTGTGACTATTCACCATTGAGGATTTAAACTGAAGGTAGCATTAACTATTGATTAATTACTGCTTTATGCTATAGTAAAAGTGCAAATGGCCTTAGCAATGTGGCCCCAGTATCATTGCAAGAGACAATTGACCTTAGCAATGTGGTCCCAGTATCATTGCATGAGACAAATGACCTTCACAATGTGGTCCCAGTATCATTGTAGTGGAGACTTCGGTCTCCATCTTTTTTTTATCTAAAACGGGGGAGTATCGTTTATGATTAAGAATTGTATGTATTTTGCAATACCTGTAGTTAACTATGATTATAGAGATTCACAAGATCAAAGCAGAATTCGTGGTTATAGTGAATTAACCATCAATTAAGCAAAAATAGATTGTAGAGTATAAACACAACCAAAATAAAAACAACACCAAGGAATAAACTTGGTGTTGTTTTTGTAGTTAATAAAATTTTGAATTAAGGTCTTTGAGGTCTATTATTCTTTCTTTCTTTAATGCGCTCTTTAATTGCTTCAAGGCGTTCTTTTAAAGGTTTTTCACTTTCAAGTTCTTCAAGTTCATCTTCAAGTTCGTCAGTGTCTTCACCTTCTTCGCGAAGTTCTTTTAATTGCTTGCGAATAGCCTTTAAAGCAAACTTTTCATCTCTAGTAAGTTTATCTAGTTTTTCAGCACGCTTAGTAGCCATGAATTCTTTCATTGGCATATAAGTTCCATCTTCTTGTAAGACAGCACCACCAATAACATATAGGCCTAAAGGAATTTCTTTTCCTCTTGCTTCGAAGAGTTCACGAAGGGTTGCTTTAATAAACACAACATCCACTTCAAGTCCTTCTTCTAAACTTTCAAGACGAGCTTTAATACGAGCTCCTAGGTTATCAACAGCTTCTTTAACTTCTTCATCTTCTTCGTCTTCATCTCCAACGACTGTAATTGCAACTACGTCGCTTTCAAGTGCATCTTCAGTGATGAATCCATTTTCTAAGGCATAAGCAATGATTGCAGTAATCGCAACATCAACTGGTCCATCAAGATAAGGACCCTTGTCGAAGCCAAGAGCATCATCATTAAGAGGAACAATATCGACCACTAAATCATCTTGATCTACGGTGATATCAAATGCTGGATTAATTTCAACACGTACAGTTGCTTGATATGCAAGTGTTGGAGTAGTTCGTAGTGTTGGTAACAGAGCGAACATGAGTAAGAAGGTTAAAGCGAGGGCACCCGCTAGTTTGAATCCAAAACCTAACGGTTGTTTCATAACACTTTTTAATACTTTTTGATCATTAAGTGCATGTGTATCTATTGTCTTCTGAAGTTTGTTCATAAAATTTCTCCTTCATCAAGTAAGAGATCATTCAAAGTGATTTGGTCAAAAAAATCTTAAAGAAATTTTTCTTTAAGACTTTCAACAGCTTGATGAACGCGATATTTTAGAGTAGAAGCATTCACTTTGAGTGCTTTTTCCATTTGAGAGTAGGTCATATCATACTTGTATTTCATGACAAGAGCACGTTGTGTTAATGAATCGAATTTCTTAATTTCCTGCCACAAGATATCTTCAGTGACATGATTGAGAGTTGATTCATTAAGATCTTCATGTTGATCAACAACTTCATCATCATCAAAGAGTTCAACTTCTTCAAAGGTTATCTTATAAAACTTAGAAAGTTCACTACGTGCAATCGCATACGTATAATCAAGTAGGTTTTCTATGTCATGGCCTTTCTTCATTGCCTTAAAAAGTGACATCATAATGTTCTGCATAATGTCCTGCGCATCACTCACTTTTTTCACTTTAGAAAAGACATAAATACCTATAGGTTTCTTTAAAACATGATAATGTGCTTCAAAATCATCAATGTGGTATTTCATACCATTATTATAATGCTTATATGGTTGATTTATAGTATAAATAGTGTAAATAAGTGTGAAACAAGTCGGTAAAGTCTCACGATGAGTTATAATTAGGTTAACTTGGTTAACAAGTCCTGGAGGAATATAATGAAACATGATTTGACATATGACTCTTACTTGGATAAAACCAGAATTCATTACAGTGTTTTTGATCATCCTACCCCAAAAGCATTAGTATTAATGATTCATGGTTTAGCAGAACATCGTGCTCGATATGATGCCCTTGCGACCCGCATTGCATCATTTGGATATATCGTATTAACCATTGACCAACGTGGTCATGGTGAAACTGGAGCAGATATGATTTTTGGTGATTTTGGTGAAACTGATGGTTGGATGCGCAATATTGGTGACATTATTAGTATTCAACATTTTATTCAACACAAATATAAGACACCAACCGTTATCTTATTTGGACATTCCATGGGTAGTGTAGTTGCACGCTCACTCTTAAAACATCATGGAGCTGAATACAGCGGGTGTGTCTTATCAGGTGTTCCTACTTTACCCCCAGCATTAAGCTTTCTTCATCCAACCATGAAGATCATATGCAATATCATGGGACAAACAAAACCTTCACATCTCTTTTATGCATTAACCTTTAAATCCTTTGATCGTAAACATCGCTCACTCACTAAGAACGCTTGGTTGAGTGTTGACGAAGC